>DASWKG010000146.1:0-19858 GCA_036396755.1 Actinomycetota bacterium
GCCCCCGACCGGCGATGATGTCGGTGGCTCCTGGTACGCTGGAGCCCTCCCTCTCAGGGTGCGGTGCCTCTTGCCGCTGGATCGACGGAGGGTGACAATGGTCAGCGAACCGGACCGCCACGACCTCTACCGGGGCCTGGAAGAGCAGCTCGGGAAGCGACGAGCGGAGACGTTCATGAACATGGTTTCGAGCGTGCCCTGGTCCGAGGTGGCCACCAAGGCCGACCTCGAACGCTTCGCCACCAAGGCCGACCTGGAGAGCCTCGCCACCAAGGCCGACCTCGAGCGGATGGGGCGCAAGATCATCATGTGGGTCTTTCCAACGGTCCTTGGGACGGCCGCGCTGGCGTTCGCCGCAGGGAGGCTCGTCTAGGCCAGACGGACGGCGGGCCCCTCCCGAAGGAGAGGCCCGCGGTGTCCTGTGGTACCGCTTCCGGTCTCTAGCCGCGCAGGGGGACGTCCTCGAACAGGGTGAACTCGGGAACGCTCGGCAGCAGGTAGTCCGAGTCGTCGGGTCCGGTGAACACGGTGATCTGAGCGTCCGAGCCGAAGCTCGCGAAGTGCCGGCTCTCGATCGTGTCGATCTGCAGCACCAGGCTGTCACCCGCCGGAACCCAGTGCGCCATCGTGAAGCACTGCATCGGGAGCGTCATCTCCTCGCCCGGGACCACCGGCGACAGCGTCGCGATCCCGTGACGCTGCAGCGGGTTGATCGCGCAGTAGTTCATCGGTTCGCGCTCGTCGTTGTGCACCCGGTAGAGGGTCGCGATGAGGTGGGTGATCTGGCTGTTCGAGACCGACGCGTGCAGGTTCAGCCTCGGCAGCCCCAGGAAGAACGCGTCCTCCTCGAACGGCGCCGACGCGAACTCGATGCTGCCCGTGTTCACCTGCGCCGCGGCGGCGCCGGCGGTCGGCCCCAGGGTGTCGCTCCCGGTCTGCGCCGGGGGGGCGAAGCCGAGCGTGCCGTTCGACGCGTCGGGGTAGAGCGTGACCTTCGGGTAGCGACGCCACCCGTCGGACGTGAACACCTTGCCGTCGACCTTCGCGGGATCCATGACGAAGCTCGGGTCGCGGGGCTCGACGGCGTTCGTGAACACCTCGACCGGCGGCCCGGTGTCGATCTGGTGCACCACGCCGTCCGCGTCGGTCCAGGTGCGCTGCATCAGGTGGTGGTCGAACCACGCGTGCAGCGCGTACTGCCACTGGTTGAAACGGCAGTTCGGATGACTGACGCGCGCGTTGCTCGTGTTGCCACAGCTCCCGTTCGTGGAGCCGTGGTCCCACTGCCCGAGCCATACCTTGTCGCCGTCGCGCAGGATCCGATCCTTGAAGAACCACTCAGCCGCGGGGATGCGGGCCGCGTTGTCGTTCACCCCGTGGATGATGAAGATCGGGATGTCGGCGTCGGCCGCGCCCTCACGCCAGTCGCGCTTCGCGTGCCACAGCTCGTACTGGCCTGTCGCCTGGCCGGAGCCCGCCGTCAGCGAGGAGTTCTGCATCCCGCAGCCGGTCTGGGCGCTGGGGCCGCCCCGCATCCAGTTGTCGCCGGACGTGCCGCCGAGCACCGGCGCGTTGTTCACGCCCGGGGGAAGATCGCGCACCACGGCGAGCCACTCGTAGGCGACCATCGGACCGACCCACTGCAGGTTGTACGGAACGCCCTTGGCGTACTGGTGGTCGTACATCGAGGCAAGGCCGGCGCTCGGGACCACCGTCACGAGCCCCTTGGGGCGCATCGCCGCCGCGGCGGTCTGGGTGGCGCCCACGTAGGAGTGGCCGGTCATGCCGACGCGGCCGTTCGACCAGGGCTGGGACGCCGCCCACTCGATCACGGCCTTCATGTCGCTCGCGTCCTTCGGACCGATGTGGTCGAGGCAGCCGGTCGACCGTCCGGTCCCGCGCAGGTCCATCATCACGACCGCGTAGCCGCGCGGCGCGAAGTAGCCGACCAGCCCGAGGTTGGCGGCGCCCTGCTTGGGGTCGGGGTAGATCCGGTCACCGATGCGGGTGCCGTTCGCCCCGTGGTAGGGGCTCGCCTCGAGGATCACCGGCACGGGCCCGAGCTCCGGGTACGCCGCCGGGTCCGGACGCGTGATCTCGAGGTAGATCTTCTCGCCGTCGGCCATCGGGAGATCGACGATCTCCTTGATGGTGGTGGGATAGATCGGCTGGGACAGCTTGTCTCGCTGCGCGATGTAGTCCATCGGCGGCTGCGCGGCGGTCGACTCCGCCACCACCGCGCTCGTGAGCGACCCCCCGGAGAGCATGCCCACGGCCGTGAGCACGGTCACCAGGGCGCCGCGCGTTGACACGCGTCGCATGGCACCTCCTATTGGCTAGCTGCGGGCACTCAAGGAGGTATTCGCCGTGCGGAGGTCGGTTCCCTGCCCCGGTGGGGGTTAGCGGGTGTCGCTGCGGGTGCGGAGCATGGCGTCGGAGAATCCCTCGACGCCCTCGAAACGGGTCCAGTCCTCGGTGTCGCGGAGGTCGGCCGTCGAGCCCTCGAACCACGACCAGAGGTCCTCGCTCTGGCCGAGGGACAGCCCCAAACGGAGCTTCCCCTGCGTCTCGGGGCCCTGGTGGCCTCGGCGCGCGAACGTCTGACCCGGATCGTTCATCTCCCCGAGTGTACGCGGCTTCGGCGGGTCTGTCCCCCTACCCGTCGGTAGGTCCAGTAGGGCCCTGACCTGCGGAAACGGACCTGGTTGCGTCGGTTTCGCGCTACGGCCTGACCAGGATCCGGACGGGGGAGCCGTCCTTCTCCGCGAGGCGGCGGACGCCCTCGGCAACCTCCTCGAGCGGGATGACGTCCGAGATCGAGCCCGACAGGTCGAGCCGGCCGGTGGCGACGAGCCGCACCAGCTCCTCGAGGTGGCGCTTCCCGTAGCCGAGGTGTCCGCGGAGCGAGGCGCCGCGGAAGCCGAAGACGACCCCCGGCCCCACGCTCAGCGGCTCGAACGTCATGCCCACCTCGACGACCCGCCCGCCGCGCCCCAGGCACGCGAGCGCCTGCTCGACGACCGCCGCCGAGCCCACCAGGTCGAGCGCCACGTCGAGCCCGAGGTCACCGGTCGCCTCGCGGACGCGGGCGACCAGGTCTGGGGCTGCGGGGTCGAGCGCAACGTCTGCGCCGAGGGCGAGGGCACGCTCCCGCACCTCGGGGATCGGGTCGACGGCCACGATCGGCGCGGCGCCGAGGAGGCGCGCGAGCAGGAGCGCGTGGGTCCCGAGCCCGCCGATGCCCCAGAGGCCGACCGACTCCGCGGGCCGGAGCCCCGCCGTGTCCGCGAGCGCGGCGTAGGGCGTGGCGACCGCGTCGGCCAGGATGGCCGCCTGCTCCATCGGCACGCCCTCGGGGACCGCGGTGAGCGCGTAGAGCGGGACGACCACCTCCTCCGCCCAGGCCCCGTCGTAGTGGAAGCCCATCACCTCGGGGGCCGAGCACTCGTCGAGGCGCCCGCTCAGGCACCGAGGGCACGAGCCGCACGGCCGTCCGCCCGCGAGCACCACCCGCTCCCCCTCGGGCCGGCCGGGAACCTGGGAGCCGGTGCGGACGATCGTCCCCGACGCCTCGTGCCCGGGCGTGATCGGCAGCTTCAGCGCGCCGAGCGAGCCGTCGAGCAGGTGGACGTCGGAGAGGCAGATCCCGCAGGCCTCGACCTTCACGACCACCTCGAGCGGGCCGGGCTCGGGGGAGGGGACGTCCTCGACCACGAGGTCGGTCCCGGGCCCGTGGAACCTCGCCGCGCGCATCGTCCTCGAATCATGCGACGAGCGCGCGCCCCGGCGCGAGCCGGCGCGGGCAAGACCCTGTGCATATGCACAAAGGCGAGGCTGCTTCCTCTGGCGAATCCATCTACCGCCCCAACCCGATCGCGCTCTCCGAGGAGGCTCAGGATGAAGATCCGCCGCATCGCGCTCACCGTGTCGCTGGCCATGCTCGCCGTCCCCGTCGGATCCCAGGCCGGGATCGCCGGGCCCGATGCCCCCGCCCAGGGGATCACCTCGACCTGGGTCGAGCACGTGAAGTTCGTGCCGTTCGAGGTCTACGGGGCGACCAGCGCGCGGCTCGTCGGCAACTACTTCTACATCTCGAGCCTCCGCAGCATCTCGATCTACGACGTCACCAACCCCGAGGACCCCCAGCTCATGAGCGTGACGCCGGTCCCGAGCCAGTGGGAGAACGAGGACCTCGCCACGAACGGGAAGATCCTCGTCTACAGCCAGACGGGCAACGTGCCGCTGGTGGGCGTCGGGCAGAACCAGCTCCATATCTACGACGTGACCGACAAGGCCGCGCCGGTCAAGCTCGCGACGCTCGCTGGCGCCGGACAGCACACCATGACGTGCATCGCCGACTGCACCTACCTGTACGGCTCGAGCGGCAACATCATCGACCTCCGGAACCCCGCCGCGCCGGCGATCGTCGGCAACTGGGCCTCGAAGGCGGGCGTCCCGAGCGCGCACGACGTTCGCGAGGTCGCCCCCGGCATCGTGTCCGTCTCGAACAGCCAGGGCTCGATCCTCGACACCACGGATCCCCTCAACCCCGTGAAGCTCTCGACGATCGTCGGGACGAAGCCCCCCGGCCTCATCCACTCGACCGCGTGGGCCAACGAGGCCGAGGACCGGATCATGCTGATGGCGAACGAGAGCAACCTCACCGGGCGCTGCGGAACGAGCAACGGCGCCACCTCGACCTGGGACATGAGCGACTGGCGCAGCGGCGACTACACGATGCTCGACAAGATGCAGGCCAAGAACGGGTTCCTGTTCGATGGGAACGCGCCCGCGAACGTCGGCGGGTGCTCCGCGCACTGGGTCGAGGCATCGCCCTCGTTCGAGAACGGCGGCATCTTCGCGCAGGGCTACTACGACCACGGCGCGCGGTTCTTCTACGCGAACGGCGCCGGCAAGATCACCGACGTCGGCTTCTACCAGCAGCCCTACGGCTGGACGTCGGCCGCGTACTGGGTGACCGACCGCATCGTCTACGCGGTCGACTACATCCGCGGCTTCGACATCCTGCGGTGGAACGGCCCGCTCCCGCAGAACCCCGCGGCGACCACCTCGGTGTCGGACATCGCGGCGACCGTGGGCGGCAGCGTCTCGGGCACCGCAACCTTCGCGGGTGAGTCCGCGTCGACCGTGCTCGCCACCGACCCGGCGGGCGACGCCGCGGTGGCGCCCGACCCCGGCAACGCCGCCGGGGCCGACCTGATCGAGGCCTCGGTGCGCCAGCCGGAGTCGTCGCTCCCCTACCTCGAGTTCCAGTGGAAGGTGAACAACCTGCCGGGAGCCGACACCGCACCGAACGCGCTCCCCGAGGGCGTCCGCTACGTGTGGTCGTTCATGGCGAACGGGAAGCAGTACCTGGTACAGGCGAAGCTCAGCAACTTCTCCAGCACCACGGTGCCCGACGACCCGCAGGGCCACGCGACGCACGCGGGCCGCGCGTTCCAGCTCCGCGGCAACTGCGGCCCGGGCCCGGGGGGCGTCTCCAACAGCTGTGCACACCTCGCGTGGCTCGACGGGAAGTTCGACTTCGTCAACAAGACCGTGACCGTGCGCGTGCCGCTCGGCCTCGCGAACGCGCCCGACATCAAGCCGGGTGCGGTCCTGTCGGCGCTGACGGGCACCAGCCCGTCGATCTACGCGAGCTTCCAGGCGGTCGTCACGCAGTTCAGCCCCGTGAACATGGCCGACTCGGGTGAGTGGCTCGCCGAGAACCCGTACACGATCCCGAAGCCGGCGGTCTCGCTGGGCGTCGCCCCGGCGGGGACCGACCCGAGCGCCGTGACCTACAACGTCCCGGCGACCCTCGCCGCCGACGGCTCGTTCACCGGGTCGGTCGGGAGCGTCCCGGCCGGGTCCGAGGTCTTCGCGAAGTCGTGCTTCGGCACGAGCTGCGCGACCGGCTCGGTCGCGGTGAGCTGACGGTGAGGAGCCTGAAGGTCGTCCCGCTGCTCCTGGCGATCGCCGCCGGGATGGTCTTCCCGGCGGCGGCCGGGGCGCACCACGGTAGCCCGCTCGAGGGCTGTCTCGGAGACGCGCGCACGTCGACGGGCCTCGCGCTCGTGGAGTGCATCGCCGGGCCGGACGCCGGCGCCCCGGGCCTCGGAGGACCGGCCGCGCCGGACGCGGCCACCGGCCTCTCGCCGTGCCGGCAGGCCGACCGCGTCAACGACGCATGCCCGGCCTGGGTCGGGACCTACGGCGAGGCGAACGACACCCCGGGCGGCTCGATCTCGCAGTCCCCCGACGACACCGCATCCCTCGTCCTGCTGAGCGCCGACGAGCAGCGCCTCTACGTGGCCGGGCGCAGCTTCGCGCCCGGCACCACCACCTACGGCTGGGCCGTGGTCGCGTTCGACGCCGCCACGGGCGCACAGCTCTGGACGACCCGACACGACGCCGGCGCCGCCGCGCTCCCCACCGCGCTCGCCGAGAGCCCCGACGGTGGCACGCTGTACGTCGCCGGATCGGCGCCACGCGTCTCCGAGCCCGGGACCGAGTTCCTCACCCTCTCGATCGACGCCTCCAGCGGAACGATCGAGGGGCAGCGCCGCTGGCACGGCGAAGGCGATGTGGCCGGGACGCCGGCCGCGGTGACCCCGAGCCCCGACGGCACGCGCCTGTACGTGGGCGGCTCGTCGTGGGCGAGCGGCGCCTCCGACAGCAGCGACTACGCCGTGGTCGCCTACGACCTCGTGAAGGACGAGCTGCGGTGGGCGGCCGAGCACGACGGCGGGCTGGGCCTCTACGACCTCCTGAACGACATGGCGCTCGCGGGCGGCACGATCTTCGTCACCGGGCAGAGCAAGGCGAGCGGCGGCGTCTGGGACTCCGACGCCGCGACCCTCGCGATCGACGCGGCCACCGGTGACCTCCGCTGGGAGCAGCGCCGAGACGGCGGCACGCGCGAGATCGACGCGGGCAACCACCTCGTGGCCTCCCCCGACGGCTCGCGGGTCTTCGTCGCCGGCATCTTCGGGAGGCCGGGGACGGGCAACTCGGCGTTCGGGCCCTCCGCCTTCCTGATCAGCGACTACGCGGTCCTCGCCTACGACGCCGCGACCGGCGCCGAGGCGTGGGCGACGCGGTACCGCGGCCCGACGCCACCGATCAGCGGGCTCAACGTGCCCTCGGGGATGACCATCGACGACCGCGGCGAGCGAGTGTTCGTCACGGGCCTCTCCTCCGGCGTCGTCGAGTACGACTTCGACGCCGCCACGATCGCGCTCGACGCCGGCACCGGCGCGCTCGCGTGGGAGCACCGCTACGGGCTCCCCGGGCACAACTACGAGTACGGCGCGGCGGTCGCCTACGAGCCCGAGCAGGACCGCGTCTACGTGAGCGGCTCGAGCGCCACCATGGCGTTCACCCAGTTCCAGATCGGCAAGCAGTCGCGCGCGATCGCGCTGGGGATCGACGCGGGGTCCGGCGGCCAGGTCTGGGCGGCCCGCTACGGCGGCCACGGGACGGACGAGGACCCGAAGCAGACGCTCGACTACGACACGGCGACCGGCGTCGCGGTCGGCACGGCATCGCGCCGGCTCTTCGTCACCGGGACGTTCGGCAAGCGCACCTACAACCCCGCGAACGAGGAGCGCTACGCGTTCCGGTTCGGCGCGCTCTCCTACGCGCTGCCCGGCGCGGGCCCGGCCCTCCCCGACGCGGGCGGCTGGCACTCGCAGAACCTCGAGTTCGTCACCCACGTCCCCACGAACAACGACACCGCCGGGGCGAAGATCGTCGGCAACTACCTCTACGTCACCACGTCGCAGCACCTGAAGATCTACGACATCAGCGACCCCGAGCTCCCGATGCTCACCGGCGCGCTCGCGTTCCCCGCCGAGGAGGAGCCGTACTTCGCCGAGGAGGACCCCGACACGAACGGGAAGATCCTGCTCGTCGGCTCGCTCGTGATCGACGTCACCGACAAGGCAAACCCCCGGGTGGTGGGCGACCTGACGCGCAACCAGCACACGATGACCTGCGTGCTCGACTGCACCTGGGCCTACGGCTCGGAGGGCGTGATCATCGACATCCGCAACCCGGCGCAGCCGGCGGTCGCCGGCAGCTGGGGCGGCAGCGGCCACGACGTGACCGAGGTCGCGCCGGGGATCGTGATGACCGCAACCAACCCGATCAAGCTGCTCGACGCCCGCGCGAACCCGGCCGCGCCCACCCTCCTCGCGTCGGGGCCGCAGGAGCCGGGACAGTTCAACCACGGGATCCTGTGGCCGCACGGGGCGACCGACGACTTCTTCCTCGTGGGCGGCGAGTCGGGAACCACCAACAACTGCTCGGCGAACAAGAGCGCGGTGCTACGCACCTTCGACGCGACGCACTGGCAGGACGACGGCACGTTCACCAAGCTGGGGTCCTACACGGTTCGCAACGGGCTGTACACGAGCGGCGACTCACCGGCCGACCTGTTCTGCGCCCACTGGTTCGACCCGCACCCCGACTACCGCAACGGCGGCGTCGTTGCGATGGCGTGGTACGAGCACGGCACGCGGCTGCTGCGCGTCAGCGACGCGGGCCAGATCCGCGAGATCGGCTTCTACGTCCCGTACGGCGGCTCGACCTCGGCCGCGTACTGGGCGAACGAGGAGATCCTCTACTCGCTCGACTACAACCGCGGCTTCGACATCCTGCGCTACACGGGCCGCGGCTGAGCTCCCCGGACCACGCATAGTTCTCCCCCCCGCTGGGTAACGACCGTGCGGGACCCGCCCCGCACGACGGGTCCCGCTGTCGTTGGGGGTGCAAGCGAAGGAAGGGGGGGCCGATGCCCGCGATACGCGCGCGTCTTCTGCTCGTCGTCTCGTTGATCGTCCCGGTCGCGACCAGCTCCGCGGCCGGCGCCGAGCAGGAGGTCACGCTCGGCGAGTTCACCGTCTCCGAGGACGCGATGTGCGACCTCCGCGACCGGTGGGTGGAACAGCTGCTCGAGCGCTACCCGGAGGGAACCTGGGCGCCGATGGAGTTCCGGCTGAACGACGCGCAGCTCGCCACGATGGGCCTGCCCTCCGCCGGGGTGCTCGCGTCGCGCGACTACCCCACGCCCACGCTCGTCTCGCGCGACGGCCGAACCGCGCCGGTCTCCACGACCGCGCTCGCCCAGGCCGTGCACGGGTCGATGGATCCCGCAGTGGCGAGCTACGCGGGCATCGGCTGCCTCGGCATCCGGCCCGGCGCGTGGCTGCTCATCATCGACGGCGGCGGCATCAGCCTGTGCTCCATGGCCCACGTGTACGGGGGCGCCGGCGCCTACGACATCAGCACGGCCGGCCACTGCGGCAAGGGCGGCGCCACCGCGACGGTGATCGCGGCGGTCGGCAACCGGAGCGACGTGGCCGGGCCGGTGCTCCTCGACTTCGGCCGGTTCTCGAAGTCGACCGACGGCGGGCTGGGCCGAGACTACGCGCTCATCGACATCGACTCCGCCTACCAGCACCTCGTGACGCCGACGATGTGCTTCTGGGGCGGGCCGCGCGGCACGTACGCGCGCGAGGGAGGCATCGTCGAGGTGGACTGGAACCACGGGGAGGTCTCCGTGACCCCCGACCCCTTCCTCGCCCAGCCCATCGTCCACTACGGGCACGGGCTCGGCATCGGCACCGGGGGCACCCCGCGGGCCGGTGCGGCGATCCACTGGGGACGCACGCATTTCATGTTCAGCGGCGCGATCGTGTTCGGCGACTCGGGCTCGGGCGCGAACACCGTCACGGGGGATGCCGTCGGGGCGAACCTGCAGGCGGCCGGCATCATCACGCACATCTACGTCGACCCGCTGATGCGCGACGGCGTCGGCATCATGGGTGGCACGAGGGCCACCGCCGTCTCGGGCTCGCTCGCCAACGGCCAGTACGTGCCGTACCCGCTCCCCCTGCCGGGCTTCCCGTAAAGGGGAGCACGCCGGAACCCCTTTTAGGCGCCTGCACAAAGGGTTCCGGACCGGCGGGCGAGAACCCTCCCGAGATGCTCGAACGTCGCCCGCCGGTCCTCGTCGCTGCCGTTGCTCTGCTGGCGCTGGGGCTGGCCCCGCCCGCCTCGAGTGCCATCGCGCCGGCCCCGACCGCATCCCGGGGCACCGCATGAGAGAGGAGATCCCGCTGCCCGCAGCCCGCCGAACCATCGCCGTCCTCGCCTTGCTGCTCTGCACCCCACTCTCCGCCCGAGCCGGCGCCGTCCCGGCGCTCGAGGAGCGGGCGCTCGTCGAGTCTCGGATCGCGCCGGCGCGCGCGACCGTCCAGCGCCTGCGCGACACACTCGCCCGGGGAGGCCTCGGCGCGGCGATCCGCGCCGGCGCGATCGCCGCCGAGCGACTCGACGCCGTCGAGGGGCTTCCGGCTCCGGGCCCCGCGCCTCGCACGCTCGCGGAAGCGGCCGCGTCGATCGCCGCGGCGTCCCGCATGGCGCAGCGCATCGTGCGCCACGGCCCCGCCGCGTCCCTTCCCTCGTGGGTGGAGCGGACGGCGTTCGAGGTGGCCGTCCGTGGAGGCGGGGACCCGGGCGTCTTCCGGGGCGTCGCCGCCGTGGACCCGGCGCCGGCGCTCCGGGCCGCGGCGCTCATCTCGCGGGCGGTCGACCGCGCCATGCCGGCGCTGGCCCGAGCGGCGGAACGCGCGCCCCGGCGCGCGGCGGCCGCCGTCGAGTGCGACCTCGTGTCACAGCCCGGCGTGTGCGTGGGCGGGCTCGGGGCGAACACCTACGTCCAGGAGGGCATGGTCCACATCGACCTGGGCGGTGACGACACGTACCTCACCGACGCGGGGTTGGCCTCGCTCGGCGTCGACCTCTACGTCGACCTGACCGGCGACGACCGCTACCTCGCCCCGCTCGGCGGCTACGGCTACGGCTCGGTCGGGGGAGTGGGGATCCTCTTCGACGCGGCGGGGAACGACCTCTACCGCAGCGAGTCGACGACGAGCGTCCTCGGAGGGATGGGGCTCGGCCTCGTCGGCGGGGCCGGCTTCATGGTCGACGGCGCCGGCAACGACACCTACACCTTCGTCTCGGAGGTGACGGGGGGCGCCGCGGGCGCCGGCGGCCTGGGCGAGTCGGTGCTCGGCGGCGTCGGCGTGATGGTCGACGGCAACGGAAACGACACCTACAGCGCCACCGGCATCGCGCACCCCGTCCGCGAGACGGTCTTCCCCGAGGATCCCGAGGAGCAGCCGTACGACGTCACGAACGCGGGGAGCGCCGCCGTGAGCATCGGCGGCATCGGCGTGTTCGCCGGTGCCTCCGTGTTCGCCGACGGGGGCGGCACCGACTCGTTCACGGCCCACAGCCGCATCACGGCCGCTCCTTCCGACTGGCCGCCGGTGCAGGTCACCGCCGACGACGTGGGCTCCGTGCAGCAGTACGGCCTCGTGAACGGGTTCGGGGACGCGGCGCTGGCGGGCGCCGGCTACTTCCTCGAGGGCGCGGGCACCACCACCTACACCCAGCGATCGGTCATCGAGTCCCTGCCGATCGAGGACCAGCGCGTGTACATGAACCACGTCGGGATGGGCGAGGGCGCCACGGGGGCCACCGGGGTGCTGTCGGACGCCGGTGGGAACGACACCTACTCGGTGGAGCTCTCCGGCACCTCGGCCATCTCCTCCCGGGTCGACGACGCGTGCACCCAGCCGTGCCTTCCCTCGTCGCCGAACCCCGTCGCCCCGCCCGTCACCGCCACGAGCCAGGGCTGGGGGGCCTTCGGGGGGATCGGGCTCCTCGATGACGGCGGCGGGAACGACATCTACCGCATGACCCTGTCCGACTCGGTCTCGGCGACGGGCGAGGACCTGCGCACGGCACCGGCCGACGAGACGATCGTCGGCAGCGCGTCGACGCAGGGCGCTGCGCTCGCCGGCCAGGGAGCCGGCACCGCCGAGGGCGCAGGGGTCCTGGCCGACGCGCTGGGGGACGACCGCTACGAGACCACGATCACCTCGCGGGCGTCGGTCGCCGCCACCTCGACGCTGCCCGCGAACCGACCCGACGTGCAGGCGACGCCCGGCACCCCGACGGCGCTCGCGCAGGGACTCGGTCAGGGAGCCGGCGGCATCGGCGGGCTGCTCGACCTGGGCGGCGCCGATGCGTACTCCGCGTCGGCGGCCTCGTCGACGACGACGGACGGCGGGCCCCCGGTTCCCGCATCGGTCGTGCTGAAGGCCCAGGCGGCCGCCGACGCCGGTGCCACCGCCCTGGGGCTCGCGTTCGACCTCGACGGCATCTCGGCGGACACCTACACCACCGTTCCCGCGTACCCGGCGTGCACGGGCACCCGCGGACAGGGCCACTGGCGGGACTGCGGCACCCACGGCGTCGGGTTCAACGGATAGGAGGACACGATGCACGGACGCAGGCGCTCACCGCTGATCGCGACCCTGGCGCTCACGGCGCTCGGCGCGCTCGCGCCCGCCGAGGCTTCCACGGGAGTCTCGGCCGGGGCGCCCTGCATCGCCGCGCTCACCGAGCGGTGCGAGTCGTGGGCCGCCGTCTACGACGGACCTGCGGGGCTCGACGACCTCGCCGAGGACCTGGCGATCAGCCCCGACGGCTCGACCCTGTTCACGGGCGGGTCGCGCATCGTGGGCGGCTCGCCGCTGACCGGCGCCGACAGCGACTTCGGCGTGGTCGCGAACGACGCCGACACCGGCGCCTTCCTGTGGGCGACCGGCTACGGAGGGCCCGGCTCGCCGGACGGCGCGCGCGACGACGGGGTGCTCGACCTCGCGGCGTCCGCCGACGGCTCGCTCGTCTACGCGACCGGCTACTCGCGGGGCGAGACCGGGGACATCGACTACGACTACGCGACCATCGCGCTCGACGCGATCACCGGAACGCGACGATGGGCGGAGCGCATGGCCGGCGACCCCGGCGACTGGGACCAGGTCTCCGAGCTGGCCACCGGGACGGTGACCGACGCGGAGGATCGCTCGCGCGAGCTCGTGTTCGTGAGCGGCTACAGCTACACCGCCGACGGCGGCGGGCACAGCATCACGGTGGCGTACGAGGGCGCGACCGGCGACGAGGTCTGGCGGGCCCAGATGGAGGGCGGCCCCGAGATCCGCGGCCTCGCGTTCGTGCCGGACCCCCGCGAGGACGGGAGCGTGGGCGGGCGCGTGATCGTCACGGGCCGCGACTTCCGGGCCGCCGCCTACGACGCCGAGACCGGCGACCTCCTCTGGGAGCAGGAGGGCCCGGACGTCGGCGACGCGGGGTACGCCTGGGACGCCGCCGCCAGCCCCGACGGCCGCCACGTGTACGCGACCGGCGTGGCGGCGATCCTCGACCTCACGCTCGGCTCCTCGATCGACGGCTTCACGGTCGCGTACGACTCCGCGACCGGCGACGTCGCCTGGACGGCCGTCTACCGGGGCACCGGCGAGGGCGACGACGTCGGCCAGGCCGTCGTCGCCGACGCCGACCGCGTGTACGTGACCGGCTACGGGAAGGGCGAGGGGCCGCTGACGGAGGGCTTCGTCGCCGCCTACGACGCCGGCTCCGGCGCGACCGCCTGGCAGGCGAGCCAGCAGGGTCCCGGTGGAGGCTCGTTCACGGGGTGGGCCATCACGACGAGCCCCGACGGCGCCCACGTGTTCGCGAGCGGCTACGCCCCGTTCACCGTGACCGACTACCGCGCGGGCGACGGGCGGCGGCTGTGGACGGCGCGGTACACGCCGCCCGCGACGAGCGACGGGGCGTACGCGCTCGCGGTGTCCCCCGACTCGAGCCGGCTCTTCGCCGCCGGCGCCCACTCGGCGGTCCCGGTCTCCCAGCAGGCGACGGGCAGCGACTTCCTGACGGCGGCGTACGAGATCTGAGGGGGTCGCGTCCGGTTCGACCGGTGGATACCATGCCATCACCAGAGCAAGGAGGGTGCGCGAAAGGCCCGCCGCATCGCTGCGACGGGCCCTCGCTTGAAGCTTCGAACTAGATGGTCTTGAGGCTCGAGGCCTGGGGACCCTTCGGGCCCTGGGTGATCTCGAACTCCACCTTCTGGTTCTCCTCGAGCGTGGTCAGGCCGGAGTTCTGAACCTCTCCGAGGCCTACGAACACGTCGGGACCGTTCTCCTGGACGATGAAGCCGAAGCCCTTGTCCGGGTTGAACCACTTCACGGTGCCGTTCGTCATGAGCAAAAACCCCCTCTCCTGGCCGGTGCGGACCTACCTACTCACCCGTCGGCCAAACCGGCGAACTTTCGCCGGGTGTGAGGGAACTGCTCTGTTGAACAACGCCGAACCCTCACAGAGACCCTAGCAGGTATGGAGAAGCGCTCACCTCTTCCATGCCCGAACGTCTTGTGCAAGTGCACAGGCCGGTCTTGCCGGTCCCCGGCCGCTGTTGCCGCTTCCCCGGGTCGCTGCTAGCGTCGGCACGTGGGGATCCCGGATCGCTTCCTGACCGAGGGCGAGGAGATCGCGATCGACGCCCGGCCGCACTGGGTGGCACTGGTCTGGCCGGTGACCGTGGCGGTGGCGATCGCGGCGGTGGCGAGCTACGCGATCGCGAAGATCGACAACGGGATCGCCCGGTGGGCGATCCTGGGGGTCGCGGCGCTACTCTTCCTCTTCTACCCGGTGCGGTGGTTCATCAAGTGGGTCACGTCGCACTTCGTGGTGACGAACGAGCGGGTCATCCACCTCCGCGGGCTGATCGCCAAGGGGTCGATGGACATCCCGCTCCAGCGGATCAACGACGTGCGCTTCGATCAGAACATCATCCAGCGCATCCTCGGCGCCGGGACCCTGATCCTGGAGTCGGCCGGGGAGCGCGGACGGCAGGTGTTCGAGAGCGTGCGCAACCCCGAGCTGATCCAGCGGACGATCTCGGAGCGGGCGGAGGAGCGCGAGATGACCATCGGCGGGGCCGGGCTCCGGGCCGAGCCCCCCACCCCCTCGGCGGCGCCCAAGCCGTCGGTCACCGAGGAGCTGGCCCGGCTCGCCGACCTGCGAGACCGGGGCGCGCTCACCGCCGAGGAGTTCGAGGCCCAGAAGGCGAAGCTGCTCGGCTCCTGATCCGCTCTCGTCGCTCTGTGCACCTGCACACAGGGATCCGGACGCGGCGGTCGAACCTATCTGAACGATGTCCGCCCCCCTCGTCGCTCGTCTCGCCGCGCTCGCACTCCTCGCCTCCGGCATGGCCGCGGTCCTTCCGGCCACCGCAGCCCCCGGCCCGGCGTCATCGCCTGAAGGCGTGCCCGCGGAGGCCGTCACGCTCGTCACGGGCGACCGCGTCCTGGTGCGCCGCACGCCCGACGGCGCCTGGGCGGCGACGGTCCTTCCCACCGACCCGGCGGTCACCTTCGAGACCATCGCGATCGGCGACGACCTGTACGTGATCCCCGACTCGGCCGCTCCCCTCGTCCCCGAGCTCCTCGACCGCGAGCTGTTCAACGTGGCCGAGCTCGTCCGCCGGGATCTGGACGACGCCTCGACCGGCCGGCTCCCCCTCATCGTCGAGCACGAGCCGGGCGCGGCGCCGACGCTCCCCGCCACCGAGGAGACGACGGCGCTCGACAGCATCGACGGGGCGGCGACGCTCCTCGACAAGGACCGGGCCGAGCGTCTGGGCGACGCGATCGCCGAGAGCGCCGAGCCCGGGGGCGACGACCCGCTCGAGGGCGTGCAGCGCATCTGGCTCGATGCGGAGGTTGGGGTGGCGCTCGACCGCAGCGTTGCCCAGATCAGGGCGGACGTCGCCCACGCTCGCGGGATCGACGGGACGGGCGTCAGGGTGGCCGTGCTCGACACCGGCATCGACACCACGCACCCCGACCTGCAGGGGAAGGTGTCGGAGTCGCGCAACTTCACCACGTCTGCCTCGACGTCCGACGGCTTCGGCCACGGGACCCACGTGGCCTCGATCATCGCGGGCTCGGGCGCGGCCTCGAACGGGGCCTACCGGGGGGTCGCCCCCGGCGCCACGATCCTGAACGGCAAGGTCCTGGGCGACAACGGGTCGGGGCTGGCCTCCTGGGTGATCGGCGGGATGGAGTGGGCGGTGGACAGCGGCGCCGACGTCGTGAACATGAGCCTCGGCGGGGGCGCCACCGACGGCACCGACCCGATGAGCGTGGCGGTGAACACCCTGACCGCCGAGTCGGGGGCGCTGTTCGTGATCGCCGCCGGCAACAACGGCCCGCTGACCCGCACGATCGGGACCCCGGGCGCGGCCGACGCCGCCCTGACCGTGGGCGCGGTCTCGCGCACCGACTCCCTGGCGTTCTTCTCGAGCCGCGGGCCGAGGCTCGGGGACTTCGCGATCAAGCCCGACCTCACCGCCCCCGGCGTCGACATCGTCGCCGCGCGCGCCGCCGGGACCTCGATGGGCACGCCGGTCGACGCCCGCTACACCCGGGCCTCGGGGACATCGATGGCGACGCCCCACGCCGCCGGAGCGGCGGCGCTGCTCCTGCAGGGCCATCCGGGATGGGAGGCCGGCGACGTGAAGTCGGCGCTGGTCACCTCCGCGGTGCCGCGCGCCGCGAACACCGTCTACGAGCAGGGTGGCGGCCGTCTCGACGTGGGGAGGGCGGTCGACGACCCGGTGCGGGCCTCGCCGGCGCCGCTCCAGCTCGGGTTCTTCCCGTGGCCGCACGGCGCGCGCGGGACGAGCAGCCGGACCGTCACCTTCACCAACCCCGCGACCGCGCCGGCGACCCTCGACCTCGCCCTCGAGATCGTGAACGAGGACGGCGCCGCGCCCGCCCCCGGGATGCTCTCGCTCTCCCCCGCCACGGTCTCGGTGCCCGCGGGCGGCACCGCCGAAGCCGAGGTCACCATCGATCCCGACGTCGGCGACACGGGGACCTACGGCGGCTACCTCGTTGGCCGCCGGGGAGAGACGGTCGAGCTCCGGGTTCCCCTGGGGTTCACCAAGGAGCTGGAGCGCTACGACCTCACCGTGCAGGGCATCGGCGCCGGCGGCCTCGCGGCGGGGGGGTTCGACCGCGCGTACGCGGTGAACGTCGACGACCCCGACACGTTCTTCGAGGACCGCTCGTTCATCGACGGCACCGCGGTGTTCCGCGTGCCGCCGGGCACCTACGAGGTGGTGGGATCGTTCCGAACCTGGGAGGGCACCCGGCTGAAGCAGCTCCGCTGGGTCATCGAGCCCGAGCTCGAGGTCGCCGGCGACGCCGAGGTCGCGCTGGACGCCCGCACGGCCATTCCCATCCGGGTCGCGGTGCCTGGCTACGCCACCGTGGCGCGGCAGATGAAGCTGGAGCACTACCGCGGAACGGTGAGCGGGGACAGCGTCGAGATCGGCCATGTGATCGGGTACGAGGTCGAGGCCTTCGCCGCGCCCACCGAGCCGGTCACCAAGGGGGCGTTCGAGTTCAACAGCCAGTTCCGTCTCGTAGCCCCGGACGTCTCCGGTGGCCCCTCCTCGGCGAGCCCCTACCTGTTCGACCTGATCTTCCCGAAGCCGGACGCGATCCCGGCCGCGCTCGACGAGGTCGCCGACCCGGCCGGGCTCGCGCGCATCGACGCCGGCTTCGCCGTGCAGGGCGCCGTCCGCGACTACGAGATCGAATCGCGCGGGGCCCGGCGCCCGTGGCAGTTCTTCGTCCTCGACATCGGGTTCCCGGTCGCGGGCGCGCGGACGCGCGCCGACCACGTCTCGCCGGGCGACACCCTGTGGGCGCAGTCGGCGTGCCTGCGCTTCTTCAACTTCGAGGAGCCGTACGCCTGCCTCGCGGAGGGCTCACGCACCTACGCGCCGGGCGAGCGAACGGCGACCACCTGGTACGCCCAGCCGTCGCGCCCGATCGTGGCGACGGCGAGCCGGACCGCCCAGGAGCTGACGATCGTGCTCGACCCGGTCGCGGATGCCGCGGGTCACGGGGGTACCTTCGTCGGAGGCTACGAGCAGGAGCTCCTGCTCTACCAGGAGGGGGCGCTGGCCGCGGAGTCGAGCGAGCCGCTCGTCTGGAGCTTCACCCCCGACGAGCGCCAGCGCTTCCGCCTCGAGTACGAGACGTCGGTGGCGGCGTCGTGGGCCGAGATGTCGACGCGGACCGCCACGACCTGGGAGTTCGACTCGGGCCCGCAGCGGAGCGTCGTCCCGATCCTGGACGACACCAGCGGCTACCAGGAGGTGCCGTCGCTCCTGCTCGTCGACTACCTGCTCGGCCCGCTCGACCTGCGGAACCGGGCTCCGTTCCCCGACGCGGAGCACGCCGCCTTCCCGCTGGGCATCCGGGTGAGCCATCTCCCCGGGGCGAGCGGGGGCCCGGTGGCGGAGGCCCGGATGTGGGCGTCGTACGACGACGGCGGGACCTGGCAGGAGGTGACGCTGTCGGCGGCCGGGGGCGGCGAGTTCGTCGGCCAGGCGGCCCATCCCCGCCTCGAGGAGACGAACGGCTTCGTATCGCTTCGCGCCGAGGCGTCCGACTCGGCCGGCAACACCGTGTCGCAGACGGTCGTGCGCGCGTACGGGCTCACCCCGCCGCACGCGCAGCGGGTGAACGCGGGCGACGGCGCGTACACCGACGGGGCCGGGACAGCCTGGGCCCCCGACCAGCCGTACACGCCCGGCGGGTGGGGCTACACGAACGTGGCATCCGACGTGCAGACGGTGAGCAGCGACATCGCCGGGACCACCGACGACGCGCTGTACCGCGCGATCCGTCTCGACCCGGGGAGCTACCGGTTCGACGTCCCCGACGGGCGGTACGCGGTGACGCTCCGCTTCGCCGAGCCCGCCAAGCGTGCCGCGGGTACGCGGGTGTTCGACGTGCTCGCCGAGGGAGCGGTCGTGCTCGCGGACCACGACACCACGGCCGAGGTCGGGAACCGCACCGCCGACCAGCACGTCATCACGGTGCTCGTCACCGACGGCACCCTGGACCTCGACTTCCGTCGACGCACGGGCTCCGCCCAGCCGGCGGTCGCCGCGATCGGCATCGCGCAGGCGTACGGCGGACCCACTGCTCCCTGACCGCGGTCAGGCGCCGGGGGGACGGTAGTCGACCGTGCGGTCCCGCGCGGCGTCCACCTCCTCGGCGGTGATCAGCGGCGTCGTCGTGACGGCCGCCGCGCCGCTGGCCGATACCGTGAGGCTGATCGCGATCACCGCCTCGGGGTCGGGCGCGTCGACGATGATGTACACGTCGTTCTCCCCGAACGCGTAATAGAAGGCCTCGATGGTCGCGCCGAGGCCGGCCGCCATCTTCTCCACGACCTCCCGCCGCCCGGTTCCGCCCTCCTTCATCGTCCCCGCCGCTCCCTGCTGCGTCAGCTGAACGGTGAACAGGTACTTGGCCATGGCAACCCCCTGTCTCGCCCGGTGACGTCACCGGCCCACGCCGGCCCGGACGAAGGTGAGCCTCGCCCTTCCGGGCGCGGGCGTCAAGAGGCCGCGTAGGCCAGCGTCTGGATGTCGAAGGAGTCGCGCGTGTACGCCGACGTGCCGACGAAGGTGTCGAGCGTCTTCGTGATCCCGGTGACGAAGACACGCTCGCCGTCGACCGACGCCGCGATCCCCGCCGCGTAGCTGACGTTCGTCGTGAACCGGGCCGTCCAGTCCGCGACGCCGGACGCCAGGTCGTAGGCCATCGTCACGTAGCTCGTTGTCGAGAAGCCCATTCCCCGCGGGTTGGTGACGAAGACGCGATCGCCGTCCGGGCTCATCGCGAGCGTGGGGTAGAAGCCGATGATCGAGCTGAACCGGTAGGACGTGTCCTTCGACTCGACGCCCCAACGGCGGGTGCCGGAGGCGGCGGCGTAGGCCACCGTGCCGGTCCCTTCGCCGCCGAGACCGCCGGTCGCCACCACGGTCTCGCCGTCGGGGGAGACCGCCAGGAGCGGCGCGAACAGCGAGAAGTAGAAGTGCCGCTCCGCC
>DASWKG010000147.1:0-6398 GCA_036396755.1 Actinomycetota bacterium
CGCATCGATCCGAAGGCGGCCGCGGGATCACCGTCGCCGTCGGAGAAGAGCGAGTGGTTGTGCATGTCGGCGTGGACCAGCGTGGTGCCGGGGAAGAGGCGCGAGGCGCGGGACGCGCCGGGCGCCTCCGCCGGGCCGAGCGTCGAGGCGAGGAGACGGTCCGGCCGGGCGAGGAGCAGCGCCCCGGCCGACACGCCGGTCTTCAGGAACTCCCTTCGGGTGACTGCCATGTTCGACTACCTCCGGTCGCGAGCGGACACCCCGACGCTAGCGAGCCAGGGTGAACCGGCAGGGCCCCCCGATTGAACTTCCCGTGAACGAGACCTCCGGCCCGGTGTTCACCCAACATCCACCCGGCGGCTACGGCGGCGACACCGTGGGTCGCTACCGTCCTTGCGCCCGACATCGAGAAGGAGGATCGGATGAACGAGCTTCGCCCCCGCCGGCTCCTGGCCGGAGCCGCCGCGCTGAGCACCCTGCTCGCGCTCGCCCAGCCCGGTGGCGCCGCCACCGCGATCGAGCCCTACGCGATCTCGCTGGATCCCGCGCTCGTGGTCACCCCGCTCTGGAGCGTGGGCGACGAGGTCCCGTTGACGGGCGGCGGCGGGACCTACCAGATGGTGGGGATCCCCGACGGCCTCGGCGCCCACCGCGACAAGCGCGACGAGACCACCACCCTGTACATGAACCACGAGCTCGGCAACGCCGTGCTGTCGGCGCCCTTCGTGGGCGGGACGCGCCAGCGCGGCTCGATCGTCTCCCGGCTCGAGCTCGACGACGAGGGGAACGTGCTGTCTGGCGACCTCGCCTACGGCGCGGTCTACCAGGAGAACACGCTGATCGGCTCCCCGGCCGACGAGCTCAACGCGACACGCGGGTTCGGCCGCTTCTGCTCGGGCGCGCTCTTCGGCAAGGAGGCGGGCTTCGACCGGCCCATCTTCCTCACCGGTGAGGAATCGGACGGCGCCGCAACCTTCGACGGCAAGGGCGGTCAGACCGTGGCCGTGTTCGATGACGAGGCGCACGCCCTCCCCAAGCTCGGGCACTTCTCCAAGGAGAACACCATCGTCCGCCCGAAGGGCGGCAAGGAGACGGTGATCATCTCGCTCGAGGATGGGCCGACCACGCCCGATTCCCAGCTCTACCTCTACGTCGGCCAGAAGGACAGGAAGGCCGGCACGGTGCTGGGCCGGAACGGCCTCGATAACGGATCGCTGTACGTGTTCGTGGCCGACGTCGGGCTCGCCGACGAGGGCGACTTCACCGAGGGCTCGCTCGATGGCCACTGGGTGGAGATCCCCGGGGCCGGGGGGATGACCGACACCGCGCTCGAGGCTGCGGCCGACGCCGCCGGGGCCTTCGGGTTCGTCCGGATCGAGGACGGCGCCTTCAACCCCAGGCACCACGACGACTTCTTCTTCGTGACCACGGGCAGCAGCTCGGGGGGCGAGAACGAGCTCGGGCGCCTGTACCACCTCGAGCTCGAGGGTGGGAACCCCGCCGAGAAGGACGCGGAGCTGACGGTCGTCTACAACGCCGACACGATCGTCGCCGGCGGCGGGGACATCGCCCTCAGCCCCGACAACATGGACGTCTCGAAGGACGCCATCGTGATCCAGGAGGACGGGACCACGGAGAGCAGGGCGGTGATGGGCGCGAAGGGCCGCGACGGCAGCATCTGGTGGCTCCCCCTCCACGGTCACGACAACGTCGACGTCGCAGGTGCGACCAGGATGGTCGAGCTGGACCCGCCGGGCCGGGACGGCACGGCCGTGGGCCCGGGCGTCTGGGAGTCGAGCGGCATCATCGACGCGGCGGAGGAGCTCGGCGAGGGCACGTGGCTCTTCGACGTGCAGGCGCACGGCCCCACGACCGCACCCGAGCCCGGCACCGTGGAGGACGGCCAGCTGCTGCTGCTCAGAAGATAGCGTGGGCGAGCTTGCCGAGGAGGAAGCCGAGCAGCATGCAGGCCGGCCAGGTCAGGACCCAGGTGCCGATGACCTCGCCGGCCACGCCCCAGCGGACGGCGGAGAGGCGGCGGGTGGCGCCCACGCCCATGATCGACGAGCCGATCGCGTGGGTCGTCGAGACGGGGATGCCGAGCCGCGAGGCGCCGACGATGATCGCCGCGGCGGCCGTCTCGGCCGCGAACCCGTTCACCGGCTCGAGCTTGGTCATGCGCAGGCCGATCGTCCGGATCACGCGCCAGCCCCCGACGGCGGACCCCAGGCCGATCGTGCTCGCAACGAGGATCATCACCCACAGGGGGATGGTCAGCTCCGACTGCTTCCCGCCGAGGAACAGGGCCAGCGCGATGATGCCCATCCCCTTCTGCCCGTCGTTCGAGCCGTGGCTGAACGCCATGAACGCGGCCGAGACGATCTGCCCGCGCCCGAAGACCCGCCGCACGGTCCGCGGACGAGCCCGCCGGAAGGCGCGGTAGATCAGCACCATCAGCAGGAACCCCGCGCCGAAGGCGATGACCGGGGACGTGAACAGGCTGTAGACGACCTTCTGGGTGCCGCTCCATTCGAGCGCTCCGAAGCCCCCGGAGGCGAACCCGGCGCCGAGCAGCGACGCCACGAGCGCGTGGGTCTCGCTCGAGGGCATCCCGTACACCTGCGCGCCCATCGCCCACAGGGCGGCCGCCAGGACGGCAGCCCCGACCGTCTCGAGCGACACCACCTGGGGGGAGACGATGCCCTCGGCGATCGTCTTGGCCACCGCGGTGCCCGTGACGAGCGCCCCGACAAGGTTCAGGACCGCGGCCATGCCCACCGCGTGATACGGGCGAAGCACGCGCGTTGACACGACGGTCGCGATCGCGTTCGGCGCATCGGTCCACCCGTTGGCGAACTGGAACAGCAGCGTGAACGCGATGACGAGCTCGAGCGGCATCGAGGCGGCCCTTTTAGGCGTGCTTGAGGGCGATCCCTTCCAAGGTGTTGGCGACGTCCTCGAGCTTGTCCATCGCCTTCTCGAGCTGGTCGATGATGTCCTTCCACTTGAGGACGTCCATCGCCTTGAAGTCGCCGGAGAACAGGTCGGCGGTGCCCTGCCGGTACACGCGATCGGCCTCGTTCTCGAGCCGGTTGATCTCGACCCAGTGCTCGGCCAGATCGTCGAACTTCGGCAGCTTCGACATCGCCTCGTGGGTCGAGCGGGTCGCCCGCACGAGCAGGTCCGCCTGGGCCTTCATCTCGGGGAGCGGCTGCTCGATGCTGTGAAGGACGAGCAGGTCGGCGGCCGCGTCCATGTAGTCCAGGACGTCGTCGAGCCCGCTGGCGAGCTCGTGGATGTCCTCCCGGTCGATCGGCGTGACGAAGGTGGTGTTGAGCCGGCGCATCACCTCGTGGGTGACCTCGTCGCCCTCGTGCTCGAGGTCGTGCAGCCGCCTCGCTCGCGGCTTGATGTCGTCGAAGTCCTCCACGATGTCCTTGAGCAGCTCGGCCGCGGCGACCAGGATCTGGGCCTGCTGCACGAACAGCTCGTAGAAGGACTCTTCTTTCGGGATCAGACGGAACTTGCGCACGGTGGCCTCCTCGGCTCGCTTGATACACCAGCGGGACGGCGCATGTCCACCCGGATCGACCCCCGAAGGTCGGGCTGGTCGGAATGGTCCCGGATGGGCGACCATAGGAAGCAGATGGACCCCGGGCGCCCACCCACGATCGACGACGCGGCTCGCGAAGCATTCCGAGCCCTCCGCGGCGCGCTCGAGTTCGGCGGAGCGGCCCTGCTGGTGCGGGACCGGGGCTGGCTGGCCGTGGCCGCGACCGACCCGCCGGTTCGCTTCGGGCCGCGGGCGACGCGTTACGAGCCCGAACGGGTCCTCGCGGGCTGGGTGCTGCGTGGGTCCGAGCCCCGCTATATCCCCGACCTCCAGGAGGAGCCCCGGTTCCATGGCGACCTCTCCGAGGGCCTCACCCCCGGCGCCCGCACCTACCTTGGCGCGCCCCTGATCGCCGACGGGGACCCGGTGGGCGTCCTGCACCTCGACGCCCCGAAGCCCGACGCCTTCGACCCGGCCGATCGCGAGCGCGTGCTCAGGCTCGTCCCCGGGCTCGCCGCCAGCATCCGCGACCTGGTCCCCCGTCCGGCTCCTGCGCCCTCCTCCGGCCTCGGCGACTTCCTCTCGATCGTGTCGCACGAGCTCCGCGCACCCATCACGTCGATCCGGGGGATGTCGGAGACCCTCGCCTCAAGGGCCGAGACCATGGACCGGGCGCTGGTGGAGGAGCTGGCACGCCGGATCTCCAGCGCGGGCATCCGGCTCCAGCGGCTCGTCACCGACCTGCTCGACCTCTCGAGCCTGGAGCGCGGCCAGATCCCCGTCCGGGTCGCGCCGGTCGACGTCGAGCCGATCATCCGGCAGGCGGTGGCGATCCCGACCGCGCCCCCCCATCCCGTGCGGCTCGAGATCGGCCCCGGCCTGCCTCGCGCCCTGGCGGACCCCGACCGGCTCGCCCAGGTTCTCGACAACCTCATAGGGAACGCGGCGAAGTTCTCCGACCGGGACCTCCCGCTCACGGTTGCCGCTCGCATGGAGGGCGACCGGGTCGCCATCAGCGTCGAGGACCAGGGCATCGGGATCCCGGTCGAGCTGCGCGAGCGGGTGTTCGAGCCGTTCGCTCGCGGCGCCGCCGAGGGCGGCGGCGACCCCGGGGGCATCGGGATCGGGCTCTTCATCGTTCGCGACATCTGCCGGGCGATGGACGCGGAGGTGCGCCTCGAGAGCGAGGTGGGCGTGGGGACGACCGTCACGATCCTGCTTCCGGTGAGCCAGCCCCCCGGTGAACCGAGCGACCGCCGGTAAGATGGGCGGCCGGATGGCCGCCTCCCCGGATCACTGCTACCGGCACCCCCGCGAGGAGACGCGGATCCGGTGCTCGCGCTGCGACCGCCCGATCTGCCCCGAGTGCATGAACCCGGCCCCGGTCGGCCACCACTGCCCGACCTGCGTCGGGGAGGCCCGCCGGTCCGTGCGCAGGCCGCTCGCGCCCATCCGCCGGCTGCGCCGCCTCTCGCTCACGACGATCCTGCTCGCGGTGATCCTCGCGGTGTTCGTCGTCGAGATCGCGCGCGGCGGGCTGCGAGACCTGGGCGTGCTCGTGGACATGGGGGCGATGGTGCCGGCCCTGGTCGAGGACGGTCAGTACTGGCGCCTCGTGACGGCGATCTTCCTGCACGCGGGACCGCTCCACCTGCTCTTCAACGTCTACGCGCTCGTGATCTTCGGGAACCTCGTGGAGGAGGCGTTCGGGACGGTCCGGTTCGCGGCGGTGTACTTCGTGACCGGGTTCGCGGCGAGCGCGGCGTCCTTCGCCTTCGGCTCGGAGGGACGCGTGGCCGTCGGCGCCTCGGGGGCGATCTTCGGGCTGCTCGGCGCGTGGCTCACCTACAACTGGAGGCGGCGCGAGCTGTCGATGGCGCAGGCGAACGTGCGCATGGCGCTCCTGCTCATCGGGATCAACCTCGTGTTCGGGCTCTCGGTGCGGGGGATCGACAACACGGCGCACGTCGGCGGTCTGATCGCAGGGGTGCTCGCGGGGCTGGCGGCCGAGGGCTTCGGGGGCCGCGCGATGCGGACCGCGAGCAGGGTCGGGGGGCTCGCGCTCATCCTGGGCGGCGCGCTCGCGCTGGTGCTCTGGCGGATCGGGTAGGACCTCGGCCCACTACCTAGTGGGCGTTGCGCGACCCTCAGCCGGGTTTGAACGGAGGGAGCCCGTCTCCCTCGGACGACACCACGCCGACCTCGTCGCCGGTGAGCTGCTCGAGCCGCTTCGCGAGACGGTTCCAGCCGTCACGGTCCCACGACTCCACGACGTCATCGACGCGGCCCTCGTTCAGCAGGAACACCGTGGGGACCGTCCGGATGCCGAACGCGTCGGAGAGCTCGTAGGGCTCGGCGTCGGAGACCGGTTCGAACGTCGTGCCGAACTCCGAGGCGAACGAGACGGCGCGCTCCGGGGGGTCCTGCACCACCGCCGCGAACCGGCTCGGGCCGGCCCGGTGCAGGTGCTCCATCGCGGGCGCGGCGAGCTGGCAGGTGGGGCAGGTGACCTTGTAGAAGACGAGCGCCGTGGTCCCCCGCGGGTCGAGACCCGGGACCGCCGGCGCGCTCTCCCCCGGCTGGATCGGCATGGCCCAAGCGTACCGCAGCTCGCCTAGCGGTCGCCGATCGCGAAGACGCCGCCGGCGCGGGTGCCGACGTAGACGCGGCCCTTCCACACTGCCGGGGTCGACTCGATGCATCCGCCGAGCTCGAGGCTCCACAGCTCCTCCGGCGGGCCCTTCAGCGGGTCCCGCACGTCGAAGGCGTGGAGGAACCCGGCGCAGTCTCCGAGGATCGCGACGCCGTCGACGATGGCGGGCGACGACCAGGTGGGCGGAGGAAG
>DASWKG010000148.1:0-5843 GCA_036396755.1 Actinomycetota bacterium
GCGACGAGGACGAGGATGCGCTCCTCCTGGGGCGAGAGCCGGGCCAGGCGTTCGTCCTTGAGCAGGTGCTTGCCCTTGCGGAGGCGATCGAGCACCGGGCCCGTCATCGCCGGATCGAGCAGCGACTTGCCCTCCGCGACGGTGCGGATCGAGCTCGCGAGGTCCCCCCCGCGGACCTGCTTGAGCACGTAGCCCGACGCCCCCGCCATGATGGAGGCGAACAGCGCCTCGTCGTCGGCGAACGAGGTCAGCATGATGACCTTCGTGTCGGGCCGTCGCGCCCGGATCTCGCGGCAGGCCTCGATGCCGCTCCCGTCGACGAGCCGCACGTCCATGACGACGACATCGGGGCGGGAGGAGTCGGCGAGCTCGATCGACTCCTGCACCCCTCCCGCCTCACCCGCGACCACGATGTCGTCGGCCGCCTCGAGCAGGGCGCGAACGCCCTCTCGAACGACCTCGTGATCGTCCACGATCAAGACTCGGATGGGCTGTGTGCTCACGGGGTCCATGCTCTCATACGAGCGGGATGCGGAGACGGACGATCGTCCCCGGGTGCGCCGGCAGGATCTCGAGCTTGCCCCGCATCGCCTCCGCCCTGGCGAGCAGGTTGCCGAGGCCGTGGCCCTCGCCGGAGACCTCGTCGGGAACGAAGCCCGTCCCGTCGTCCTCGATCTCGAGCACGGCGCTGTTCCCCTCCCGACGGAGCCGGATCGAGACCGTCTCGGCCTCGGCGTGACGGATCGCGTTCGAGAGCGCCTCCCTCGAAGCCTGCAGGATGTCGGCCGCCATCGACGACAGCTCCGCCGCGGTGTCCGGATCCGCGTCCACGACGATCGCGATCTCGGTTGCGGCGCCGAACTCCGCGGCGACGTCCCTGATCGCCCGAACGACCTGTCGGTCGGCGACCCCCCCCGGCCCGAGGGCGAAGATGTAGTTGCGCAGGTCCCGGATCGTGCGATCGATGCCCTCCACCGCACCCGAGAGACGGCTGCGCACCTCCTCGTCGCCGACCAGGCTGTCGGCCGCCTGGATCGACATCCCCACCGCGAACAGGGACTGGACGACCCCGTCGTGCAGGTCCTGAGCGATCCGCTCGCGATCCTCGAGCACGGCAAGGCGCTGGAGCTCGGCGTGGACGCGCCCGAGCTCGAGGGCGACCGCCGCCTGCCCCGCGAAGACGCCCACCAGCGCGAGGTCCTCGTGGGTGAACGAGCGTCCGCCCACCTCGTTCGCAACCAGGAGTGTCCCGAACACTCGCTCCTCGACCCGGAGCGGAACGACGAGCGAGGGGCCGATCCCGCCGATGCGCACGATCGGTTGGTTGACGCGAGGGTCGGACGAGGCGTCCTCCAGCAGCAGCGGTCGCCGGGTGCGGATCGCCTCCCCGGAGGCCGAGTCCTCCTGCGAGAAGCGCATGCCGAGCACGTCGGCGGCCCGGCGTCCCGAGGCGGTTCGGACCACGAGGCCATCGCCCGACGGATCGGGGGTGGTGAGGGACGCGAGGTCGGCCCTCGCCAGCTCCTGGGCGTGGCTGGTGATGAGCTGGAGGACCTCATCGGTCGCTCTCCCTTCCAGGATCGCGTGCGTGACCTCGCTCGCCGCGGTGAGCTGCGCCTCTCGCCGCCGTGCGTCCTCGTAGAGACTGGCGTTCTCGATGGCGACGGCCGCCTGCGTCGCCAGCACCTCGACCGCCGTGGCATCCTCGTCGGTGAAGTCTCCTCCGCCGCGCTTCTCGGTCAGGTAGAGGTTCCCGAACACCTTCCCGCCGATCTTGACCGGCACGCCGAGGAAGCTGGTCATGGGTGGATGGTTCGCAGGGAACCCCACGGATCGCGGGTCTTCCTGGATGTTGTGGAGGCGCAGCGTGTGGGCCTCCTCGATGAGGGCGCCGAGCAGGCCCTTCCCTTCGGGGAGATTGCCGATGACTCGCCGCTCGTCCTCGGTGACGCCGTAGGTGACGAAGTCGGCGAGCCCGGTGCCCGCGCGGTCGAGCACCCCGAGCGCGACGTAGCGAGCGTCGGCGACCTCGGACGCGAGGTCGGCGATCTTCTGGAGCACGGCCGGGAGCGACAGCTCGGACGCGAGGATCAGGCCGGCCTGGATGAGCGCTTCGCGGCGGCCGTCATGCTCGGCCTCCCTGTCCACGCCTTCGAGCGTACCAGAGGGTTCGGCCTGAGCGGCCCCTCCAAGACGGGCCTTTTGGACCTAGGGCAGCCGTGGGCTGCCCCTTACCTTCGTCTTCACAGGAGGTGAGCCATGAAGGTGCGAGCCGTGTATCGGCCTGAGGTGCTCGTCGCGGACTCCGACGAGTCCCTGATCGACGTGGCCGGCAGGATGCAGTTCGAGGAGGTGGGATCGCTGGCCATCATCGAGCACGGCCGGCTGGTGGGGATCATCACCGAGCGTGACCTGGCGAGGGCGCTCTCGGACGGGGTCGATCCGGTCGAGACGCCGGTCGCCGACTACATGACCGCCGAGCCGGTCACGGTCTCCCCCGACACGGAGGTGTCCGCAGCGGCCGCCGCGATGCTCGAACTGGGCGTCCGGCATCTTCCCGTGATGGAGGAGGGCCGGGTCGTGGGCATGGTCTCGTCCCGGGACCTGCTCTCGATCGAAGCGTGGAGCGCGACGGGGGTGATGTGACATGGCCCGGATGCTCGTGCGCGACGTGATGACCGTCGGGGTGGTCACGGTCTCGCCGGAGACCTCCCTGAAGGAGGTCGCAGGGCTCCTGCTCGGGGCGAAGGTGAGCGGGGTCCCGGTGGTCGACGGCGGGCGGGTGGTCGGGATCGTCTCCGAGTCGGACCTGCTCCCCCTGAGGGAGGGCACCGCCGGCCATCCGGTTGCGCGGGCCTCCGACGTGATGACCCGCAAGCTCATCTCCCTTGTCGAGGAGATGAGCGTGACCGAGGCGGCCCGGGTCCTGCAGCGTCACCGGATCAAGCGCGCCCCGGTGATGCGAGGAGGCCGGCTGGTCGGCATCGTGACCCGCGGCGACCTCCTCCGCCCGTACCTCCGCACCGACACCGAGATCCTCGTGGACGTCGAGGAGAGCGTGCTGGTCCGGGGGATGCAGCTGAGCCCGAGGGAGGTCCGGGTCTCCGTGACGGACGGCGTGGTCTCGCTGAAGGGGGAGGTCCCGGACCCGAGGACGCGCTCGATCCTCCTGCGCCTGGTTCGCTCGATCGACGGCGTGGTGGACGTGGTCGATCGCCTGAAGGGTCTCTCCGCTGATCGGTCGGTGGCGTGAAGGGACCGAAGGTCCCGGGTTGGGCCCGGATGGTCCCGGCCGAGAGGGGCCGTTCGCCCGTGTCGACGGAGCGGGGGTCGTCGATACCTTGGACGAGTAAGGGCTACCGAGAGGAGGAGCCATGGCAATGAAGACGTATGAGGACAAGGTCCTCATCCCGGCTTCGGAGTACATCGAGCCGGAGGTGAAGGGGGGAAAGGTCTGGGGTGCGCTTCGTATCGTCCTCGGGTCGGTCTTCCTGTGGGCGTTCCTCGACAAGCTGTTCGCGCTGGGATTCTCGACGGGTCGGAACCCCGAGACCGGGGCCATCGACTTCTTCGGGCCCGACGCGTGGATCAACGGTGCGAGCCCCACCGCGGGGTTCCTCGAGTTCGGGACCAAGGGCCCGTTCGCCGGGTTCTTCCAGGGCCTCGCCGGTCAGGCGTGGGTCGACTGGGCGTTCATGCTGGGTCTGTTCTTCATCGGGACCGCGCTGATCCTGGGGATCGGTGCGCGCCTCGGGGCGATCAGCGGCGTGGTCCTTCTGAGCACGATGTACCTGGCGTCGGCGATCTGGCCGGAGCACCACCCGGTCGTCGACGACCACATCGCCTACTCGGTCGCGCTGATCGGGCTGGCGTACGTGGGAGCCGGCCGGTACCTCGGCTTCGGCAAGTGGTGGGAGAGCACCGCGTTCGTCAAGAAGTACCCCATCTTCAAGTAGCGGTTCGAGGCGGGGGGATTCGGGGGTGGCCGCACGGCCGCCCCCGAAGCGCGTCCCTAGGGGGCTTCACCGGGCGAGCAGCACCGCGCGGATCGGGCCGAGCCCCTCGGCCATCTGCTCCCAGCTCTCGCCGCCGTCCCGCGAGAGGAACACGTCGCCGTCGCTCGTCCCGAACGCGGCGTCGTTCCCCTGCGCCACGAGGCAGCCGGTGTCGATGTTGTCGGAGAACGACTCCGGCAGCCCGTCGACGCACCGCGCGAAGGTGTCGAGGCCGGATCGGTACAGGGCCGCGCCGCGTCCGTGGTGGCCCTCCGACGCGCTGACGAGGGTCCCGTGACGGGTGAACGCGACGGCGCGGCAGTAGGCGCCCTCGAGGCCCTCCGCCCTCGTCTGCCAGGTCGCCCCGGCGTCGTAGCTCATCGCGAGCCCGTTCGCCGTGGCCGCGGCGACCTGCTCGGGGTCGTCGGGGTGGGCGAGCACCTGGTGGACGTCCTCGTGGATGTCGATCGTCGGAACCCAGGTCTCGCCGTCGTCGTCCGAGCGCAGGATCCCTCCGACGTGGACGTTCGCGTACAGGGTGCCCGCCGCGTCGGCCGAGAGCGACCGCACGTCGGGCGGGCCGCCCCACGGGGTGAACCAGTAGGAGCGCCCGTCGGCGCGGTCGAACGAGCGGAGCCGCTCGATGGAGGCGCGCTCCTCGATGCGGATTCGGAGGAGGTGTGCCTCCGACGTGCCGATGTAGGCGGTGTCCTGAGCCACCGGGAGCACGCAGTTCGCGCGGAGCTCGTCCAGCTCGACGACCGATACCCAGTCGCGGCCGTCCCTGCGCCAGATGCCGCCGTCGGCGGTGAGCGCCCACAGGTCCTTCCCCGCGCCCGCGAGGGCCGTCACCGGCCGATCGATCCGGGGTGAGGCGCCGCCCAGGGAGATCAGCCCGGCGTCGGTCGCGGCGAGCACGAGATCCACGGGACGACACTACCCCCCCTACCATGGACCGATGAAGATCGACGCGGGGCTGTTCGGGCCCGGCAGCGCGTCCTGGCAGGTGCACGGCGAGCTGACCGTGCTGTTCGGCGGCGCGCGGGCGCTCCTCATGCAGTCGGCGCACCCGCTCGTGATCGCCGGGGCCCGCGAGACGGGCTTCTATCTCCGGAGCCCGTGGAAGCGCCTCAACCGCACGCTGCTCCTCAACTACCTCATCACGTTCGGAACGATCGAGGAGGCGAGAGCCGCCGCCGAGCACATCAACGTCGTTCACCGGCGGGTGCACGGCGTCGACCCGGTCACCGGGCAGGCGTACCACGGGCTCGACCCCGACCTGCTCCTGTGGGTCCACGCCACCCTCGTCGAGAGCGCCCTGCTGTTCGAGAAGCTGACGGTCGGGAAGCTCGACGCGGCCGGGCGCCAGCGCTTCCACGAGGAGCAGATGAAGGTCGCCGAGCTCCTCGAGCTGCCCCGCGAGAAGATCCCGCCGACGGTCGATGAGCTCATGACGTACATGCGCGACCTCGAGGCCGGCGACACCCTCGTCGTCACCGACGCCGCGCGAACGGTGGCCGGCCTGATGCGCTCAGCCCCGCCCGAGGCCGAGTGGAAGCCGGTCGTCCGCCTGGCATCGTGGTGGGCGTTCGCCTCGCTGCCCGCGAAGCTGCGCGAGGCCTACGGCGTGACCTGGAGCCGCCCGAAGGAGGCAGCCGTGCGGGCGAGCCTCGCCGGCATGAAGGCCGTCCGCCCCTTCATCCCGAGACGGTACCGCCGCCTGCTCATCGCCGAGGCCGCGAGACTCCGAGTCAGCGCCGAGCCCGACTAGCCGCCCGCCGTGCCGAGGGTCACTTCTTTTCGGCTGGGACCCATGCTGGCCGACCCTTGGGGACCTTCACCGTTCCC
>DASWKG010000149.1:0-4001 GCA_036396755.1 Actinomycetota bacterium
AAAGGGTACGCGGTGACGGGCGGTGAGGCCGCTGAGGGTTTCGGGTGGACCAGTTGGCGAGCCACCACGGATCAGCTTCTCGAAGCGTTGTTTCCGCTCAACGCGCAAAGGGGCCGCGCGCAGCCGCAGCGCGGTTCCTCCGGGAGCAGCTCGAGGCCCACCTCGCCATCGGCCGGCAGCTGACTCCGTCGGAACGGGCCCTGGGGAGCGAGGCTCAACAGGATCCCGCTTCCCGTCATGAGGAAAGAATCTCCCGGGGGGTGTTGCCGGCTCACTCCGCCTTGAGCGCCTCCGCCGGACGGATCCTCAAGCCCCTCCTGGTCGGTGGTACACACGCCAGCATCCCCACCACGAGCACGCCCAGCGCGATCAACCCGACGGTCAGCTCCCAGTGCGCCGTGTGGAGGATCTCCTCCCCTTCGGCGACGATCGTCGGCATGGTCCATGCGCTGAGGGCGACGCCGAGAACGACGCCGGCGGACAACTGGAGGAACGTCCACTTGGCGATGGCCGACACGATGTCTACCGGCTGCGCCCCGAGCGCGGTGCGGATCCCGATCTCGCGGGTGCGCTCGGCCACCGTGAACGACATGAGCGCGTAGAGCCCCGCAGCGAAGAGCACGACCGCGATCGCCGAGAGGAGCGTGAACAGGACGGCGAACCAGGTCGCAATGAACCGTTTGTCGTTGAAGACCTCGTCGAGCGCGGCGGGATCCTGGATCATCGCGCTCGGGTCGACATCGGCGGCGATCGTCCGCAGGCGGGGCACGAACGCCTCCGGGTCGTCGCCGACCCGCACGGCGAAGCGCACGGGATGGAGCTCACCCGGCGCGACGACGTGATACATGCCCTCCTCCGTCCTGGGATTGAGCTGGTTCATCCCCAGGTTGCCGACCACGCCCACGATCTCCCACCACGGACCGGGCTCCGCTCCCGGGGCGACCGCGTGGCGGACGCGTCGACCCAGCGGACTGCGACCGCCGAGCACGCGCTCGACGAAGCTCTCGTTGACGATGATCGCGGACCGGTTCTCGAGATCGGCGCCCGTGAAACCTCGCCCGCTCAGGATCGGTTGGCCTAGCGCCTCGAAGTAGCCGACGTCCACTTGGGCCACGTGCACACGCCGGCCCGAGGAGTCGGGAGAGGGCGTCTGACCCTCGATCTCGATGCGCCGGTTGCGATGGTCCGTCCCGGGCAGCGAGCTCGCGATCGCGGCTGGACCCACGCCGGGCTCCGCGGCGAGGCGGAGCGCCAGCCGCTGGTGCGCATCCCGGATCCGGCCCTGGAACTCCGCCTGGTACGACACGGCGTCGCTCGTGACCGGCTCCACCCAGAGTATCCGCAGCGACGCATAGAGGTACTGATGCGTCTCGATGCCGAGACCGCCCGGTCGGGAGACCGCGGCCGGGGCGAGCGTCGACCAGATGCCCAGGAACCATACCGCCGCGGCCACCTCGGCGACGATCAGCGCGCTCGACGCGACCCCGAAGCGGATCCCCGAGCCGCCTCCCGACGCCCGCTGGATCGAGGCCTGAACGCTCCTTCCGGTCGCCTTGAGCGCCGGGATCACCCCGGCGATTACCGCGCTGAACACGGCCAGTGACAGCGCGCGTGCGACCGTCCGGGCGGACACATCGAAATCGACCCAGAACGGGAGCCGCGCCTCTATCGCGACCTCGAAGCGCGTCGCGACCGCCTGGCCGATCAGCAATCCAACCCCGGCTGCCAGGACCGCGAGCACCAGCGACTCGACGAAGAGCTGCGAGAGGATCCGGACCCGACTCGCCCCGAGCGCGGTCCGGATCGCGATCTCACCGCTCCGGGTCGCGGCACGCGCCAGGATCAGGATGCTGACGTTTCCGCAGGCCAGCCCGAGCACCAGCAGCGCCAGGAATTCGAGGTCCAAAATCTCCTGACTGTCGCCCTCGCTGAAGCCGATGGCGGCCGCAGTGTATGGAAGCACCTGGGGTCGCAGATAAGCTCGTGTGTTCGGGAGCTCCAGGGCCATCCGCTGGCCGACGAGCTGCAGCTCGGCGCGCGCGTCCTCGATCGAGACGCCGTCGGCGAGCCGCCCCATGATCCGGCCCGGCCTCTCTCCCGGCCGGGACTCGAGCACGTCGTGGCGCGGCGGCAGCCAGAGGTGATCCCGGAAGGGGAACAGGAAGCCCTTCGGCATCACGCCCACGACCGTATGCGGCACCCTGCCGATGCGGATCGTGCTCCCGACGACGTGCGGATCGCCGGCCAGTCGTGACCGCCAGAGATCGAAGCCGATCACGACCACGTTCGGGGCCCCGATGATCTCGTCCGCTTCGTTCAGCGGACGCCCCAGCAGCGGCGGCACCCGGAGGATCGAGAACACCGAGGCCGTGACCTCCGCGCCGCTCACCGGCGCGGCCCTCCCGTCCTCGGAGATGACGTTGTACGGGCCGGTCCGCACGATCCCCAGGTCCTCGAAGGAGGCCAGCTCTTTTCGCCACTCCACGAGGTCGGGCCGTGGAGGCGCGCCGGGCCGCCACCCGGCCAGGTCCCAGTTCCGGACCATTACGATGTCGTCCCCGTCCTCCACCGGAAGCGGCCTGTTGAACGAGTCCAGGATGTGGAGCGGGAGCAACCCGACGGGGATCCCGATCGCCAGCGCGAAGACTGCCACGAGCGTGAGGGCCGGGTGCTTCCGGAGCATCCGAAGCCCGAGCTTCACGTCGATCCAGGAAGCCCCGGGGAAGTGCCGGCCCCGCGCCAGCCGGCGCATCCAGCGGGGGGCGGATGGGGACATCGATCTATAGCCCATGCGGCGCTCTTTCGGGTCAAAAGGATCGGCTCTCTGGTAACAGTGAAGTGTAGGTAAGTACCAACCGCTCTCACAACGTGCAAGGTGATCGGCCATCGGCTGCTGCTCCGCTAGGTTGCGACAACCTGGCCACCACCCGCCCGTCGCCGGCGCGTTGCCCCGCTGCCCCATTCCCCGATAGCCTCGTAGGCGGTCGTTTCCCGGATCGGGGCTGAGAAGGAGGATCGGATGCGGCATGCCTGTCGGGTAGGCGCGGCGGTGGCGGCCGTTTCGAGCATGTTGGCGGGGGCCTGGGGAGCTTCGCTGTACGCCCAGACCTCGACCACCAATCCGTATCGCGTCGCGCTCGGCTGGGAGAAGCTCCCCGAGGGAAGGACGCTGGGGATCGTCAGCGGCGCCTTCCCCGATCCCGATGGCCGGCATCTGTGGATGCTGGACCGCTGCGGCGGCAATCAGTGCGCTGGGACCGACCTGGACCCGATCCTCAAGCTCGACCTGGACGGCAACCTGGTGGAGAGCTTCGGCGCCGGGACCTTCGCCTTTCCCCACGGCTTCTACCTGGATCACGAGGGCTTTCTGTGGGTGACCGAGGGCGGATCACACGGCGACGACCGAGCAGCACTGGGCGAGAGCCTGGGGCTGGGCCATCAGGTCCTGAAGCTCGACCGGCGGGGAGAGGTCGTGATGCGGCTCGGCGAGGCCGGCGTCTGGGGAGACGGCCCGCGCCACTTCAATGGGCCCTCCGGCGTCGCGGTCGCCCGCAACGGCGACATATGGGTGACCGATGGGCACCGGGGCGGCAACAACCGCCTCGTCAAGTTCGCCAGCGACGGCACGTTCCTTCTCGAGGTCGGCGGCGGCGTCGGCTCCGAGAGCCGCGAGCCGGGTTGGTTCAGCGACCCGCACGACGTCAAGCTCGACTCCCGGGGCCGCGTCTACGTCGCCGACCGCGGCAACAGCCGCATCCAGGTGTTCGACCCGGACGGCAACCTCCTGTACATCTGGACGCACTACGGCAAGCCCAGCGGCCTGTTCATCGACCGCGACGACATCCTCTACGCCGCCGACGGCCTCTCGGGAACGCCGCGAACCGGCCCACCCGACCCCTGGCGGAGCAACTTCGGCTGGGAGAAGGGGATCCGGATCGGCGACCTGAAAGAGGAGCAGGCCTGGGTGGTGCACTTCGTCCCCCAACACGACGCCGATATCG
>DASWKG010000150.1:0-23093 GCA_036396755.1 Actinomycetota bacterium
GAACGCGGTGAAGTCGGCCAGGCCCTTCTCGGAAAGGACCTTGGTGATCGCCGCGGTCAGGGTCGTCTTGCCGTGGTCGATGTGGCCGATCGTCCCGATGTTGACGTGCGGCTTGCTGCGCTCGAACTTCTGCTTGCTCACGTGGGCCTCCTAGACTCCGCGGACCTTCGCCACGATCTCCTCGGCGATGTTCTTCGGGACCTCCTGGTAGGAGTGGAACTGCATCGTGTAGCTGGCGCGTCCCTGGGTCATCGACCGCAGGTCGGTGGCGTACCCGAACATCTCGGCCAGCGGCACGAGCGCCCGGATCGCGTGGGTCGAGCCTCGCTGCTCCATGCGCTCGACCTTGCCGCGCCGGGCGGTGAGGTTGCCGATCACGTCGCCCATGTAGTCCTCGGGGGTGACGACCTCGATCTGCATCATCGGCTCGAGCAGGACCGGCTTGGCCCGCCTCGACGCCTCGCGGTACACCATCTGGCCCGCGACCTTGAAGGCCATCTCGGAGGAGTCGACGTCGTGGGAGGACCCGTCGACGAGCGTCGCGCGGATGTCGACCACCGGGTAGCCGGCGAGCACGCCGCTCTCCATCGCCTCCTGGATGCCGGCGTCGACCGCGGGGATGTACTCGCGCGGGATGTCGCCGCCCGTGATCTTGTCGACGAACTCGTAGCCGCCGCCGGGGCCCGTCGGCTCGAGGTTGACCACGACGTGCGCGAACTGGCCGCGTCCACCCGTCTGCTTGACGTGGCGGTAGTCGACCTTCTCGACGGCCTGCTTGATGGTCTCGCGGTAGGCGACCTGGGGCTTGCCGACGTTGGCCGCCACGTTGAACTCGCGCGTCAGCCGATCGACGAGCACCTCGAGGTGCAGCTCGCCCATCCCGGAGATGACGGTCTGGCCGGTCTCGTCGTCGAACTTCACGACGAAGGTGGGATCCTCGTCGGAGAGGCGGCCGAGCGCGCCGGTCAGCTTCTCCTGGTCGGCCTTGGTCTTCGGCTCGATGGCGACCGAGATGACCGGTGCCGGGAACGTCATCGACTCGAGGATGATCGGCTTGCTCGGGTCGCAGAGGGTGTCGCCGGTGGTGCTGTGCTTCAGCCCGACGGCGGCAACGATGTCGCCCGCGAACACCGCCTCCTTGTCCTCGCGGTGGTTCGCGTGCATCTGCAGGATCCGGCCGATGCGCTCCTTGCGGTCCTTCGTGGAGTTCAGGACGTGGGCGCCGGCCCGGATCATCCCGGAGTAGACGCGGTAGTACGTGAGCCGGCCCACGTAGGGGTCGGACATGATCTTGAAGGCGAGGGCGGAGAAGGGCTCGTCGTCGGCGGCCCGGCGGACCTCTTCCTCTCGCGTGCTCGGGATGGTCCCCATCATCGGGGGGACGTCCTGCGGGGAGGGCAGGTAGTCGATGATCGCGTCGAGCAGCGGCTGCACGCCCTTGTTCTTGAAGGCGGTGCCGCACAGGACCGGGGTCCCCTCGACGGCAAGGGTCGCGTCGCGGAGCGCCTGGCGCAGCTCGTCGGCGGTCGGCTCCTCGCCGTGGACGAACTTCTCCATGAGCCCCTCGTGATGGTCGGCGAGCTGCTCGTAGAGCTTGTGGCGCCACTCGAGGGCGTTCTCGCGGAGGTCCTCGGGGATCTCCACGGTCTCCCACTCCTCGCCCTTCTCCGTCATCCAGCGCATGCCCTTCATCTCGACGAGGTCGAGCACGCCGATGAAGGAGTCCTCGATGCCCCAGGGCAGCTGGACGACGAGCGGCATCGCGTGGAGCCGGTCCTCGATCATGCCGACCGTGCGCTCGAAGTCGGCCCCGGTGCGGTCCATCTTGTTGACGAAGCAGATCCGGGGCACCTGGTAGCGGTCGGCCTGGCGCCAGACGGTCTCGGACTGCGGCTCGACGCCCGCAACGGCGTCGAAGACCGCGACGGCGCCGTCGAGCACGCGCAGGGACCGCTCGACCTCGACCGTGAAGTCGACGTGGCCCGGCGTGTCGATGATGTTGATCCAGTGGTCCTTCCACACGCAGGTGGTGGCGGCCGAGGTGATGGTGATGCCGCGCTCCTGCTCCTGGACCATCCAGTCCATGACGGCGGTGCCCTCGTGGACCTCGCCGACCTTGTAGGTCTTGCCGGTGTAGTAGAGGATGCGCTCGGTCGTCGTGGTCTTGCCCGCGTCGATGTGGGCCATGATCCCGATGTTCCGGGTCCTGGACAGCGGGTACTCGCGGATGACGAGGCCCTTCTGGCCTCCTCCGCTCTCCCTGCTCTTGACCTCTCGCGCTGCCTCAGCCATCTCGATCTTCCTCGCCGGCGTCGCCACCGGCTACCACCGGTAATGGGCGAACGCCTTGTTCGCCTCCGCCATCTTGTGGATGTCCTCGCGCCGCTTCACCGACGAGCCCTGGCCCTGCGAGGCGTCCATGATCTCGCCGACCAGCCGGTCGGACATCGTGTGCTCCTTGCGCTGGCGCGCGTACATCACGAGCCAGCGCAGCGCCAGCGTGGTCCCCCGGTTCGGTCGGACCTCCACCGGCACCTGGTAGGTGGCCCCGCCGACCCGCCGGGACTTGACCTCGAGGAGCGGCCGGGTGTTCTCGACCGCCTTCTTGAGCGTCAGGACCGGGTCGCCGGTCGTCTTCTCGCTGATGCGCTCGAGCGCCCCGTAGACGATGCGCTCGGCGAGCGTCTTCTTCCCGCCCACCATGAGCTTGTTGATGAGCTGGGTGACCAGCGGGTTCAGGTAGATCGGGTCCGGGCCCGGGGCACGCTTGGAAGGAGCTCCTCGTCTCGGCATGCCTAGCCTTCCCTCTTCGCGCCGTACTTGGAGCGGGCCTTCTTCCGGTCGGCCACGCCCGCGGTGTCGAGCGCCGCCCGGATGACCTTGTAGCGAACGCCCGGGAGGTCCTTCACCCGGCCGCCGCGCACGAGCACGATCGAGTGCTCCTGGAGGTTGTGGCCGATCCCGGGGATGTAGGCGGTGACCTCGATGCCGCTGGTCAGGCGGATGCGGGCGACCTTCCGAAGGGCCGAGTTGGGCTTCTTCGGGGTCGTGGTGTACACGCGGGTGCAGACGCCTCGGCGCTGGGGCGAACCCTTGAGCGCTGGGCTCTTGGTCTTCGCCCGCCGGGACATCCGTCCCTTCCGGACCAGCTGCTGGATCGTTGGCATAGGTCTTCCGTCTCAGGCTCTCCGCTTGTCTTCAGGGGGCTTCACACAAAAGCACCGGGCCCCCTCGGGCCCGGCGTGCGCAGGGGCGCGGCCGCGGGGCCGCGCTACCCTTCGATCCCCCTGGGATCCGTCACGAACGCAGAGGTTCGGTAGTCCCGAACCCGGGGTAACGATACAGAAAGGTCAGGGAGGGTGTCAAAGGGGGGTTCCCTCGTAGACCGAGACGTGGCGGGCGCTGGCCCCCGTGAAGGGCTCCCCTCGCCACCCGCCGTGCCTGGATCTGAGCCGCAGGCCCGCCAACCGGGCCATCAGGTCCATCTCGGACGGCCAGACGTAGCGGAGCTCGCCCGGGTACATCCGCACCCCCTCCTCCCCCGCCACCACGTGCTGGAAGGCCACGCGCTGGCCCACGGGGTCGTGGGTCGAGGCGTTGATGTCGACGTGGTCGGCCTCGACCCTGAAGGCCTCCACCCGCTGGCCCCGGTCGTACCGCGAAGGATCGGGGACGAACGACTCGAGGACGAACAGCCCGCCGGGAGCCAGGCGATCGGCCACGGCCCGGAAGCAGCCGACCTGCTCGTCCTGGTGCAGGAGCGCGTAGATCGTGTTGAACGCCACGAAGACCAGCCGGTAGGGGCCACCGGGAGCCGGCACCGAGGCGAAGTCGCCGATGGCCACCCGGACGCGGTCGCCGCCCGGCTTCTCCCGAAGCTTGCCGACCATCGCATCGGAGGCGTCGATGCCGTCGACCTCGAGGCCGCGCTCGGCGAGCGGGATCGCGAGACGGCCGGTCCCGACGCCCAGCTCGAGCACGGGACCCTCGCCGGCCAGCTCCGCGAGCGCCTCCACGGCGGTCCCGGTGTCGAGGTTCCAGCCGTGGAGGTCGTCGTAGACCTCCGCGATGTGGTCGCCGTAGGCGGCCCGGTCGTGGATCAGCCTTCCTCCGCGCCCTCGCCGGCCGGGACCTCGCCGTCGCCGTCGCCGGGCCCGCCGAGCAAGCGCCGCGCCTCCGCCGGGGTGAGCTCGCCCTCGACCGACAGCTCGTCGACCGGCTCACGCTGGCGCGCCAGCCAGTACTCGGGGATGGCCTCGGGGTTGATCTTGACCCGCACGTTGCGGTACCGGGGAAGACCCGTGCCCGCGGGGATGAGCTTGCCGATGATGACGTTCTCCTTGAGGCCCAGCAGGGGGTCGGACCGCGAGCTGATGGCCGCGTCGGTGAGCACCCGCGTCGTCTCCTGGAACGAGGCCGCCGCGAGCCATGAATCGGTGGCCAGCGATGCCTTGGTGATCCCCATGAGGATCGGGCGCGCCGAGGCCGGCTCGCCGCCGCCCTCGACGACCTCGGCGTTCGTCTCCTCGAAGCGGCGGCGGTCGACCAGCTCGCCGGGGAGGAACTGGGTGTCGCCGGGCTCGAGGATGTGCACCTTGCGAAGCATCTGCCGGATGATCAGCTCGATGTGCTTGTCGTGGATGCTGACACCCTGCGACCGGTACACCTCCTGCACCTCGTCGACGAGGTGCCGCTGCACCGCCTGGACGCCCTCGACCCGCAGCTTCTCGTGGGGGTTCACCGAGCCCTCGGTGAGCTGCTGGCCCACGATCACGCGGTCGCCGTCGTCGACCGAGAGCCGCGCCCGCAGCGAGACCGCGTACTGCACCTGCTCCCCGTCGTCGGCCGTCACGGTGATGCGCCGATCGCCCTTCTCGTCGTCGTCCTCGATCTGGACGACGCCGGAGAGCTCGGTGATCTGCGCCTCGCCCTTCGGCTTGCGCGCCTCGAACAGCTCGACCACGCGCGGGAGGCCGTGGGTGATGTCCGCGCCGGCCACGCCGCCGGTGTGGAACGTGCGCATCGTGAGCTGGGTGCCCGGCTCGCCGATCGACTGGGCGGCGATGATCCCGACCGCCTCGCCGATCTCGACCGTGCGCCCGCTGGCCAGGTTGCGGCCGTAGCAGAGGCGGCAGACGCCCACCTCGGCCTCGCAGGTGAGGACCGAACGGACCTGCACGTCCTCGAGCCCGGCCTGGATGAACGCCCGCAGCTTCTCGTCGTCGATCTCCTCCCCCGCCGAGGCCAGCTTGGTCCGGTTGACCCGGATGTCCTCGGCCAGGGTGCGCCCAAGCAGGTGCTGCTCGACGTTCGGGGCGGGGACGCGGTCGCCCGCCGGCCCCTCCCGGGTGATCTCCAGCCGGAACCCGCGGTCCGACTCGCAGTCGTCCTCGCGGATGATGACCTCCTGCGAGACGTCGACCAGGCGCCGGGTCAGGTAGCCCGAGTCGGCCGTCCGCAGCGCGGTGTCGGCCAGGCCCTTGCGGGCCCCGTGCGTCGAGATGAAGTACTCGAGGACCGACAGCCCCTCGCGGAAGTTCGCCTTGATGGGCCGCGGGATGATCTCGCCCTTCGGGTTGGCGACCAGCCCGCGCATGCCGGCGATCTGACGGATCTGCATGATGTTCCCCCGGGCGCCGGAGTGGGCCATCATGAAGATCGGGTTGAGCGGGGTGAACTCGGCCTCCATTGCCTCCTTCACCTTGTCGGTGGCCTCGGTCCAGATCTCGATCAGCTCCTGGCGGCGCTCGTCGCTGGTGATGATCCCCTTGCGGTACTGGCCCTCGACCTTCTGGGCACGCTTCTCGTAGTCGTCGAGGATCTTCTGCTTCAGCTTCGGGGTCTGGACGTCGTCCATCCCGATCGTGAGCCCCGCGCGGGTCGCGAAGTGGAACCCGAGGTCCTTCAGCCCGTCGAGGATCCGGCCCATGCGGTCGCGCGGGAAGCGCCGGACGGAGGTGTCGACGATGCGCGACAGGTCCCCCTTCTGCACGTGCTGGTTCACGTAGGGGAACTCGAGCGGGAACGACTCGTTGAAAAGGAGCCTGCCCGGGGTGGTGGCCACCAGGGGGCCCTTGCCATTCCCGTCGCCCTCGGGGGTGTCGGCGGGCATGAGCTCCTTGCCCGGCAGCCGGACGCGGATCCAGTCGTGAAGGCCCACCGCGTGGGCGTCGAGGGCCATCAGGACCTCGTCGGTGGTCCCGAAGGAGCGGAGCTCCCCCACCTTCTCGGGGCGATCGTCGGCCATCGTCAGGTAGTAGATGCCGAGGATCATGTCCTGGGTCGGCGACGCGATCGTGCGCCCGTGGGCCGGCGACAGGATGTTGTTCGTCGAGAGCATCAGGATGCGCGCCTCGGCCTGCGCCTCGGCCGACAGCGGAACGTGGACGGCCATCTGGTCGCCGTCGAAGTCCGCGTTGAACGCGGTGCAGACGAGCGGGTGGATCTGGATGGCCTTGCCCTCGACCAGCACCGGCTCGAACGCCTGGATGCCCAGGCGGTGGAGGGTCGGCGCGCGGTTGAGCATGACCGGGTGGTCCTTGATGACCTCCTCGAGCACGTCCCATACCTGGGGCCGGGCCCGCTCGACCATCCGCTTGGCGCTCTTGATGTTCTGCGCCAGCCCGCGGTCGACGAGCTGCTTCATGACGAACGGCTTGAAGAGCTCGAGCGCCATCTGCTTGGGCAGGCCGCACTGGTGCAGCTTGAGGTTCGGACCGACCACGATGACCGAGCGGCCCGAGTAGTCGACGCGCTTGCCGAGCAGGTTCTGACGGAACCGGCCCTGCTTGCCCTTCAGCATGTCGGACAGCGACTTGAGCGGGCGGTTGCCGGGCCCCGTGACCGGGCGGCCGCGGCGGCCGTTGTCGAAGAGCGCGTCGACGGCCTCCTGGAGCATCCGCTTCTCGTTGTTGACGATGATCTCGGGGGCCTGCAGGTCGAGCAGCCGCTTCAGACGGTTGTTCCGGTTGATGACGCGGCGGTACAGGTCGTTGAGGTCGCTCGTCGCGAAGCGGCCGCCGTCGAGCTGGACCATGGGCCGCAGGTCGGGCGGGATGACCGGGATCGCGTCGAGGACCATGCCGAGCGGCGAGTTCTTCGTGCCGATGAAGTGCGAGCTGACCTTGAGCCGCTTGATGGCCTTCTGCCGCCGCGTGCCCTTGGCGGTGTTGATGGTCTCCTTCAGATCCTCGGCCTCGGCCTCGAGGTCGAGGTCGGACAGGAGCTCGCGGATGGACTCGGCGCCCATGCCGCCCTTGAAGTACTCGCCGAAGCGGTCCTTCAGGGTGCGGTACACCGTGTCGTCGGCGACGAGCTGCTTCACCGAGAGGCCCTTGAACGCCGAGAGCACCTCGTCGAGGTGGTCGGTCTCGCGGCGGGCCGCCTCGGTCATCTTGTCGATCTCGCGCTGGGCCTCCTTGTTGGCGGCCGTCAGCTGGGCCTTCTTGGCCCCCTCGGACTCGAGCTCCTTCAGGCGCTTCTCGAGCTCGCCGAGACGCCCCTCGATCTGCTTGTCCCGCTGGGCCTCGACGGCGCCCTTCTCCTCGTTGAACTCCTTCTCGATCGCCGGGAGGTCCTTGTGGCGGCGCTCCTCGTCGACCTTCGTGATGATGTAGGCGGCGAAGTAGATGACCTTCTCGAGGTCCTTCGGCGCGAGGTCGAGCAGGTAGCCGAGACGAGAGGGGACGCCCTTGAAGTACCAGATGTGGGTGACCGGCGCGGCGAGCTGGATGTGGCCCATCCGCTCACGGCGCACCTTGGCGCGCGTGATCTCGACCCCGCAGCGCTCGCAGATGATGCCCTTGAAGCGGACGCGCTTGTACTTCCCGCAGTGGCACTCCCAGTCGCGGGTGGGCCCGAAGATGCGCTCGCAGAAGAGGCCGTCCTTCTCCGGCTTCAGCGTGCGGTAGTTGATCGTCTCCGGCTTCTTGACCTCGCCGTTCGACCACGCCCTGATCTGATCGCCCGTCGCGAGGCTGATCCTCAGCTCGTCGAAGTAGTTCACGTCGAGCAACTAGCTCAACTCCTCTCGCCCTGTCGTCGCGCGTCGCGCCCTTCGCTCGCGCACGCGCTGCGCGCGCCCACGCTCGCCCTTCACTCGATCTCTGCCCCCGCGGGCTCGCGGCGGGAGAGGTCGATGCCCAGCTCCTCGGCGGCCCGGAAGACGTCTTCGTCGGTCTCACGCATCTCGATCTCCTCGCCCTCCGCGGAGAGGACCTCCACGTTCAGCGCGAGGGACTGCATCTCCTTGATCAGCACCTTGAACGACTCGGGGATGCCCGGCTCGGGGATGTTCTCGCCCTTGACGATGGCCTCGTAGACCTTCACGCGCCCGAGGATGTCGTCGGACTTGATCGTGAGCAGCTCCTGCAGCGCGTACGCCGCGCCGTAGGCCTCGAGCGCCCAGACCTCCATCTCGCCGAACCGCTGCCCGCCGAACTGCGCCTTCCCGCCCAGCGGCTGCTGGGTGATCATCGAGTAGGGCCCCGTCGACCGGGCGTGGATCTTGTCGTCGACCAGGTGCAGCAGCTTCATGATGTAGACGTAGCCGACGGTGACCGGCTGCTCGAACGGCTCGCCCGTCCGGCCGTCGACGAGCATGGCCTTCCCGTTGTCGTCGAGCATGCGGTTGCCGTCGGTGTTCGGGCCCGCCGTCTCGAGCGCCTGCCGGATGTCCTCCTCGCGGGCGCCGTCGAACACCGGCGTCGCGATGTGGAGCGGCCCCTCGAGGCGCTTGCCGTTCACCTGGAAGCCCTGGTGCGCGGCCCAGCCAAGGTGCGTCTCGAGGACCTGGCCCAGGTTCATCCGCGAAGGCACGCCCAGGGGGTTCAGGATGATGTCGACGGGCGTCCCGTCCTGCAGGAACGGCATGTCGGCCTCGGGGAGGACCTTGGCGATGACGCCCTTGTTGCCGTGGCGGCCCGCGAGCTTGTCGCCGTCGTTGATCTTCCGCTTCTGGGCCACGTAGACGCGGACCAGCTGGTTCACGCCGGGGGGCAGCTCGTCGCCGTCCTCGCGGGTGAATACCCGGACCCCGATGACCTTGCCCGTCTCGCCGTGCGGCACCTTCAGCGAGGTGTCGCGCACCTCGCGCGCCTTCTCGCCGAAGATCGCCCGGAGCAGGCGCTCCTCGGGGGTGAGCTCGGTCTCGCCCTTCGGGGTGACCTTCCCGACGAGGTAGTCGCCCGGGTTGACCTCGGCGCCGATCCGGACGATCCCGCGCTCGTCGAGGTCCTTGAGGATCTCCTCGGAGACGTTCGGGATGTCGCGGGTGATCTCCTCGGGGCCGAGCTTGGTGTCGCGGGCGTCGACCTCGTGCTCCTCGATGTGGATCGAGGTGAGCACGTCGTCCTTGATGAGCCGCTCGGAGATGACGATCGCGTCCTCGTAGTTGTGGCCCTCCCAGGACATGAACGCCACCAGCAGGTTCTTGCCGAGGGCCATCTCGCCCTCTTCGGTCGACGGCCCGTCGGCGATCACGTGGCCGGCCGACACCTTGTCGCCCTGCTTGACGATGGGCTTCTGGTTGATGCAGGTGCCCTGGTTCGAGCGGCGGAACTTGTGCAGGGGGTAGCGCCGGATGGCGCCGTCGCGCTCCTTGACCGTGATCTCGTCGGCCGAGACCTCCTCGACGCTGCCCGCCTTCTCGGTGAGGATCACGTCGCCCGCATCGACCGCGGCGCGGAGCTCGACGCCCGTCCCGATGAACGGGGCCTCGGCGCGGAGCAGGGGGACCGCCTGGCGCTGCATGTTGGCGCCCATCAGGGCCCGGTTGGCGTCGTCGTGCTCGAGGAACGGGATCATGGCCGCCGCCACCGAGACGATCTGCTTCGGCGAGACGTCCATGAAGTCGACCTCGTCGGGGACGACGTAGTCGACGTCGCCGCCCTTCTTGCGCACCAGCACGTGGTCGGTCACGAAGCGGCCGCGCGCGTCGAGCTCGGCGTTGGCCTGCGCGATGACGTAGCGGTCCTCCTCGTCGGCCGTCAGGTAGACGATCTCCTCGGTGACCCGGCCCTTCTCCACGTTGCGGTACGGCGTCTCGACGAAGCCGAACGCGTTCATGCGCCCGAAGGAGCTCAGCGAGCCGATCAGGCCGATGTTCGGGCCCTCCGGCGTCTCGATGGGGCACATGCGGCCGTAGTGGGAGGGGTGGACGTCGCGGACCTCGAACCCCGCGCGCTCGCGGCTCAGGCCGCCCGGCCCGAGGGCCGACAGCCGCCGCTTGTGGGTGAGCCCGGCCAGCGGGTTGGTCTGGTCCATGAACTGGGAGAGCTGCGACGTCCCGAAGAACTCCTTGATGGCGCCGACGACCGGCCGGATGTTCACCAGGGACTGCGGGGTGATCGCCTCGACGTCCTGGGTGGTCATCCGCTCGCGGACCACCCGCTCCATGCGGGAGAGGCCGATCCGGACCTGGTTCTGGATCAGCTCGCCCACCGAGCGGAGCCGGCGGTTGCCGAAGTGGTCGATGTCGTCGACCTCGTAGTTGTCGGGGTCCTCGCCGGCCGCCAGCTTCACGAGGTAGCGGATGGTCTTGGCGAGGTCCTCGAAGGTGAGGATGGACTTCTCCTTCTGCGGGCCGCCGCGCTCGCCGCCGTACGGCTGGGCGAAGACCCGCCATCGGGGCTGGTCCCAGTCGCTCCGCTCGGGCTTGTCGGAGGCCTCGCGCATGGCGTCGTACCGGGCCTTCAGCTGCTTCTTGAGGGTGTCGTCGAGCTCACCGAGCTTCTTCGTGACCTTGTAGCGGCCCACGCGGGCCAGGTCGTAGCGCTTGGGGTTGAAGAAGAGGCTCTCGAGCAGGTTCCGGGCCGACTCGGCGGTGGGGGGCTCGCCGGGACGGAGCTTGCGGTAGATGTCCTCCAGGGCCTCCTCCGGCGTCTCGAAGGAGTCCTTCTCGAGGGTGTTCTTGATGGACTCGGCGCCGTCGAAGAGCTCGAGGATCTCGTCCACGGTCCAGCCGAGGGCCTTGAGGAGCACCGTCACGTGCTGGCGGCGCTTGCGGTCGATGCGGACGCCGACCGTGTCCTTCTTGTCGACGTCGAACTCGAGCCAGGCGCCCCGGGCCGGGATGACCTTGCCGATGTGGATGGTGCGGTCGGTCGTCTTGTCGCGCTCGCGGCTGAAGTACACCCCGGGAGAGCGCACGAGCTGGGAGACGACCACCCGCTCGGTGCCGTTGATGATGAACGTGCCCCGGTCGGTCATCATCGGGAACTCGCCCATGAAGACCGGGGAGGACTTGATCTCCCCCGTCTCCTTGTTGATGAACTCGGCCTCGACGTGGAGCCCGGCCGAGTAGGTCATGTCCTTGTCCTTGCACTCCTCGACCGAGTGCTTGATCGGCTCGAAGCGGAAGTTCCCGAAGACCAGCTGGTAGGTCTCCGTGTAGTCCTCGATGGGGCTGATCTCGCGGAAGACCTCCTTGAGGCCCTCGTTGATCAACCAGTCATAGGACTCTCGCTGGATCCCGATCAGGTCCGGGAGGTCGAGGACCTCCTGGTACCTGCTGAAGCTGACGCGCTCACGACCGGCAACGACGGTGTTCGGCAAAAGAGATCCCCCCTAGGGAATGACATGCGTGTAAGAGCACGCGGGAGACGGCACGGCAACCGATGATACTACAACTCGGCCTCCGCAAAGGCAATAGGAAGATCGCACGTCCTGGAAACGCCCCAAAACGGGCACTTCCGGGCGTCGACCCGGCCCGACCAGCGGCCCGCTAGGCGAGCTCGACGGTGGCTCCGGCCGCCTCGAGCTTCTCCTTGGCCTGGTCGGCCGTCTCCTTGTTGACCTTCTCCAGGACCGGCTTGGGGGCGCTGTCCACCAGCTCCTTGGCCTCCTTGAGACCGAGCTGGGTGAGGGCGCGCACCTCCTTGATGACCTGGATCTTCTTGTCGCCGGCCGACTGGATGACGACGTCGAACTCGTCCTTCTCCTCCTCGGCTCCGGCATCGCCGGCACCGGGAGCCATCATCGCGACCGGCGCCGCCATGGCCGCGGCCTGGACGTCGAAGGTCTCCTCGAACTGCTTGATGAACTCCGAGAGCTCGAGGAGCGTCATCTCCTTGAACGCACCCATGAGGTCATCGCTCGAGAGCTTGGCCATCTATCCTTCCTCCTTCGTGCTGGGCTCGGTCGTCTCTTCCGTCTCGCTGGGTTCCGTCGTGGGGGGCTCGGTGGTCGGCTCGGTGGTGGGGGGCTCGCCCTCTGGCTCCGTGGTGGGCTGGTCGCCGTTCGGGCTCGGCTGCTCGGCGGCGGCCTCGGGAGCCTCGGGCTCGACGGAAGCCTCCTCGGCGGCGGGAGCCTCGGCTTCGGCGGGCGCCTCCTCACCGGGGAGCTTCTCCTTGTAGGCCTCCAGCAGCGAGAGGAACTTGCTCTGGAGCGCCTGGAACAGGTAGGCCGCCTTCGACATGTGGGCACCGAACAGGCCGGCGATCTTCGCGAGCATCGCCTCGCGCGAGTCGAGAGAGGCGAGCTCCTTGATCTGGTCCGCGGTGAGGATCCGCCCCTCCGCGAACCCGGCCTTGACCTCCATGACGGGGAACTTCTTGGCCGCGTCGATCAGGGCCTTCGCCCCCATCACGACGTCGCCGCGGACGTAGGCGATCGCGGTGGGCCCCTCGAGGAACTCCTCGAGGTCGGTCAGCCCCACCTCGCGCACCGCGAGCTTGGTGAGCGTGTTCTTGACCACCGAGAACTGGGCGTCCACGTCGAGGAGCGCGGTCCGCACCTCGCCGATGTCGGGGACCGAGAGCCCGCGGTAGTCGACGAGCACGGCGGCCTCGGAGCCCTCGAGGCGCTCCTTGATCTCCCTGACCTTGGCTTCCTTCTCCGGCTTCGGCATCTGGGTCCTCTCGACGAAGAAACGTCTCCGCGACAGCACGCGCGAAGACGCTCGCGCCTCGGCAGGTACCTCCGCTCGCGGAGGATTACGCTTCCGCCCCTGCTGTCTGCGGCTCGCACAGGATACGGGACCCGCCCGAACGGCGTCAACGCGCGGCGCGATTCGACGCGCTCTGCGCCACCTACCGTGGAGGTGGGTAGCGGAGAGCGCGTCGGGAGAACCATGGCTGGGGCGGATCTTCTCGTCGTTGCCCCTTGACAGAGGAGCCGCGAAGCGGTCGAATCCGGGCTTCGGAGAAAAGGAGGTGCCCGTGCCCGCGTTCCGTCGCTCAGCCGTCCTGTCGCTCGCCCTGCTCGCCCCGACCGTTCTGTCCCTCGGGCCCGCGGCCGCCGACGAGCCCACGTTGTCCGAGCCAACCCGGCCCTGGTCGGGCCCGGCGCCCCTCGTCGGGACCGATCAGCCCGGCGCCATCGAGGGCCACTACATCGTGGTGTTCCGCAAGGGGACGAGCGACGCGGAGGTGACCGCCGTCGAGCGCGTCGCCGAGCTGCTGGGCGCCCGGGTCTCCCACCACTACGATGCGGCCCTGGTCGGTTTCGCCGCGGCCCTGCCCCCCGAGCTCGTCGGGATGCTCCGGCACCATCCCAAGGTCGCCTACATGGAGATGGACCAGGAGATCCACCTCCGGACCACGCAGTCGCCTGCCACGTGGGGGCTCGACCGGATCGATCAGCGCAACCTCCCGCTCAACAACGCCTACACGTACACGGCCGCCGGGTCGGGGGTGAAGGCATACGTCATCGACACCGGCATCCGCGCCACCCACACGCAGTTCGGGGGCCGGGTCACGAGTGGCTACACCGCGATCAGCGACGGGAACGGCACGAGCGACTGCAACGGGCACGGCACCCACGTCTCCGGGACCGTCGGCGGCGCCACGTACGGCGTTGCCAAGACGGTGAGCCTCGTGGCCGTTCGGGTCCTCAACTGCCAGGGCAGCGGGACGAACTCGGGTGTGGTCGCCGGCGTGAACTGGGTCACCTCCGACCACTCGGCGGGACAGCGCGCGGTCGCGAACATGAGCCTCGGCGGGGGGGCTTCCTCCGCCCTGGACAGCGCGGTGGCCAACTCGATCGCCGACGGCGTCACCTACGCGATCGCCGCCGGCAACGACAACGCGAACGCGTGCAACTACTCGCCGGCGCGGGTGGCGTCTGCCATCACGGTCGGCTCGACCACCAGCTCGGACGCGAGGTCCTCGTTCTCGAACTACGGCACGTGCCTCGACCTGTTCGCGCCCGGCTCGAGCATCACGTCCGCCTGGTCCACGAGCGACACGGCGACGAACACCATCAGCGGGACGTCGATGGCGACGCCCCACGTGGCGGGGGCGGCGGCCCTGTACCTGGAGACCAACGGCGCGGCCGCGCCCTCGACCGTCCGGGACGCGCTGGTGAACAACGCGACCAGCGGCGTCGTCTCGAACCCGGGATCCGGCTCCCCGAACCGCCTCCTCTACACGGGAACCGGGGCCCCGCCACCGCCTCCCCCACCGCCCCCGCCGCCCCCCGACTGCGGCGTCGACTACACGGGCTCTCTGTCCGGCGCCGGCGACTACGACTACCAGCCGAACGGGACCTACTACCAGTCGGCCGCCGGCACGCACAAGGGCTGCCTGCACGGGCCCGCGGGCACCGACTTCGACCTCTACCTCTACCGGTGGAACAGCAGCTACGGCTTCTGGCAGACGGTCGCGGCGAGCGAGAGCGCCACGTCGGAGGAGACGATCACCTACAACGGAACGGCCGGGTACTACCTGTGGGAGGTCTACGCCTACTCCGGCTCCGGAAGCTACACGGTGGAGATCCAGCACCCGTAACCGAACCACCGGGAACGAAGAGGCCGCCCCGATCGGGGCGGCCTCTTCGTGTTCCGGTGCTCCGTGTGTCAGGTCGAGGCGCCGGCCTCGGCCGGGGTGCCTGCGTCGGCCGAAGCCGCCGGTCCCGCGGGAGCTTCCGATGGCTCATCGGCCTCGATGCCCCTGATCCTGGCGGGGTCGATGCGGATGCCGGGGCCCATGGTCGTGGACATCGTCACGCCCTTAACGTAGCGGCCCTTGGCGGCGGACGGCTTGGCGCGGAGGATCTCGTCGACCACGGCCAGGTAGTTCTCGACCAGCGCCCGCTCCTCGAAGGAGCGCTTGCCGATCGCCACGTGGACGTTCGCGCCCTTGTCGGTGCGGTACTCGATCTTGCCGCCCTTGATGTCGGCCACGGCCTTGCCGATGTCGTCGGAGACGGTCCCGGCCTTCGGGTTCGGCATGAGGCCGCGCGGGCCGAGCACCCGCCCGGCCTTGCCGACCACCGGCATCATGTCGGGTGTCGCGACGGCCGCCTCGAAGTCCATGTTGCCTTTCAGGACCTCGGCGACGAGGTCCTCGCCGCCCACCACGTCGGCGCCTGCCTCCTTCGCCTCGCGGGCCTTGTCGCCCACGGCGAACGCAGCGACGCGCACCGTCTTCCCCGTGCCGTTCGGGAGGGCCACCGTGCCGCGGATCATCTGGTCGGCCTTGCGCGGGTCGACCCCGAGGCGGAACGCCACCTCGACCGACTCGTCGAACTTCGCGGCCGGCAGCTCCTTGATGATCTTGAGCGCGTCGGTCGGGGTGTGGAGCGCCTCGCGGTCGATCGCCTTGACCGAGTCGTCGAATCGCTTGCCCTGGCCCATCAGGCACCCACCTCGATGCCCATGCTGCGGGCGGTGCCCTCGATGATCTTCATCGCGGCGTCCACGTCGCGCGCGTTCAGGTCCTTCATCTTCGCCTCGGCGATCTGGCGCACCTGGTCCTTCGAGAGCCGGGCCACCTTCAGACGATTCGGCTCGCCCGAGCCCTTCTCGACCTTGGCCGCCTGCTTGATCAGCTCGGCGGCCGGCGGCTGCTTGGTGATGAACGAGAAGCTGCGGTCCTCGTAGATCGTGAGCTCGACGGGGATGACCTGGCCCATCTGGGCCTGGGTGGCCTCGTTGTACGCCTTGCAGAACTCCATGATGTTGACGCCGTGCTGGCCGAGCGCGGTGCCGACCGGCGGCGCCGGGGTAGCCTGGCCGGCTCGGATCTGGAGCTTGACGTTGGCGAGGACCTTCTTCTTCCTGCGATTGGCCATTCGATCTCCCTCCTTCGCGGTTCAAACGGCGGCGCTGCGGCCGCCTCCCGCTGTGGGTTCCTAGACTTTCGCGACCTGGTCGAACCCCAGCTCGACGGGGGTCTCGCGGTCGAAGATGTTGACCATCACCTTCACCTTTGACTGGTCGACGTTGATCTCGCTGATCGTGCCGTTGAAGTCGGCGAACGGCCCGGCGATGATCCGCACCACGTCGCCTTCCTCGAACTCGAGGCGGGGAGTCGCAACCGCGGTTCCCTTCTTCACGGCGAGGATCTTCTCCACCTCGGCCCGCGACAGCGGCGTCGGCTTCTGGCCGGTGCCCGAGGACACGAACCCGGTCACGCCCGGCGTATTGCGGACCACGTACCAGGAATCGTCGTCGTAGAACATCCGGACCAGGAGGTAGCCGGGGAACCGCTTCTTCTGCACCACCTGCTTGCGGCCGCCCTTCACCTCCATCACGTCTTCCATCGGGATGATCACGTCGAAGATGTGGTCCTGCATCTGCATCGTGTGGATGCGCGACTCGAGGTTCGCCTTCACCTTGTTCTCGTAGCCCGCGTAGGTGTGGACGACGTACCACTCGCCGGGCCCGGACATGAAGTCCTCTTCGGGCTCCTCCTCGACGACGGGAGCCTCGTCGGCTGCTGCGGCCGGCTCGTCCGCCGGGGGCTCCTCGGGAGCAGGCTCCTCCGCCTCGGGGATCTCGACCGTGGTCGTCGCCTCGGGCTCGGGTGCCGGCTCCGGCGCTTGCTCGGGTGCCGGCTCCGGCGCTTGCTCGGGTGCCGGCTCGGGTTCGGGCTCCGGCTCGGGCTCCGGCTCCGGAAGTCCGTCGTCGGAGGCGACGCCCGCCTCGTCCGTCGCCTCGGGCTGGTCCTGGACGTCGGTCACCACCGAATCGGAGGAGGCCGAGAGCTCGTCGGAGGGATCCGATCCGTCGGCGTCGGGCTGCTGGGGAGTGTCCTCGGACGTCATGGAAGGCTCAGTTGAGACCGAACACGCGGAAGACACCGCGCGCGATGGCGAAGTCGAGGCCGAACACGTAGCTGGTCAGCACGACGACCGTGACCAGCACAACAAGGGTGTAGGTGAGCATCTCGCGGCGGCTCGGCCAGTTGACCTTCTTCAGCTCGCCCCGGACCTCCTTGAGGAACTGCCGGAAGCCGGTGCGGCCCTTCTTCTGCTCCATCATCTGCCGCTGACGCCGAACGGCGGCTTCACGGCCGCCACCCGCGCCGGCCTTCTCGCCGGCCCGTTCGCGCCGCTGCATCGCTCGCTTGGCTTGTCTGTTCATCCATGCTCCCCTTGCAGGGCCGGAGGGAATCGAACCCCCAACCGCCGGTTTTGGAGACCGGTGCTCTACCTAGTTGAGCTACGGCCCTCAACACCGGGAGTATACCGACCGCCGGATGGCTGCGACCCAGTATACGGAGTCCCCCACGAGAGGGTCCAGGGGCCTCGAGACGGACTTCCCCGAGGTGCGTGAACCGGCCGGGATCCTCCCCTACACTCTAGCCGACACCTCGCGCGGCCCCGGAACGCGAGGGATCATGCGAGAGAGCCGCGACCCGCGGTCAGGACGCTGGAGCCCTGGTCGACGGGCGATCCGTATCCCCGACGCCGAGCGCGACTACGGGGTAGATCTCGACGAGTACGCCGAGGCCATCGAAGTGCGGCTCCGGCGCGGCATCCGCGCCCTCGAGCAGGCGGCCGGATCGGTCATGAACGAGCTGGCCGAGGAGGTTCGTCGGGCGCGCAGCGGGGAGGGCGGGGGCGAGGACGTCCAGCCCCTCCTTGCCGACGAGGTCAGCCGGGGGATGCTCGCGCACACCGACGAGCGGTTCCAGTCGCTCAGCATCCGCCTCACCAAGATGGAGGACCTCATCCGCCAGCTCGCCGAGGCGACGCGGGACGCCGTCGGGCGCCTCCGCGAGAAGGGTGGGCTGGCCGATCCGACCATCTCGGGACGTCTCGACAGCATCGAGGGCGAGCTCCGGGAGTCGCGGGAGCGGGCGCACCGGCATGCGGAGGCCCTGTCGCAGCGGACCGGCAAGGCCGTCGCCGAGGTCACCGACCGCGTCAAGGAGGGCCTGAAAGCCCTGGCCGACCGGCTCGCCGACGCCGAAGCGTCGCGCATCGAGCACCTCGAGCAGTCGCTGCGATCCGAGATCGAGCGCGTGGCGGAGACGGCGGGGGCGGGCTCGGGGATCGCCGAGGCCGCCGCCGGGCGGCTCGACCGCTCGCTGGCCGAGGTCGCGGAACGCACCGGGGCCGTCCTCGATGGCATCCGCGAGGAAGCTCGCGCGGGGCAGCAGCAGCTGCTCTCGACCCTGGTCGAGCGCACCGACGCGCTCGACACCGAGCTTCGCGACCGCCTCGACCGCATCGAGAACGCGCACCGGCGCCAGCGGGAGGAGCTCGCCGCGTTCACCCACCGCGTCCACGACGGGCTCACAGGTGTCAGCGGCAAGATCCACGAGGGGTTCAACGCCCTGGCCGAGGAGACACGGACCGGCATCGAGCGGGCCGGGGACAGCCTCTTCGAGCGCACGGCCGAGATCGAACGGGTCGCATCGTCCCTGGCCGGCATGATCACGGACGTGGGGCAGAACGTCGAGCGCGTGGCCACGTCACAGGACCAGCGCAACGAGCAGCTCGCCGCCTATACCCAGCGGGTCCACGTGGGGCTCACCGAGGTCACCGAGCGCATCCAGGAGGGCTTCCGGACGCTGGCCGAGCGCACGGGGGCGGCTTCGGGGAACGTCGGCTTCCGGATCGACGGCCTCGAGGAGCTGGCCCGGAGCCAGCGCGAGCAGCTGGCCGCCTACACCCAGCGCGTGCACGCCGGGCTCACCGAGGTGGCCCGCAGGATCCAGGAGGGGTTCCGCACCGTCGCCCAGACCGGCCACGATCCCGAGGCGGCGAACGCGCTCCAGACGGCCATCAGGGGCGAGGTCCAGAGCATCCACGCGCGCGTCGACGCGGCGGCGGGCGGTATCGGCCAGCTCCTCGATGGCGTTCGCGCCGAGATCGCCGTTCGCGGCGAGGCCCCGGCGGGGCTCAGCCGCGACGAGGCCAAGGTGCTCTTCACCGAGCTCACCCGGCGCCAGGTCGAGATCGAGCGCCGGTCCCTCGAGGCCGTGACCACCACGATCAGAGAGCTCGCGAAGTCGCTGCGCGCGGTCGACGAGCGCCAGACCGAGGCGCTCGGACGCCTGGTCCGGAAGTCGGCGGTCCGTCAGGAAGCCGTGCTCGGGGAGACGCTCGCCGCGCTCCGCACCGTCCTGCAGGACCTCGGCAGGGCCTACGCGAGGCCGGATGGGAGCGGCGGCTCGCGTCCGGCCGAGGGCGAGGGGGTCGGCCGCCGCCTGCGCGGCGTCGAGCACCGTCTCGAGGAGCTGTCGAAGGAGCTGACGGGGCCGGTCGCGAAGTAGCCGCCGCGCCTCAGGCGGCGGCGCGGCGCGCGGTCCGGCGCCGGATGATGGCGAGGGCCGCCGCACCCACCATCACGCCCCCGAGCGAGACGGCGGCGTAGCGAGCGCGGATGTAGCGAGCGCTGCGGTCGTGCGCGAAACGACGGGCCGCCGCGCGAGCGTGATCGGGGCGGGTGAGTCGTGACAGCACGTCCTCCAGGAACCGAGGAGGGAGCGGCTCCGTCTCCCCGCCGATCGCGGAGACGAGCGTGAGCGCCTCACGGTACGCGCGCTCCTCGGCGGCGCACCCCGTGCAGGTGGCGAGGTGCACCTCCACCTCTTGCGGGAATGGCTCGTCCTCACCCGCGTACTCCGGCAGGATGAGCCGGACCTCGTCACACTTCATGTCGCGTCCCTCCCTGGATCACGTCCCTGAGCCGCCTGCGTGCCCGATGCAGCCGGACCTTCACCGCGCCCTCCGTGATCCCCATCTCCTCGCCGATCTCCCTGCACGTGAGCCCGTACATCTCTCGGAGCACCAGCACGGTGCGAAGCGCCGGCGAGAGCTCCGCGAGCCCCCGCTTCACCTCGTCCCGATCCGCCGCCCGGTCGGCCAGCGGCGGCCCGGGCTGCGGCCTGGCGGGCTCCGCGTCGAGCAGCACGCCGAACCGGCCCCGGCGCCGAAGGTGCGACATGGCCGCGTTGGTGACGACGCGGTACAGCCAGGTCTCGAACCTCGCGTCCTCGCGGAACCCGCCGAGCGAGCGGTACACGCGGAGGTACGCCTCCTGCGCCACGTCCTCGGCCTCGGTGCGATCTCCGACGAGCCGGTACGCGAGGGTGAAGACCCGGCGCTGGGTTCGACGGACGAGCTCCTCGAACGCGTCGGCGTCACCGCTCCGGCACGCGGCGAGGAGCTCACCGTCCACCCGCTTTGACTCGGCCACGTCCTCCCAGGTTACGCGGGATCTAGAGCTGGACGATCGCCTCGCCGTTCTTGATGGGAAAGATCGTGTCGCCGTCGCGGTCGACCTCGGCCCAGAGCTCGATCCGAACGGTCCGGGCCTCGTCGTCCTTCTCGGCGATCCGGCCCTTGGCCACGATCTTCTCCTCGGGGCGCACCTCCTTGCGGAACTGCACCGAGAGCTTCCGCACGGCCGAGGGATCGCCGACCCAGTCGGTCACCACCCGGGCCACGAGCGCCATGTTGAACATGCCGTGCGCGATGACCCCGGGGAGGCCCACCATCTTTGCGAAGTCGTCGTTCCAGTGGATGGGGTTGAAGTCGCCCGACGCGCCCGCATACATCACGAGCTGGGCCCGGTCCACGGTGTTCGAGCGCTCGGGGAGCTCCTCCCCCACCTTCACGTCGTCGTAGTCGATGCGTGCGGCCATCGCTAGCCCTTCGCCGTCCCGCGGGAGATGAGCGTGGCCCGTGCGACGGCCACCTCCTCGCCCTGCGCGTCGGTGACGTTCGTCTCGATCGTGAGGAACTCGTGCGGGCCCTTGGCGACGATCTCGGCGATGCGGGGCGTCGCGGTGAGCACGTCGCCGGCGACGATCGGCCGCTTGTACTCGAACTCCTGCGTGCCGTGGACCACCAGCGCGTAGTTCAGCCCGAGCTCGGGGTCCATCACCACCTGCGGCCCCGACTTCACGTGGACGACCGTCGTGAACGTGACGGGGGCGACCTGCTCGGGGAATCCCGCCGCCTTCGCCGCCTCGGGGTCGTGGTAGACGGGACCGGTCTCCCCCACCGCGCTGGCGAACTCGCGGACCTTCTCCCTACCCACCTCGTAGGTCACCGGCTCGTAGGTCTTTCCCACCAGCTCCTGGTTCATCGGCACGGCCGCCTCCTCAGGTCCCGAGCTGGCCGCCGGAGACCGGCAGGATCACGCCCGAGACGAAGTCGGCCTCGGGGCTCGCGAGGAACAGGTGCGCGTTCGCGACGTCTTCTGGCCTCCCGTAGCGGCCGAGGGCGATCAGCATCAGCGCCATCTGCCGGACCTGCTCGGGGATGCCGAGGTCCTCGCCCTCCTGCTTCGCGGCGGTGAGTCGCGTCTCGATGAACCCCGGGGCGACCGCGTTCACGTTGATCTGGAAGGGCCCGAGCTCGCGGGCGAGTGTGCGCGTGAGGCCCACGATCCCGCCCTTCGCCGCGGTGTAGTTGGCCTGGCCGGCGTTGCCGACGAGCGCGGCCACCGAGGTCGTGAAGGTGACCTTGCGGTTGTAGGCGGGGCGGCCCTGCTCCCCCATCTCCTTCTTCGCGGCGCCCCGCAGGTAGGGCATCGCCGCCAGGGTCGTGTGGAAGGCCGTCTTGAGGTTGATGTCGACGACGAAGTCCCACAGCTCGTCGTCGAGGTTGTGGAACGTCTTGTCCCGGGTGATCCCGGCGTTGTTGACGACGATGTCGACCTTGCCGAAGGCCTCCGCGGTGGCCTCCATCAGGCGCTTCGCGCCGTCGAGCTCGACCGTGTCGTCGGTGGAAACGAGGACCTGCGCGCCGGCGGCCTTGGCGGCCTGCGCCGTCTCCTCGGCCGGGTCGGGGTCGACGTCGTTCACCACGACGCTCGCGCCCTCCTCGGCGAATCGGATCGCGGTGGCCCGTCCGATCCCCCGGCCCGCGCCGGTGATCACGGCCACCCTGTCGTCGAGTCGGCCCACGTGGTTCCTCCTTGGTCGGGGTGTGCAAGCGGTTCGTTTGGAGGCTACCCGACGGTAGGTACCGGCGGCAACCCTGCCTCCGGGGTTGCAGAGCAAGGCCCCGGTCGGGGAGGATGCAGGTGTTGGTACTGGATTCCGACCCGCAAGGATGCAACCATCCAATCCGGTATGGCCCGTGAGACCAAGGACATCAAGGTTCTGATCGCGGACGATCATCGCTCGTTCGCTGAGGCGCTTCGCACTGTCATCGACCTGGAGCGAGGCCTCGTGGTGAGCGAGGTCGTCAGCGACGGGTCCGAGGCCGTCGCGGTCGTCGAGCGGGACCACCCCGACGTGGTGCTGCTCGACATCGAGATGCCCGGGGTGGACGGCATCGCCGCGACGCGGGCCATCAAGCAGAGCAGCCCCGAGACCCACGTGGTCATCCTCACCGCCCACGAGGACGACACCATGGTCGCGCGCGCCGTCGAGGCGGGAGCCTCGGGGTTCCTCTCCAAGCTCCGCCCGGTGGCCGACGTGGCCGGCGCGGTGCGCGCGGTCACCCGGGGCGAGGCACTCCTGCATCCCGAGGAGGTCGCCAGGGCGCTCCAGATGCTCGAGGCCCGGCGGCGCGACGACGCTCGGGCCCGCTCGCGTGTCGAGCGGCTCACCCCCCGCCAGATCGAGATCCTGCAGCTCATGGCCGACGGCCTCGACCCGGAGAAGATCGCCGACCACCTCTCGATCAGCCGGCACACCCTGCGGACCCACGTGCAGAACATCCTGACCCGGCTGCGCGTCCACTCGAAGCTGCAGGCGCTCGCCGAGGCGATCCGCTACGGCAAGGTCGTCGCCCAGGACCGCGGCGACTGACCTCCGTCGGCCATCCGGGGCCCGCTCCGGCCCGGTCGGGGCTACGGAGCCCGGCGTATTCCCACCCTCTGAGGAGAGTGCTAGCCTCGTCCTCATGGTCCTGTTCGCCAACGAGCCGCCGACGTACCGGGATGCGATGTATCAGGCGTTCCG
>DASWKG010000151.1:0-15556 GCA_036396755.1 Actinomycetota bacterium
TGCCTATCGGGACCCGGCCGACCGCAGCAGCTCCCGGACACGTGGCAGCAGCTCGTCCGCCACGTGCTCCGCGGAGAAGTGCGTGTGACCGGGGAGCGAGACGAAGATCGCGGACGGGATCTCCTCGGCCGCCCGTGCGGCGTTCCGGTGCATCTCGTCATCGGCGCCCGCGTAGATGAGGCAGGGAACGGTCCATCGGCCGAGGTTCTGAGAGATCGGTCCTTCCACGAAGATCGATCGAAACGCCGCGTCCAACGCGAGGGGGTCATTCTCGAGCAACCAGGTCCGCCCGGGTTCGAGGAACGCCGTGCCGATCAACGACTCCCACGTCTCGACGAAGGCGACCATCCCGCGCTCTCTCCCCGCAGCCACTGCCCCCGACACGGCACGCAGCATCGCACCTCGGGCGGGCCACTCGTACGGCTGGTTGCCGCAGAGGACCAGGGACAGGACGCGCTCTGGGGCATGCTCTCCGATCGCGAATCCGAGACGAGCGCCCCACGAGAAGCCGAGGTAGTGGGCTCGTTCGATGCCCAGCGCGTCCAGGATCGCGGTGGCGTCGGCGACACGCGTCGTCAACGCGTACGAGGTGATGTCGTGGGGCTTGTCACTGCGACCCTGGCCCCGGTGGTCGGCGAAGATCAAGCGGTGATCCTCGCCGAGCCCTCGGGCGAGAGGCGAGGCTTTCGCGTACTCGAGCGGATCCGCGAAGCCGGGGTAGACGAGAACGGGTGGGCCTGGGCCGCCCCCTCCGGGATCCTCGAAGAAGGTGCGCACCTGATCGATCGGATTGATCGCGTAGGGCAAGGCTCTCCTTGTGGCCGACCGGAAGTCGGCGAACCGTACGCTACCGCTTCCGCCAACCGTTGCAGGCGTCCTGGGACCTCGTGACCGTCGCCGACGAAACGGGGCGCCTGACGTGCGCCCCGCCGCCCACGGCGCGTAGGCTTCAGGCCATGGACGTGATGCGATTCGCCGACAAGGCCTGGCCCGTGCTCGACAAGCTGATGCGGGTCCACGTTGCCGTGTACCGGGCCAGCGGCGGGGGGGTGGGGCATCGCGTGCCGGGCCTGCCGCCGATGCTGCTGCTCGACCACATCGGGGCGAAGTCCAAGCGGCTCCGCACCTCGGCGCTCGCCTACGTCGAGGACGGGAGTGACGTCGTGCTCGTCGCGTCGAAGGGGGGCTATCCGAAGCACCCCGCCTGGTTCCACAACCTGAAGGCGTATCCGGACGTCACGGTCCAGGTGGGACGCGACCGCCGGCCGGTGCGGGCCCGGGTGGCGAACGCGAAGGAGCGAACCCGGCTGTGGCCCAGGGCGGTCGAGGCGTACTCGGGATACGAGGGCTACCAGGAGCGCGCCGATCGCGAGATCCCGCTCGTCATCCTGGAGCCGCGGACCGGCTGAGAGGCGCCTCAGACCGAGAACAGCACGTGCAGGATGTCGCCCTCCTGCACCTCGTAGTCCTTGCCCTCGGTGCGGACCAGGCCCTTGGCTCTCGCTTCCTTCTCCGAGCCCGCCGCGACCAGCTCGTCGTAGGTCACCACCTCGGCCCGGATGAAGCCGCGCTCGAGGTCGGTGTGGATGGCGCCGGACGCCTCGGGGGCCCTCGCGCCGCGCCGCGTCTGCCACGCGCGCGTCTCGTCCTCGCCGGTCGTCAGGAACGTGATGAGGTCGAGCGCCTGGTAGCACGCGTGGATCACGGCCTCGAGCCCGGGCTCCTCGACGCCGAACTCCGCGAGCAGCGCCCGGCCCTCGGCCTCGTCCATCTCGGCGACCTCGGCCTCGATGGCCGCGAACACGCCGACCGCTCCGTCGGGGAGCCCCTCGGGGATCGACGCGCCCTCCTCGAGGTTCGCCACGACCACCCAGGGCTTCAGCGACAGCAGCCCGTAGTCGCGGAGCGCCACGCGGTCCTCCTCGGACAGGCCCGCATCCCGGAGCGGCGTCTCGGCGTCGAGGGCCGTCTTCGCGCGCGCGAGCGCCTCCGCCGTCCCGGCCGCCTCGTCGCCGCGGCCACCCTTCAGCTTCTTCGCGGTCCGCTCGATGCCGCCCTCGACCGCGGCGAGATCCGCGAGCAGCAGCTCCGACCGCACCGACGCGAGATCTGCCGCCGCGTCCCGGTCGCCCTGGAACGCTCCGACCACGAGCGCCAGCGCGTGCGTCTCGCGCAGGGCCGCGAGCGACTGCGCGGACAGCCCGCCGGGCACGTCGACGAAGCGCACCTGCGCGGGGACGACCTTCGCGGAGTGCTCCAGCTCTGCGAGGACCTGCAGGCGAGGGTCGGGCACGGAGACGACGGCCTGGTTCGAGCGGCCGCCCGACGCGCCCGCGCGCGTGAGGGCGGTGAACAGCGTGGACTTGCCCGCGAAGGGGAGCCCGGCGAGACCGACGTCTTTCACGGCCGCCTACGCTAGCAGGGCGGGGCGCCGGCCTACGCGCGCTCGGTCTCGTGGCCGCAGGCGCGGCAGACGATGGTGCCCATGGTCACGGAGAGCCGGGTCTGGCCGCACCGCTCGCACCGATCGAGCATCGACGGCCAGTCGGGCTGCTCCTCCTGACACCTGGGACAGACGAGCACGAGGCCTCCGCGCTTGAGCCCCCGGGCCCAGGGGCGCTCCCGCTTGTCCGGGTCGTAGGTCGGGCGACCGCAGACGAAGCAGGCGCCCCCGGCCACGGTGCTAGCCGAGCTCCTCCAGGGCCTTGCGGATGACGGCGACGTCGCGGGCCTCACCCGGGTGCGAGTCCTGGACGTCGGCGAAGCGCACCACGCCCTCCTCGTCGATCACGAACGTCGAGCGGAATGGGACGCCCAGGGCCTCGTTCAGCACGCCGAACGAGCGGGCGGCCTCGCCGTGCGGCCAGTAGTCCGAGAGGTAGCGGAAGTCGAAGCCCTGCTCGTCGGCCCACCGCTTGTGGACGAACGGGCTGTCGGGAGAGATCACGAGCACCTCGGCGTTCAGCGCGCGGAGGTCGTCGAGGTCGTCGCGGAGGCCGCACAGGTCGTCGTCGCAGATGCCGGTGAAGGCGAACGGGTGGAAGGCGACCACCACACGCTGGCCGCGGAGGTCCGAGAGGCGCACGGGCTCCTTGTTCTGGTCCGGAAGGGTGAAGTTGGGCGCGGTGTCGCCGATCTGCATGGGGCTCCTCCTGTGTGGGGTAGCGGACGGGGCCAGGATATCGGCCCGGGCGGGCCGCTGACCAATGCTAGCGAAGCCCGCCGGCGCGGAACAGCTCGGGGAGCGTCACCGGCTCGAGGCCCTTCCGGCGAAGGCCCGCGAGGATCGAGGGAAGCGCGGCAGCCGTCTCGTCGAGCGTGTGCATGAGGATGATGCTGCCGGGCCGGGCCCCCGACACGGCCCGGGCGGCGATCGCGCCCGCCCCCGGGCGCCGATAGTCCTCGGTGTCGACGTCCCACAGCACGACCCGGGGATGTGACGTGGCGCCGGCCGCCGCCAGCACCGCCCGATCGTAGGCCCCGTAGGGCGGTCGGAAGAACGGGGATCCCGTGCTTCCCGCGACGCGCCACCAGGCCCGGTCGTCGGCGCGGAGCCGGCGCTCGGTCTCGCTCTCGGCGCGACCGGCGAGGTTGGCATGGTCCCAGCCGTGGGCGCCCGCGGCGTGCCCATCGGCGACCGTGCGCCGGGCCAGGTCGACGTTCGAGGCCACCAGCCTGCCCGGACAGAAGAAGGTCGCTCGCACGCCCCGGCCCTCGAGGACGTCGAGGATCCGAGCCCAGGCGGATGCGTAGTGACAGTCGTCGAAGGTGAGGGCCACGCGCGGGCCCGTCCCCTCCACCCGTCGGAAGACGCGGGCGGGCACGCGTCCCTCGACGCGGAAGACGCGCTCGGCCGCCCCGACGTTCCCGGCCTCGTCGCGGGCCGTGGCCTCCGCCCGGTACGGCCCGGGGAACAGCGGGTCCCCGTTCGGGTACCGGGCACTCCACCGGATGCGGGTCTCCTCTTGGCCCGCCTCCGCCTCCTCGCGCCAGAGCTCCTCGACGGCGTCGGACAGCGACACGGTCACGGACCCGGTGGCGGACCGGTCGCGCACCCGGATACCGAGCGTCACCGGCCGCGGGGCGCGGATGCGATCGGAGCCGGGGCGGGTGAAGCGCACCCGGGGAGCGGCGGTGTCGACCACCAGCGGCGCCGAGGCCGTCGCCCGGAAGCCTGCGGCGTCCTCCGCGGATGCCTCCGCGAGGTACCGGCCGTCCGGCACGGGCCCCGTCCCGCCGCGCCCGCCCCACTCCCAGGTGTAGGCGCTCTCGCCCCGCCCTGTCCACGCCCTGGCGACCGCGCCTTCGGGACCCACGATGCGGAGGGTCACCTCGGCCGGCTCCCCCGCGTCGACCCGGAGCACGACGACGTCGCGGCGGCCGTCCCCGTTGGGAGAGAAGGGAGATGGGCTCGCGTCGACGTCGACCACGGGCGCCACGTTGTCGACGGTCACGGCCACGGTGTCGGATGCGACCTCGGCGCCGCCGGTGGCCGTCGCCCGCACCAGGGCCGCGCCGGAGAAGTCGGGTGTCTCCCAGGTCGCGCTCCACCGGTCGGGTCCCTCGGAGTCGACGCCGATCGGCTCCCACGTCCCTCCGGCGTCGCGGGACCACTCGAACTCGACCAGGGTGACGACGCCGGTGGTATCGGCCTCGACGAGGACGGCGCCGGAGACGGTGCTCCCGTCGGATGGCGCGACGATCCGGACGGCGACCGCGAGGGAGGCAATCGCGGTGGGGGAGCCCAGCACGACGAGCACAACTGTCGCTACCGCGGCGACGGACCTTCGCATCCCGCCGAGTCTACCCGTGGGGAGGACCGCGTTCCACGGCGCGGGCGTTGACGCTTCGGGGGGCCCGCCGTAGACTCGACGGAGGTTACCGACGAGTAGGTACGCTCCCGAGCCCCTGGAGGTCAGTCATGCGCGAAGCGGTCATCGTCGAGGCGGTACGCAGCCCGGTCGGCCGGAAGGCCGGCAAGCTGAGCGACTGGCACCCGGTCGACCTGCTGGCCGAGGTGCTCGGCGCGGCCGTCGAGCGCACCGGCATCGACCCGGCGACCGTCGACGACAACATCACCGGCTGCGTGTCGCAAACCGGCGAGCAGAGCATCAACGTCGGCCGGTACGGTTGGCTGGCCGCGGGGCTGCCCGAGGAGGTCCCCTCCACCACGATCGACCGGCAGTGCGGCTCGAGCCAGCAGGCCGCGCACTTCGCCGCGCAGGGCGTGATGGCCGGCGTTTACGACCTCGCGATCGCGTCGGGGGTCGAGAACATGACGCGCGTCCCGATGGGCGTCACCGTCAGCCAGGGCCCCGGGGTGCCGTTCAGCCAGCGCCTGATGGACCGCTACGAGGGGGGCCTCGTCCCTCAGGGCATCAGCGCGGAGATCATCGCCGAGCGGTGGGAACTCTCGCGGTCGCAGCTCGACGAGTTCGCCGGCCGCAGCCACGACCTCGCGGCGCGCGCGATCAAGGACGGGCGCTTCCAGAAGGAGATCCACCCCGTCAAGGTGCAGGGCGAGAGCGGGGAGGAGCTGTTCGAGCACGACGAGGGCGTCCGGTTCCCCGTCGACCTCGAGAAGATGGCCTCGCTCCCCACGCCGTTCAAGGAGGACGGCGTGGTGAGCGCCGGCAACTCCAGCCAGATCTCCGACGGCGCGTGCGCGATCGTGATCGCGAGCCGCGAGCGGGCCGACGAGCTGGGCCTGCGGCCGCGCGCGCGGTTCCACAGCTTCGCGCTGGCCGGCGTCGACCCCATCGTGATGCTCACCGGCGTGATCCCCGCCACGCGGAAGGTGCTGGCGAACGGGGGGCTGACCCTCGAGGACATCGACGTGCTCGAGATCAACGAGGCGTTCGCGTCGGTGGTGCTGGCCTGGAAGAAGGAGCTCGAGGTCCCCGACGACTGGTTCGAGGAGCACGTGAACCCGAACGGCGGCGCCATCGCGCTCGGCCACCCGCTCGGCGCGAGCGGCGGCCGGCTGATGGCGACGCTCCTGCACGAGCTGGAGCGGCGCGAGGGCCGCTACGGCCTGCAGGTGATGTGCGAAGGTGGCGGCATGGCCAACGCCACCATCATCGAGCGGCTGTAGGTGCGCGTCTTCCTCACGGTGCTGTTCGGCCTGGGCATCGCCCTGGCCGGCTTCTGGGTCGTGACCGGGCTCGCCCGGACCCGACCTCGCGAGGAGCAGGCCGGCCCCGAGGACGTCCGCGAGCTCGACGTGTTCTTCGTGTGCGGGGAGTGCGGGACCGAGTTCCGGGTGGAGCGGATCGGGGAGCTGCAGGTGCCGCGTCACTGCGGCGAGCCGATGCTGGTCGAGCGACGCCCCCGGGAGGCCACCGACCAGGCCTGACCTCAGGAGTCGGCGATCTCCTCGGCCTTCCGCTTGAGCTGCTTGAAGTCCCGGGGCGGCCGCCCCTTCGGCGCGAGGGCGTCGGTGGCGTTGAACCCCCAGCCCGAGAATCGGACGCCGACCCGGCTCCAGCGCCGCCGGAGCTCTCCCCCGCACTCGGGGCATGGCCCGGGGGCCTCGGACCCCATCGGCTGGATCTCCTCGAGCAGGTGGTCGCAGCCCCTGCACCGGTACTCGTAGACAGGCACGGGCTCAAGGGTAGCGCCGCGCCCGCCGATGCGTTCTCCACAGTGTGGAAACACCTTGGGATAATTACGCGGGTGTCATTTTCCACGGGTGTGCAGAACCCTGTGGAGAACCCTCAGGCGGGACTCAGCGCCACTGGGTTGCCGCGCCGAACCCCACCGCGATCGAGCCGAGCCCGACCCACAGGTACAGGTTCTTCGGCGAGCCGGGCAGGACCACGTCGAGCCCCAGGTAGTTCAGGACGATCACCGCGACCCCTCCGAACAGGATCGTCAGGATCACGGCTCCGAACCAGCGGGGGCTGGGCTTCGGCTTGGGCTTCGGCGGCGGCTGGTAGCGGCGCCGCTTCCCCTTCGATTTGGGCATCGATGTTCCTCCGTCAGCGGTTCCCTGGTTCTCTCTACAGGGAGCCCCATATCATAGCGACATGCGCCGGGCCTCCCGCGTCGCCCTCCCCCTCGCCCTCGCCGTCCTCGGCTTCCTCGCGGTGCTCGCCGCTCGCGTTCCGAGCGCGCCGGGCCGCGAGTCGCGGCGCCTCGAGCTGGTCGACCTCATCGTGGAGCAGGACATGCGGGTGCGCGGCCTGCGTTCCGACGTCCGGCGGATCGAGGGGCGGCTCGCCGACCTTGAGGAGGGGAGCAACAGCGACGAGGTCGCGGCCCTCCGGGCCGAGGCCGACCGGCTGGCGTCGGGGGCCGGCATGACCGCGCTCACCGGCCCCGGGGTGGTGATCACGCTCGACGACAGCGGCGCGGCAAGATCGCCGACGGGCGACCCGAACGACCTCGTGGTGCACGAGCGCGACATCCAGACGGCCGTCAACGCGCTGTGGGCGGCCGGCGCCGAGGCGGTGGCGATCAACGGCGAGCGCCTGTCGGTCCTGTCGGCGGTCCGGTGCGCCGGGAACACCCTGCTCCTGCACGGGTCGGTGTACAGCCCCCCGTACGAGATCAGCGCGATCGGCGATCCCGCCGGCCTCCAGGGAAGCCTCGCCGCGCAGCCCGGCATGGAGCGTTTGCTCGACGCTGTTCGCTCGTTCGGGCTGGAGCTCTCGATCACGCCGGGGCAGGTCCGCATGCCCGCGGGCATCCCGCCTCCGGGCCTCGCGCGGGCGGAGCCGGTGACATGAGCGTGGCGACCGAGCGCCCGGAGGCGGAGGCCGTCGAGCGAGCGCCGGGGCCGTGGCGGAAGGTGCTGCGGCGGGTCGGCTGGACCTTCATCGGCCTCGGCATCGTGCTCATCCTGTTCGTCGTCTACGAGCTGTTCGGGACCAACCTCGTCACCGCACGCCACCAGAGCGCGCTCCGCGACGACCTCGAGCAGCAGTTCGCCGCCGCCGAGGCGGGCGATCGGGCAGCGAGCCTCCGCCCGATCCCCGGCGAGGCGGTCGGCATCATCCGCATCCCCGCCATCGAGCTCAACATGGCGTTCGTCGAGGGGGTGAGCGCCGCGGACCTGAAGAAGGGGCCCGGCCACTACGCGGGGACGCCGCTGCCCGGCGAGGAGGGGAACGTCGGCATCGCGGCGCACCGCACCACCTACGCGCGCCCGTTCTGGGCGCTCGACAAGCTGAAGCCCGGCGACCTCGTGTACCTGCGAACCGTGGAGGGGAGCCTCGTCTACGAGGTGGTGTGGCAGAAGGTCGTCACGCCCGACCAGCACGAGGTGCTCGGCCCGACCGCGCAGCCGTCGCTCACGCTCACGACGTGCAACCCGAGGTTCTCGGCGTCGGAGCGGCTGATCGTCCGGGCCCACCTCGTCCGCGAGGTCGCGGCGTGATCCGCCTGCTCCGGCGGTGGAGCCCGCGGAACCCGCTCCTCGCCATGCTGTACTGGCTCGCGCTCGTCGCCGGCGTGCTGGTGGCCCTCTTCCTGCTCTTCTACAGCCTCGACCGGTACCTGCCGGGCGGGGGTATGTTCTGAGGGTGGGCGGCTCACCCGACGACATCCCGGCGACCGACGCGTACCGGCGGACCACCGACGCCGCCGTGACCCGCGTGACCGGGGACGGCGTGGTCCTCGATCGAACCGTCTTCTACGCGCGCGGCGGCGGCCAGCCGGGGGACACGGGCGTCCTCCGATGGGTGGGCGGCGAGGCACGCGTGATCGACACGCTCCCCGCCGACGACGGCTCGCTGCACGTGCTCGACGGGGAGCCGCCGCCGGAGGGGACGGCGGTCGAGGCAGAGATCGACTGGGAGCGCCGCCACCGGCTCATGCGCACGCACACCGCCCTGCACACCCTGTCGGGGATCGTGTGGCGCGAGTTCGGCGCCAAGGTCACCGGCGGGCACATGGACGACGAGGGCTCCGCGCGCATGGACTTCGAGCTGGACGCGATGAGCGGCGAGTTCGGCCGTCACGTCGAGGCGCGACTGAACGAGGTGCTGGCAGAGGACCGGCCGGTGACCGTCGAGTTCCTGCCGCGCGAGGAGGCGCTCGCCGACGCCGACCTCATCCGCACGAAGGTCTCGCTGATCCCCGACCACGTCGACCCGATCAGGGTGATCGACATCGAGGGCATCGACCGGCAGGCCGACGGCGGCACCCACGTCGCGCGCACCGGCGAGGTGGGACGGGTGCGGGTGGCCAAGACCGAGAGCAAGGGCAAGGCCTTCAAGCGGATCCGCATCGAGCTGGAGTGACCCGGAGCGGGCGCCACCGCCGTCGCTTCGGCCGCCACCGCCGGGAGCTGGGGGCCTTCGCCGTCGCGCTGCTCGTGGTGTTCCTCCCCGGAGAGCTCGGCTCGCTGCCGCCGCCGATGCACGTCAGCGTCGCGGGCTCGGTCCGCGTGGTCCGCCCGGGGGCCACGGTGGACGAGGCGCGGGAGCTCCTCGGGCTCCGGCCCCGGGGCGGGAACCTGCTCGATGTCGAGGGGCGCGTCCTGCGCCGCCGCGTCGTCGCCGGCCACCTCACCGTGAACGGGGTCCAGGCGTCAGGGGACCGGGTCCTTCAGGAGGGGGACCGGTTGGAGGTCGTCGACGGGGTTGATGCCACCGAGGGAACCGTCCGTGTGGTGGTCGAGGTGGAGGCGGGCACGCCCTCCAACCCGCAGACCTACCTCGGCAGCGCCGCCGGCGTGCAGGTGATCGAGCGGGGCGAGGTCTCGGGGAAGGTGGTCGCGTCGGTGTTCCACCCCAGCGGGCCGGCGCAGCAGCCGGACGCCGTCGCGCTGACCTTCGACGACGGACCCTCGTCCGCGTGGACGCTCCGGGTGGCTCGGACGCTCCGCCGGCTCCGGGCGGTCGCGACGTTCTTCGTCGTCGGCTACCTCGCCGAGCGGTACCCCGACATCGTCGAGCGCCTCGCGGCGATGGGGATGCGGGTCGGGAACCACTCGCAGAACCATCCCTACGAGCGCCCGTTCGCGCGGCTGTCGCAGGGCCAGGTGGCGACGCAGATCGGGTCGGCGAACCGGGCGCTTGCCTCCGTGGGCGTGGAGAGCAGCCTGTTCCGTCCGCCGGGAGGCTCGTGGTCGCCGCGGACCCTCCAGATCGCGTCGGACCTCGGCCAGCGAACGGTGCTCTGGTCGGTCGATTCGCTCGACTGGACGGGCCTCGGCCCCGCGCAGATCGCCACCCGGGTTCTCGAGGGCGCCCGGCCCGGGGCCATCGTGCTCCTGCACGACGGCGGCGGGAACCGGCGAGCCACCCTGCAGGCCCTGCCCCGGATCGTCAGAGGTCTCCGGGCGATGGGCCTGAGCCTGCGCGTGCTCTAAGGCAGGAGCCTCAGCTCTGCGGCCGTCTCGCGGGCCACGGCCTCCTCGGTGAACGGCATCGCGTGGTGGCGAACCGCCGACCACAGCTCGAGCTGGTCTCGGTAGTGCGGCGACTCGACGTTCCCCGACTGGCCCAGCGTGTGCGCGCCCAGGCAGGCGTCCCAGTCCGAGGGGTCGAGGATCTGGCGCCATGAGGGCATGACCACGACCTCGTAGGGGACGCCCGGCTCGAACAGCGCCTGGTTCACGGTCTGCTCGTCGCCGCCGACCTCCACCTCGCCCGCGGTGAACAGCTCCGCGAGGTCGGGGACGATCGCGAGGCGCGAGGCGAAGCGGGCGCGGTGGATCGCGCCCCATCGCCACTCGCCCATGTCCTCGCCGAGCCGTCCGGCGAGCTCGTCGAGCGCGCCGTCGAGCGCGGCGCGGAGGACCTCGTCCCGCGCCTCGACACCGTCGCGGCCGAACCACCGAGCCGTCGGATAGGCGAGCACGTGGGGGAGGACGCGGTACTGGAAGCCGTTCGTCCACTGCCTGCGGGCGTAGAAGTGGTCGAACAGGTCGGGGTCGAGGAGCGGGCGGAGCACCACCCGCGCGATGTGCGCGCACCAGACCTCGTAGACGGCGGCGGGCGCCGACCCGGCCGCGAGGTCGTGGTCCCAGTCCGCCAGCAGCGCGAGCGCCTCCTTCTGACGGTCGTCCGCGGGCTCCACGCGGGCGAGGATCGCGCAGATCTCGCGCGCGGGGAGCGAGACGGTGTCGGCCTGGATGCGCGCGAACGTCTCGGCGGTGTGGCGCTCGGTCTCGGTGAGGAGCTGGGTCACCCGCCGTGCGCGGTAGGGCGGCAGGAAGTCGCTGCCCAGGTGGTGCGGGTAGGTCTCGTCGTACATCCGGTTGTTCGCGGTGACGAGGTAGCCCGACTCGGGGTTGAACGCGCGCGGCAGCTCGTCGAACGGGATCCACCCGTCCCACTCGTACGCGTCGGTCCAGCCCGGCACCGGCAGGCTGCCGTCGCCGGCGCGGCGTCTCGGGTAGAGCCCGGTGAGCTGGTAGCCGATGTTCCCGTCGACGTCGGCGTACACCGCGTTCTGCCCGGGGCAGTGCCAGTGCTCGAGCGCCGCGCGGAACTCGTCCCAGTTCTTCGCCATGTCGAGCCGCACGACGGTCGACGGCTCGATGGTCCGCTCGAGGCCGACCCACCGAAGGGCGTAGGGCTTCCGGATCCCGCCCTCGACGACCTCGGGGTTCGCGATGCCGAGCATGTACGAGGTGAGGATCGGCCCGTGCCGCGTCTCGCGGACCTCCACCACCTCCGGCTCGTCGCGCCCACGGACGGCGATCTCCTCGCGGTGGATCGTCACCGGCTCCCAGTCGCCGCGGTACTCGCACCGCGTGCCGTCGTCGGAGAGCCGCTCGAGGTACAGGTCCTGCACGTCGGCCTCGGTGTTCGTGAGGCCCCAGGCGATGCGCTCGTTGTGGCCGATGACGACCCCGGGGGCGAACGGGAACGAGACGCCGGCCACGTCGATCCCGGGCGCGCGCAGGTGGACCTCGTACCAGACCGACGGCGACTGCACGAGCAGGTGCGGGTCGTTCGCCAGCAGGGGCTTCCCCGAGGCGGTGCGAGACCCGGCGACCACCCAGTTGTTCGAGCCCTGCCCCGACGGTGGGAGGAACGCCTCGGCGAGCAGGGCGAGGCGGGGGTCGCCGGCGTCCTTCGCGGCCCGGACGGCCTCCGGCTCGGGATCGATGTCGGGGAACAGCGTCCGCATCATCTCGGCGCCGTGGCGCTCGGCGATCTCGGCCCGCAGGAGGTCGTTGTCCCAGGCGCGCGAGAGCGACCAGGCCATGAAGACGCCCGCCGCCGCGCCCGCCTCGGCGGCCTCCTGGTCGTTCGGAACCCACGGGTCGGTGGCGAGCACCCGGTACTCCGGCGGCGGGGCGGGCATCGCCTCGACCCAGGCCCGGAAGCCGGCCACGGACGCGGCGGCGACCTCGTCGGAGAGGTCGTCGCGCTGGGCCGCGTGCCGGACCGCCGCGCGGTTCCAGCCGACGGTCCGGACGAAGCGGTCGATCGGAAGGGTGAGCTCGCCGAAGAGCTCGGACAGCCGCCCGGTCGAGAGCCGGAAGATCAGCTCCATCTGGAAGAGGCGGTCCGACGCGACCACGTAGCTCTGGGCGAAGAAGAGGTCGTGGAGGCTCTCGGCGGTGATGTGGGGCACTCCCCAGCGGTCCCGGGCCACGCGGACGGGGGCCCGGAGCCCGGGGGCCCGGACCTCTCCCTCCACCGGCGGCAGCGCGGCCCGGGCCGCGAGCCGCAGCGCGTCGGCCAGCTCGCTCACAGGCCGTCACCCTACCGCCTCTTGTCCCGGCTCACCGCGGACGGGAATAATGGGGGTCGGCGGAGAAAGGAGCCCCCCGATGGCCGAGACGAAGCGCGCACGTCCCTGGGTGAAGAGCTACGAGAAGGAGGTCCCCGAGACGCTGGAGCCCTACCCCGAGAAGCCGCTCTTCTGGCTCCTCGAGCAGGCCGCGGCCAAGTGGCCGAACAACGAGGCCGTCGTCTTCCCCGTCGCGCCTCGCGCCAGGCGGTTCACCTACCGGCAGGTCCTCGACGAGGTCGAGCAGCTCGCCCGGGCTCTCGCCTCGCGCGGGGTGGAGAAGGGCGACCGGGTCGCGATCATGCTCCCGAACTGCCCGCAGTACGTGGTGACCTTCTACGCGCTCCAGCGCCTCGGCGCGGTGCCCGTCGGGAACAACCCGCTCTACACCCAGCGCGAGCTGACCCATCAGCTGAAGGACGCGCAGTGCGACACGATCATCACGCTCGACCTCCTCTACCCGGCGGTGGCCGCCGTCCGCGACGAGGTGGGCCTGAAGACGGTGATCGTGACGCGCATCTCCGACGTGCTCGGCTGGCCCGTCAACAAGCTGGCGCCGCTCAAGCAGAAGAAGGAGGCGAAGCACGAGGGCCGCTCGTGGCCGCCGGTCCCCGAGGGCGCCGACGTCGTGTGGTGGACGGACCTGATGAAGGGTTCGTACCCCGAGGTGCCGCCGGTCGAGGTGGACCCGATGGAGGACGTCGCCGCCTTCGTGTACACGGGCGGGACCACCGGGCTGTCCAAGGGCGCGATGCTCACGCACTACAACGCGGTCTCGAACGCGCTCCAGACGGCCGCCTGGTTCACCGCCGTCGAGGAGGGCGAGGGCAGCATCATGTGCGTCCTTCCGTTCTTCCATTCCTACGGGATGGGCGCCGTGATGAACGTCGGCATCGCCAAGGGGCTGAAGCTGATCCTGCTCCCGCGGTTCGAGCTCGAGATGGCGCTGAAGGCGATCCAGAAGGAGAAGCCGGCGCTGTTCCCCGGCGTGCCCCGCATCTACATCGCGATCAACGAGTCGCCCGAGACGGCGAGCTACGACCTGTCGTCGATCCGCTCCTGCTTCTCGGGCGCCGCGCCGCTCCCGGTGGCGGTCGCGGAGAAGTTCGAGGGCATCACCGAGGGCCGCATCGTCGAGGGCTACGGGCTCAGCGAGACCTCGCCGGTCACCCACATCAACCCGCTCGACGGCAACCACCGGTTCGGCACGATCGGGCTGCCGATCCCCGACACCGACTGCAAGATCGTCGACCTCGACGACCCCGAGAAGGAGGTCCCCGAGGGCGGCGAGGGCGAGCTGTGCATCGCCGGGCCGCAGGTGATGAAGGGGTACTGGAACTCGCCGGACGCGACCGAGGACATGATCCGCGTTCACAAGGACGGCCTGCGGTGGCTGCACACCGGCGACATCGCGAAGATGGACCCCGACGGCTACTTCCGGATCGTCGACCGGAAGAAGGACATGATCCTCGTCTCGGGGTTCAACGTGTACCCGACCGACGTCGAGCAGGTCCTCTACCGCCACCCGAAGGTGCAGAAGGTCTGCGTGGTCGGCATCCCCGACGAGACCACCGGCGAGGCGGTGAAGGCCTACATCGTGCTGAAGGACGGCGAGAGCGCCACGGTGGAGGAGATCCGCCAGTGGACGAAGGACCCCGAGCACGGCCTCACCGGCTACCGCGCCCCCAAGCACGTCGAGTTCCGCGACGCCCTCCCCGAGACCATGGTCGGCAAGGTCCTCCGCCGCGTGCTGGTCGCCGAGGAGAAGGAGAAGCAGGCGGCGGCCAAGGGCGACGCCTAGCCGATTCCTTCGTGGGCTACCGAGGCGGGCGGTGCTTGCCGCGGCGGGCTCGGTGGTCGCGCCAGAGGAGGAGCCAGGCGCCTGCGGAGGCGAGCAGGGAGGAGACGCCGAGGGCCGCGAGGGCGATGAGCAGCCAGCTGTCGCGGGTCATTCCGTGGCCTGCCGGCGTGCCTCGGTTCTCCGCTCGGCTTCCAGGCGCTCGAGCTCGACGCTCGAGTGGTCGACGAAGGTCATCGCCGCTGCGATCGCGGGGTGGACCTCGGCGATGAGGCCGTGCATGCGCTGCGCCACCCGGCGGTAGACCGGGTGGCCCTGGGGTGTGCTCCGCAGCTCGATCAGGTGCATCGCCTCACGCGCGTTCATCTGCATCACGAAGCGCACGCGATAGGCCATCGACACGGCGTACTGCGCGACCTCCGGCGAGACCGCACCCGCGAGCTCGTCGTGGAGCGCGGCCGACTCATCCATCGTCCGGGTCCAATCCTCGAGCGCGCCGGCCTCCTCGATCTCCGGCGCCATCTCGAACCCGTGCGCCGGTGACAGCCGCTGCCACTCGATCGTGAGCAGGCGGTGGCGCTGGAGGTCGCGGAAGGCGCCGTAGTCGCAGAGCACGTCGAAGCGGTAGTCGGTGCGCTCGAAGGCCCGCCCCGGCCGGTGGCGGCGGTTCGCGCGCGTCCCCGCGTAGGCCTCGATCACGCGGCGGCGCTCGTCGCCCGTCAGCTTGCGCGCGCGCTCGAGCAGCGCGTCGTCGGGGAGACCGGTGGCGGCGTACATCGCGGCGGCGGCGACCTTGACCTCGCCGTCGGGGTCGGCGTCGGTCAGCAGCACCTCGGGGCGATCGGCGGCCGGCTCGTTGGCGAACAGCTCGTCGCCGAACAGCTCGTTCGCGACGGCGGCGACGCGCTCCTTCGTTCCGGCCAGGTAGTCGGACCACGCGACGCCGCGGTCGGGGAGGTCGACGCGGCGGAGGAACGCGGGGATGACCTTCCGCAGCTCGACGAGCATCGCGTCCGCGCACGCGCGCACCTCCTCGAGCGGGTTCGCCCGCATCCGAAGAAG
>DASWKG010000152.1:0-3960 GCA_036396755.1 Actinomycetota bacterium
ATCACGGATGTCGACGATGCCGCGGGGCTGCTCACCCTCGCCGACGGCCGGGTGCTGGCGTTCGACCCGGACTCGTCTCCGCGCGGCAAGGCCGGCAGCATCTACGAGGGGCTCGAGGCGGCGATCAAGGGATCGCTGTTCGCCGACGGGACCGGGACGGCCGAGGAGATCGGCGCCGAGAAGCCCCAGGACTTCCAGGGCGACCAGCCCGCCTTCCCGTGCATGGTCCTTCGGATCGCCCCCGTGCAGCCCTTCGGCCCGAACGAGCCCGGCCCGTTCGTCCTGCATCACCCCGGCGGCTACGCGGACGGATCGGACGTCCTCCAGCTGGAGCAGGGGATGCGCCTCGCCGCGATCGAGACCGGGTGCCCTCACAGCACCTCCCAGGGCCTCACGCTGCGCTACGGGATGGAGATCGAGGTGATCGAGAACCTGATCGCCACGGAGGTCGTCGCCTCCGACTTCGAGGAGGGCGACCACCCGGTTGACTTCCCGGCCTTCTCCGGCGCCGACGGGCAGATCAAGACGACGGTGCTGATGGAGAGCTGCAAGCAGTTCGCGAACGGGCAGGACGTGTGCAGCGCGCCCGTCGAGCAGGACGTTCGCTACTACGACGAGTACCTGCGTTCGCGCGGCCACTACAGCACCGCCGTGTACAGCCAAACGGTGTTCTCGGTGAAGGACAACAAGATCGCGGACGACTTCGACACCGTGTACCCGGTCGCGATGGATCTCACCGACGTGCCGCTGGGGACGAACGCGCACTTCGTCGGCGAGGGGTACGCGGTGGAAGCGAACGGGCAGTCCTCACGGCCCCAGGTGGTCGAGGTCGACCAGGGCGAGCCGTTCGCGATCTACGAGGAGGACGACTTCATCGCCGACGACCTGCTGTTCCCGCTCGACACCGTGGGCGTGACGCACGAGGCCGGGCTGATCTGGCCGCGCGTGGTCGGGACCCGGAACGGCCATGAGTTCTGGTACAGCTCGAAGCTCCCGGAGCTGCTCCGTGACCTGGTCTCGATCTGCCCGGACGACCCCGACTCGTGGTACCGGCTCCCCTTCTTCGACGGCTGGCCGACGTGGATCGTCAACACGGGCAACTTCGGCGACCCGATCCACGGTCACGGCGCCTCCCAGCCGTTCGCCTGGGACATCAACGCGCCGACCGACACCGACATCGCCGCGGCGCGCGGCGGCACGGTCGTGTGGATGGTCGAGGACGAGTACCTGAACGCGAAGTTCTACCCGAAGGACCCGAGCGACCCTTCGAAGGTGGATCCGTCGTACACGAAGGTCGGCAACTTCATCTGGATCCTCCACGACGACGGCACGCTCTCGTCCTACAACCACCTCGATCAGTGGGGGGCGCTCGTCGATGAGGGCGACGTCGTCCACCGCGGACAGCACATCGCCGAGGTGGGCAACACCGGCTACTCGAGCCAGTCGCACCTTCACTACGAGGGCGGGCTGGTGACCGTCGACTGGCACAAGGCCAAGCCGTCGATCACGAAGCTGCCGGTCCGCTTCGAGGCCGCGGTGGGCGAGGGCGATCCCGTCCCGAGCGAGTGGATCGAGAAGGACTGCTACGTACCGAAGGCGCACGACAAGCTCCTGTCGACGCAGTGATCCCGCTGAGCTCCCGCGCCGCACCCGAGGCGTATCAGCGTGGGACAATGTTGGCATGGCGGAAGACCGGGAGCTGCTCGCCGAGCGTCTTCGCACGACCTTCCGGCTCCATGAGGAGGGCGTCGAGCTCATGCGGCAGAACCTCCGGCGGCGGCATCCCGAAGCGGCGGACGAGGACATCGAACGCCTGCTCGCGGAGTGGCTGTCGGAGCGTCCGGGCGCAGAGTTCGGGGACGCGCAGGGGAGGCCGGTGAGCTGGCCCCGGGGATGAACGACCTCGAGGGCCTGCTCCATCAGATCACCCGCGACCTCAACGACCAGGGCGCGGCCGCAGCGCTCGTTGGTGGGATCGCGATCTCGGTGCGAACCGAACCTCGGTTCACGCGCGACGTGGATCTGGCGGTCGCGGTGGATGGAGACGAGGAAGCCCAGGCGTTCGTTCGCGCCATGGCCGACCGCGGGTGGCGGGTGACCACAACGCTGATGCAGGACGCGGTGGGAAGGCTCGCCGCTGTTCGACTCGATCGGCTCGAAGATGGGCCCGCCGGTCGAGTCGTGGACCTGTTGTTCGCGTCGTCGGGGATCGAGCCAGAGATCGTGGCTGCCGCCGAGGAGCTCGAGGTCCTGCCCGGGATCCGGGCTCGCGTCGCTCGCATCGGCCACCTGATCGTGCTGAAGGCCCTCGCTCGTGCCGACGATCGGCCCCAGGATGCGGCCGACCTCGTGGGCCTGATGGAGGCGGCCCGGCCCGATGACGTCCGGGAGGCTCGGGAGGCCGCCGCCTTGGTGGTCGACCGCGGTTTCGATCGTGGCAAGGACCTGATCGGCGAGATCGACGGCCTGACCCGCGGCCGCTGAGCGGCCGGATGTGGCCAGCGCGCGCCCCGATTCTGTGCGTTTGCCCAAAGGAAGCTCGCGCGCGCGTGGCGTAACTGCGTTCAGACGCCACACGAGAGGAGATTGCCCGATGCGACCTCGTCCCTTCGTCCTCGCCCTGGTGGGCGCGGCCCTCGTTCTCGGAACGCTGCCCGCGGTCCAGGCGGCCCCCGCCGAGCCCTTCCTGTTCAGCCGGCCGGCCCTTGCGCCGACCGTGTTCCCGCGCGTGGCCGAGCTGGCCGACCTCGACGGCGACGGCCGGGCCGAGCTCGTCTCCGCCGTGGGCAACTCGTGCTGCCCGACGTCGATCGGGATCTCCGTGATGAAGGCTCGGTCCGGCGGCTCCTTCGACCCCGCCGCCGTGGCCCTGACCACCTCGCTCCCCGACGACCTCGAGGTGCTCGACGTCGACGGAGACGGGATGCTCGATGCGATCGCCGCCGTCCGCATCGACAACGCCCAGCCGGGGGAGTACCTGGCGGAGGCGCTCTCCGGCAACGGTGACGGCTCGTTCGCCGAGTCGATGAGCCTCCCGTTCCCGATCTTCAGCGCGATGGCGGTGGGCCGCTTCCGCACGGGGGGCGCGATCAGCGCGGTGCTCGCCACCGAGAACGGGCTCGCGCGCTGGGATCGAACCGCCGGGTTCAGCTTCGCGACCGCCGGCTCGCTGGGCACCGACGTCGCGAGCCAGCTCCTCGCCGCCGACCTCGATGCCGACGGGCGCGATGAGCTGCTCGTCTTCGCGGACGGCACTCTCTCGCTGTACCGCGCGTTCGCGCGGGTCGCCTCCCGGTCCGTCCCCGGGCTCACGGGTCTTCGCGCGGCCGACTTCACCGGCGACGGCCTGCCCGAGGTCATCGCCACGGAGTACGACGGCCGCGTGACCGTGCTCGACGGCGCCCTGGCGCCGGTCAAGTCGTTCACCGCCCCGATGCCGGCGACGCAGTCGACCGTGGGCGACCTCGACGGCGACGGCAAGGCCGACGTCATCCGCGCGAACGAGTCGTACGGCCTGACGGTCTTCTTCGGGAAGGGGGGGACGCCCCTCACGGTTCCGCTGGCGCAGCCCGCGACCGACGTGTTCGTGCACGACGCCACCGGCGACGGGAAGGCCGACCTGCTCGCGCTCGAGACCACGTCGTCCGTGGTGGAGGTCCTCGAGGGCGACGGGGCGGGCGGGTTCCCGGGCCAGCGGCCGATCCGCGCCACCATGCCGGGCCACTACCTGCTCGAGCGCGGCGACTTCAACGGTGACGGGAAGCCGGACCTTCTGACCGCGCCCTGGTGGGCGTACCTCGACGGGATCGGGCAGGGCCTCAAGGCCCGCACCCTGCTCGGCGACGGCAACGGCGGGCTGACGCCCTCCGCCACCCTCGACATCGAGGGCGCCGTCTCGGGGGTCGGGGTGGCCGACGTGAACGGCGACGGCAAGCAGGACGTGGTGATGAGCGAGTACTA
>DASWKG010000153.1:0-12003 GCA_036396755.1 Actinomycetota bacterium
CCCAGCTCGATCTCCAGGGCGCACCGGCCCCCTCGCCGGGGGACGGCGGTGAACACCGCCCCGTTGTCGGTGAGGACCGAGGCGGGGAAACCCCAGGTGGCGAAGGCCCCGTGGAAGCTCCGGACCACGTCCGCGGCCTTGGTGGTGGGGTAGGCGTCGGAAGCCACCAGGAGCCGGGAGTGGTCGTCGATGATGTTGAGGATCTCCACCCCGGTCCCGTCGTGAAGGTGCCAGTGGGTGGTGTCGGCCTGCCACCTTTCGTTGGGCTGGTCGGCCTGGAACCGCACGAACGAGCTCTTGGGCCGCTTCTGGGGCTGGGGGGTGATGAACCCGCGGCGAGCAAGGATCCGCCAGATGGTGGAGGGGGCGGGAGCCCTCCCGTGCCGGCGCTCGAGGTGCCAGGCGATGGTGTGAGCGCCGGCGTCGAGGCCCTCTTCCGCCAGGTGCTTTCGGATCTCGACGATCTCGTCCTCGAGACCGGCTCTGGTCTGGTGGGGACTCCGCTTCGGTCTGCGCGACCGAGGCTCTAAGCCCGCCTCTCCTTCGGCCTCGAACCGGCGGACCAGCTCATGGACCCATCTGCGGGACACCCCGTAGTCCCGGGCCACCTCGCTCTTAGAGCGTCCCTCCACCTTGACCGCGGCAACCACCAGTCGTCCCAGCGACACGCGCCACCTCCCATGATCGAGGTGTGCACCATGTCGCGAGACAGGTGTGAACTATGTCGTGAAACCAGACACTTCTGCCTCCGCCAAGTGGGGACGGCTACGACGCGAAGAGCTGCGCGGGCGGGTTCACCAATGGGAGCTGGAGGTGCGCGCCCGTCTGGGTGACGCCCGACACCGGGCCCATCGCGTAGGAGAGCATGCCCGGGTTGCCGGGGACCGCCCACACGGTGTTCGAGCCCTGCAGGATCAGCCCGATGCGGCTGTCCTTGGTGAACGTGTAGTCCTGGGGCAGGAACGTCACCCGCGCGTGCATCCAGCCGCTCGCCGGCTTCGCCTTCGCGAGGCCGTCGCGGTAGTCGGTGTTGAGGAACCCGCGCTCCACCAGGTTGAGCGTGCCGTTCGGCAGGACCTCGACCAGGATCGGCGTCAGGTGCTGGCTCGGCGTGGCGGCGTTCACCCACGTGTCGAGCACCGCCCGGCCGGCGATCCGCACGTCGGCGGCCAGCGGCGGGGACTCGTGGTACAGCGAGTAGTAGCCGTGGCCGCGAACGATCTGCCCGTTCGGCCTGGCCATCTCGCGGTTCGCGGGGTCGCGGAGCGTCAGCTCCTCGCTGACGGTGCCGGGGTTGGCGTGCGCCCAGCCGCCGCCGGTGTTCTGCGGGGTCGTCGCGAGCCAGCCGTTCTCGCCGGTGGTCCCGACGGGTCCGACGCTCGGGACGCCGGGCACCGTGTCGAACGAGCGCCCGAGGTAGAGGTTCGTGTTCGTGGTGCCGGGCGGCGGCCAGGCGGCCTCCGGCGTGTAGGTCGCCTTCGCGCCGGCCGAGGTGCGGCCGAGGGTCTGGACCGCGGTCTCGTTCTCGACCCCGTTGTCGACGCCCTTGAGGTAGTGGTCGAAGAACCGGTCCTGGAGCGCGGTGAATGCGGCGGGAACCCCGCCGTGCGTCCCCTGGCTCATCACCAGCAGCTTCTGGGGCACGCCCTCGACGACCTCCTCGGTCTCCGGGTCGTCGACCGGGATCGCCTCGTACAGCGAGAGACCCTCGTCCTGCTTCACGTTGTAGTCCTGCCAGCCGTGCACGAGCATCACGGCCGCGCGAAACTTGTCGGCGTCCTTCCGGTAGTCGCGCTCTTTCCAGAACCGGCCGTAGTCCGGTGTGCGGCTGTAGCCCTCGCTGGTGTGCCCGAGCCAGTGCCGGTCGCAGTCCTCGGCCTTGGACATCAGCTGCACCAGGGGATCGGGCTCGTCGGGCGTCACGGTGAGCCCGAACCCGAAGTCGAACGCGAGCGGCGTGTCGAAGCCCTCGTCGGTGGCGGTCCGCGAGTTCCCGAAGTAGCGGACGCCGTCGTAGAACGCGTAGCCGTACCAGTGGCTGATGGCGGCGGCGGGAACGATCGCCTTCAGCTCGGGGATGCCGGTGGCGGCCACCATGTTCGCGGTGGTGCCGTCGTAGGAGGTACCGAGCATCCCGACGTTGCCGTTCGACCAGGGCTGGCGAGCCAGGAACTTCACCACGTCGACGCCCGACTGCTGCTCGTAGGCGCCGCCGTAGTCCCAGCACCCCGTGGAGCCGCGGGTCCCGATCACGTCCGCGACCGCGCGCACGTAGCCCTTCGGGATGTACCGGGTGGCGACCCCGTCGGCCGCGGTGGAGGCGTTGGCCTCGCCGAGCGAGTTGTAAGGGGAGTAGGTCAGGAGGACCGGCCCGGGGGGCGCGGCGGTGTCGCGCCGGACCTCGACGCGGATCACGGCGCCTCCCACTGTGGGCACGTGGTAGACCTCGTTCACGACCGCGAGCGCGCGGGCGGGGACGGCGGGTAGGAGCGTTGCGGTGAGGGCGGCGGCCGCGAGGGCGCCGCGCAGGAGTCGTTGGGTTCGCATAGGGGCGGTTTCTCGCCCGACGGGGTGATCTCCTTCGTGCACCTGCACAAAGGACCGCCGATCCGTGTGGCGAAGCCACCCTCGTGACGTTCACCCGTTCGGCCGCCGTCGCTCTCCTCGCCAGCCTCTGCGCGTTGGCGCCGGTGCCGGGGATCGGGGCCACGGAGCCCGAGGGCGTCTGCCTCCTCCCCGACGACGAGCGGCCCCCCCTCGAGGAGCCGGTCGAGCTGTGCGGGGTCACCACGATCTCGGGCAGCGGGCCCGGGATGATCCGGGTTCGGGTAACGGCGCCGGCCCGGCTGACCCTGGCCGCCTCCGGGGTCGTCAACTTCGGCCCGGGACGCGACAACGACCTGGCCGGCGAGGGGCGGATCGTGGGCTTCGCCATCATGGAGGACCGGCCGGACGGGAGGGGGGTGGCCTTCGCCCGGCTCCCCGCCGCGCTCGACCTGTTCGGCCGGTACGCCTGGCACGGGTTCAACGGTGCGGGGGCGAGTCCCTCCTTCTTCGACCTCTCCCCCGGCGACCACCGGCTGTACCTCTTGGCCGACGGCCAGCCGGTGACGGTGAAGCTCGCGTTCGAGGGCTTGGCGGGACACGTCGAGGCCGCCCCGGCGCGCCCGGTGAGCCTCGACATCCTCGGCCCGATGGACCCCGTGGCGCCGTGCCTCCCGGCCTGCCCCTACTACTCCGCCGGGGACACCGGGACGCTCACCACCGGCGGCATCGGCTTCATGTCCTTCCTCCACCGCGACGTGGTCAACGCCGCGGGCGCCTACGGGCTCTGCAACTACGTCGGCGACCCCGGCCCCCGCGAGGTCGCGTACCTCCCGGGCTGTCCGAACATCCCCCAGAGCGACCTGCTCATGGTCGCTCCGTACTCGGGCTTCGGGAGCCCCCTCTACTCCCGGGTCGACGAGCTGTGGGGCCCGCTCCCGGCCGGCGACTACGGGATGGGGGCGTGGGCGGTCCGGGGAAGCGTGAGCGAGTCCGCCGCCATGATCGCCTTCTTCCTCAGCTTCGATTGAACGCGCGGCGTTTGCGGAACCGGTCGCCGGCGGCTTGAATCCAGGGCGATGGAGCGTCGCGAGCCGTCGCCCCCCACCGATGGTGCCCGCCGCATCCCGCGCCGGGAGTTCCTGGTCAAGGCGGGCACGTTCGGTGCCGGCATCGCCGCGGGCTTCGCCCGGCTCCCCGGAGCGCTCCTCCGCGGCGGCATGCTCGACGGCGCAGCCGCTCAGGACCCCGACCTCACCCGCGACACCCTGAACGGCCTGGTCGCCTTCATCCTCCCCGGCCCCGACGCCTACTCGGTGGCCCAGGGCGAGACCGACGAGCGTCCGGGCGGGATCGACGCCGGCACCACCGACATCCTGATCTCCAACCTCGACGCGTTCCTCCCGGCGGCCGACGTGGGCGGGGGGACCGACGAGACCGTGCCCATCTCGGGGGCCGTCGCGGGCCTCCTCAACACGACCGCCGCCCAGGTCAACCCGGCAGCGGCCGGCGGCGCGTTCCCGTCGCACTTCTCACGCCTCTCCTTCGCCGAGAAGGCGGAGGTGTTCCGGATCATCGAGGCCACCTCGGGCACAGACGACGTCTCGGCGCAGCTTCGGTTCGTCGGAGGCATCCTCCCGGGGTTCACCGCGTTCCTCGCCTTCGGCGAGTGGCAGGTGTTCGATCCAGAGACCCGGAAGCTGACGGAGCGGCCGGTCGGGTGGGAGCTGACCCGCTACCAGCCCGGCCGGACCGTGCCGGCCGAGGGGTTCCGCGAGCTCAAGGGCTACTACCGCGGCCACCGGAAGGCGAGCGGCCGATGAGAGACGTCATCGTGATCGGCGCCGGCGGGGGCGGGCCCGTGGTGGCGAAGGAGCTCGCCTCGCGGGGGCTCGATGTCCTGCTGCTCGAGGCGGGGCCCCGCCACGACCGGCCCCGCGCCCAGTGGACGCACCTCGAGAACGACGCGAACAACCCGCTGTCGGGCTACTTCCGGTTCGGCCCGGCCGACCGCGCGAAGCCCGCGTGGACGCGCGAGCTGCCCCAGAACTCGTTCCTCTGGCAGCTCTCCGGGGTCGGCGGCACCACCCAGCACTACTACGGCAACTCCCCGCGGGCCAACCCCGGAGCGTTCAGGGGGTACCGGGGCGCCGACAGGAACGCCTACGACCGCGCCCACGAGTTCCCGCTCCGCTACGAGCGGCTCGTCCCGTACTACGAGTGGGTCGAGCACACGCTGCCCGTGCAGACGGCGGCCATGGGCACCAAGGAGGAGATCTTCTTCCGCGGGTGCGAGGGCCTCGGCCTGCCGCTCCAGCGCGGCAAGGACATCACGCGCAAGGCCTTCCGCCCCCAGGAGAACGCGATCCTGCAGCCGGGCGGGAACGCCGGCCTCACCTCCGACCGGCGCAAGCTCGCCTTCCCGCGGGCCACCGGCTGCACGTTCTGCGGGTACTGCTTCCAGGGCTGCATGGAGCCGCGCAACGCGCCGCGGAACCTCACCGCGAAGCGCTCGACGGACAACAGCTACATCCCGATGGCGCTCACCGCCCGTGCCTGGGCCAAGGAGGGACGGAACGTTACGCTGGTGGCCGACGCGTTCGCCGTCCGGATCGAGAGCGAGGTGGTGAGCGGTCGCACCGTCGCGCGCGGGGTGACCTGGCGGGTCGGCACGACGGGCGAGGAGGTCACCGAGGACGCGAGGGTCGTCGTCATGGCCGCCGGGACCACCGAGGATCCCCGGCTGTGGCTCAACACCGGTCTCCCGAACCCCAACGACTGGGTCGGCCGCGGCTACACCGACCACTACTTCGACTGGGTCATCGGTGTCATGCCGTTCGAGACGGGATCGAGCAAGGGCCCGGGCTCGTCCGCGCGGGTCGACTACCCGGGCCGCGGCGGCCTCGAGAACGTGGGCCTGCCCCCGGCGCTCCAGGCGTTCTCGATGCAGTTCAGCGACTCGGGGATGGCCACCTTCTACGACAACGGCCAGCCCTCGACGGGAGGCGCCGACACCGTCGGCCGCGTCATGGGCAACCGCTTGAAGGCGGCGCTCACCGACGTGAACCGGCTACTGAACGTGCTGGTCATCACCGACGACGACGTCGAGGAGCAGAACCGCGTGACGCTGTCCCAGACGATCCCGGCGGACGAGCACGGGCCGGTCGCGCGGGTGGAGTTCCATCACCGGGCGCGGACCGCGCGGACCCTCGCGAACCGCGAGTTCCTCGCCGCCCGTGCGGTCGACCTGCTGAAGGCGGCCGGCGCCACAGAGGTGTTCCGGCTCAACTGGGCCCCGCTGATCCTGCACGTGCAGTCGACGATGCGGATGGGCCTCAGCGCCGACGACTCGGTCCTCCGGCCCACCGGCGAGGCCCGCTGGGTCGACCGGCTGTACATCGCCGACAACTCCGCGCTGGCGAACGGCCTCGGCGGCCCCAACCCGACCCTCACCACCCAGGCGCTCGCGACCCGCACAGCCGAGAACATCTTCCGCAAGCACTTCCGCGGCGACCGCTGGGTGAGGAGGGAGTCGCCCGTCTCCTCGATCGACGACGTGGTGACCGAGGCCTGGCTAAGGCGCGAGCGAGCTACGGGGCGACCGCGTCCGGCGGCAGGTCGAGCGTGATGTGCGAGGGGAACTGGACGCTGTCGTAGTACACGGTGAACTCCAGGTCCTCCTCGGCCTGGACCGCGCCGGCCGAGGTGACCACGGCGTCCGCCGCCACCTGAAGGAACAGCTCCTGCTCGGCGGCGAACGACACGTCCTCGAACGTCACGAACAGCGGCGAGGCGATGGTGGAGATCTTGGTTCCGGGCACCACCACGCGGGCGACGCGGATGCCGCCCAGCCCGGTGCCGAACGAGTCGGTGTACAGGTCGACCAGCAGGGTTCCGTCGGGTCCGGACGCCATCGTCTGCGATGAGACCCAGATGAGTGCGTGGACGTCGCCCGACACCTCCACCGGCTCGTCGAGGGCGGCGATCCAGTTACCCTGGAGCGGGTTGGGACCGTTGTCGGGGTTCCCCTGGAACACGTGGGTGTAGGTGTTCGTCGAGCCGCCGAGCGGCCGCTGGGTCGTGAGCGTGTTCGACGCCGGCGTGGTGCCGGCTCCCGCGGTGGAGTCCACGAAGTGGGCCGCCGACCCCACGTTGCCGGGCCCTTCACCGGAGAGGTAGAGGCGGGTCCGCGTGTCGTCGATCCGGGCCGGCGCCTCGCCCGCGGCCTTCCCCTCGCAGGCCGGGTGCGGGTCGTCCTCGGCGCACGCGAACATCGGCCCCGGGTTGGCGAACACGATGTCGAGGCTGAGCGGGGTATCGGGGTGGCCTGCCCAGTTCCGGACCTCCACGGAGAAGTCCGTGCAGTGCGCGACCCCGGGGACCTCGGTGGCCTCTCCGATCGTTCCGCCGTCGATGTTGCTCTGGTCGGAGGCCGCGAGCGTGAACCCCTCGTCGTCGATGACGTACAGGTCGAAGTCGTTGTTCGCCTCCGCCCAGCCCAGCGTGAAGCGGAGGTCTCCGCTCGTGTACGGGGCGAGGTTCGCCCGGAAGAAGAAGTGCGCGGATCGCTGCCTCGTGATCCCGTCGCCCGTCTGCTCGCGGGTGGCGGCGAGCTCCGGCGCCAGGACATCCGGTGCGTTGAAGTCGAGAGAGAGCCCATCGGTCGTGATCTGCTCGCGGCCGTCGTCGGGGCCGCAATCGAACCCCGCGGGGGTGATGGCCGAGGCAGGCGCCAGCGGGAGGAACGCGCCGGCCAGACCGAGGACGAGTGTGGCGGACAGTCGCTTCACGGGACTTCTCCTTCGAGAGGGTGCTGAAGACTTCGTCGTCGCCACCCCGATCTCCTGCCCGGGGGCCCGGCGTCGGGGGCCACGGCTATACTGGCCGCTGTGACCGTGCTAGGCGGGGAGCTAGCGGTGCCCTGTACCCGCAATCCGCTTAGCGGGGCCGAATATCCGTCCGAGGCCGCGGTGGTTCGATGCAGCCCCGGGCACGGAGCGATGATGGTTGGGTCCTGCGCGACGTCGGACCGTGAACCCCGTCAGGCCCGGAAGGGAGCAGCGGTAAGCGGAGTCCGGCGGGTGCCGCAGGGGCGCCTGGCCGGAGCCACCGACCCGGGCAGCGATCGGGTCGCCACCGGTCGACGACGGCTGCACGGTCACATCTGATCTCGAACGTGGTTCGCGAGCTTCCCCCGAGGTGAGCGTGGAGGAGTACAGGTCTCTCTATCGCAAGTACCGGCCCCAGTCGCCCGACGAGGTGCTGGGGCAGGAGCACGTCGTTCGCGCCCTGGCCGGGGCGGTCAAGGAGGGCCGCCTGGCGCACGCCTTCCTGTTCTCGGGGCCGCGGGGAACGGGCAAGACCTCGACCGCCCGCATCCTCGCCAAGATGGTCAACTGCGAGAAGGGGCCCACGGCCGAGCCCTGCGGCACGTGCGAGCAGTGCCTGCGCATCCGCGACGGCTCGCACCTCGACGTCGACGAGATCGACGCCGCCTCTCACGGCAGCGTCGACTACGCGCGTGAGCTCCGGGAGCGGGCGCCCACGGCGCCGGCCCAGGGCCGCGAGAAGGTCTACATCATCGACGAGGCCCAGCGCCTCTCCCGCGAGGCGTTCGACGCCCTCCTGAAGGTCTTCGAGGAGCCCCCCCCGGGCGTGAGGTTCGTCCTCGCCACCACCGAGCCCCACAAGATGCCGGCCACGATCGTCGGCCGCTGTCAGTGGTTCGAGTTCCGCCGCGTCCCGAGCGAGACGATCGCCGAGCACCTGGCGGGAGTGGCCAAGGAGGAGGACCTGAAGGCCTCCCCGGAGGCCCTCACGATGATCGCTCGCGAGTCCGAGGGCTCGGTCCGCGACGCGCTCTCGCTGCTCGACCAGTCGGCCGTGCTCGGCGGCGGCGAGGTGACCGAGGAGGTCGTCGCCTCGCTGATCGGCACGCCCGACCTCGACGTGCTCCTCGAGCTGGCCGACGCCGTGGCGGTCGGCGACCCGCGCGGGGTCTTCGGCGTGATCCACGGGCTCGTCGAGGAGGGCCACGATCTGCGCCACTTCGCAGCCCGCACGTCCAACCACTTCCGCAACCTCCTGCTCGCCCGCACCTCCCCCGACGACCCGGCGATCCTCGACGTTCCCCCCGAGGCCCACGGCCGCCTCGCCGCCCAGGCCTCCAAGTTCTCGTCCGGCGAGCTCGACCGGGTCCTCGGCCTCCTGCTCCAGGCCCAGTCCGACATGCGCTGGTCCACCGCCCCGCGCCTCACCCTCGAGCTCACCCTCGTTCGAGCCGCCCTCCCCGAGACCGACCCCGCCCCCGCAGCCCTCATCTCGAGGATCGAGCGCCTGGAACGCCTCGCCGGCATGGACCCCACCTCCGCAGGCCGCCCCGCCGATGACCACCCCCCGGATCCAACCGCCACGGAGCCGCGCGAGGACCCGCCCTCGGCGGACCCGACCGGCACCGACCAAGGCGGTGAAGGCGACGCTGGAGATGGGCCCGAGGCGCCGGCAGCGGAGCTTTCAAGCCTGACGAGCTCCGATGACGGCGCCTCGGGACCTCCCAAGCCAGACCTTCCCCCAGCGTCCATAGGTTCCGTGACCGCCGAGATGCTGCGCCGCTCCTGGGGCCAGGTCATCGACGCGCTGCGGGATCGACGAAAGATGGTCGTCTTCGCGAACGCCCAGGTGGCCACCGTCGGCTCCTTCGACGGCGAGACCCTCGAGCTGGTGTTCCCTCCCGGCCGCGAGTTCGGGCCTCGGAAGGTGGAGGAGAAGCAGGAGGACCTCCAGGAGGTCCTGCGGGAGCTGTTCGGGGTGTCGCCGCGCATCCGGTGCACGGTCCGGGAGGGCGCGGTCGTCGAGGCCGTGCACGACGAGCCGCCGCCCTCGCCCGAGGCCGCCGAGGAGCTGCTGCGCCGCCAGCTCGGCGCCGAGGTGGTCGAGGACGCCGAGGAGTAGCGGTGTTCGAGGGCCCCATCCAGGATCTGGTCGACCAGCTGAGCCGGCTCCCCGGCATCGGCCCGAAGTCGGCCCAGCGCCTCGCGTTCCACATCGTGAAGTCGCCGTCGCCCGAGGCGAAGGCGCTCGCGGACGCGATCGTGCAGGCGAAGGAGCGCGTCCGGTTCTGCCGTGAGTGCTTCGGCGTCGCCGAGGGCGAGCTGTGCCGGCTCTGCTCCGACCCCAGCCGCGACCAGTCGGTGCTGTGCGTGGTCGAGGAGCCGAAGGACGTGTCGGCCGTCGAGCGCGCCGGGGTGGTGAAGGGCCGCTACCACGTGCTCGGCGGCGCGATCTCGCCGATGGAGGGCATCGGCCCCGACGACCTGCGCATCCAGGAGCTGCTCGACCGCGTCGGCCGGGGCGTCGTCACCGAGGTGATCGTCGCCACGAACCCCAACCTCGAGGGCAACGCCACCGCGATGTACGTCGCCGGGCTCATCCGCCCGCTCGGCGTCAAGGTCACGCGCCTGGCCTCGGGCCTGCCGGTCGGCGGTGACCTCGAGTACGCCGACGAGGTCACCCTGGGCCAGGCCCTCGAGGGCCGCCGCGAGATCTAGCATCCGGCGACCTCCCTTGCCTTGCTCGGCGTACGCCTTTCGGGCTACGGTCAGCACGGATGATCCGCCCGAACCCGCCCGCCCGCTCGCCGCCGCATCCATCCCCCCACGCATAGGCCCCGCCACGGGGCCTCCACGCCCGACGACCCAAAGGAGAGAGGGATGCGCACAACTCGGAAGCTCTTGCCCCTCGTGCTCGCGTTCGGCCTGGCAGGCATGGCCGGTGGAGGCGTCCCGACCGCCGGCATCGCCTCCGCCCAGGTCGGAACCGGCGGGGCGAGAGCGTTCATCAAGATCGCCGGCATCGAGGGCGAGAGCCAGGACTTCATGCACCAGGGCGAGATCGACGTGGAGTCCTGGTCCTGGGGCGAGACCAACGCCGGGTCGTTCGGCCACGGCGGCGGCGGAGGGGCCGGCAAGGTCGCCATGCAAGACTTCCACTTCACGATGAGGTACAGCAAGGCGTCGCCCAAGCTGTTCCTGGCCTGCGCCTCCGGCCAGCACCTCGACAGCGCCGTCCTGACCCTTCGAAGGGGCTCGGAGGCGCCGTTCGAGTACCTGATCGTCACGATGACCGACGTGCTCGTCACGGGCTACCAGACGGGCGGCTCCGGCGGCGACATCCCCACGGATCAGGTGAGCCTCGCTTTCCGCACGATCCAGTTCGACTACATGCAGCAGGACGCGTCGGGCGGTCCCGGGGAGCACACGACCGCCGGGTGGGACCTCGGCAAGAACAAGTCCATCTGAGTGTCGACGAGGCGCCTGGCCCTCCGCGCGGGAGCGGGAGGGTCAGGCGTCGCGCGACGCCACGACCCCCCGCGAGGCCAGCGCGCCGAGCAGGATCAGGGTGCCGCCCATGACGAGACCGACCTGGTTGCCGTCGAGCGTGACGCGGGCCGGGTCGACGCCGATCGAGACCTCGCCGATGCCCTGCGCGGCTCCGCCGATGCCGAGCGCGCCGACCGCGAGGCTGAGACGGAACAGCATGTGCGCGCCGGCGAGGAGGCGTCCGCGCATCTCCTCGTCGGCGATCCGCTGGACGAGCGTGACCGCGAGCATCACGGCGACCGAGAACGAGAGGCCGAAGAAGAACGCGGCGATGAGGGCGAGCCAGGTGAACGGCAGGAAGGCCATCGCGAGCAGGATCGCGCCGCAGGTCGCCACCGCCGACTGGAACACGTAGCCCTCGCCATCCTTCACGAGCGCCTGCACGGTCCCGACCCCCGCGGCCATCCCGAGCCCCCAGAGCGCGACGAGGAACCCGAACTCGACGTCACCGCCCCCGAGCGTGTCTCGGACGTAGGCGATGCCGAGCGCGAACAGCACGCCGCCCCCGAACATCGCCACGCCGACGCCCGCGGCCAGCGCGCGGATCGGGCGGCTGCCCCGCGCCGCGCGGAACGCGCCGGCCACCCCGTCGAAGATGCCGCCGGGTGTCCGGGGCTGCCGTCGCCGGGCGGGGAGCCCCGCGATCATCACGGCCGAGAACAGGAAGGTCGCCGCGTCGAAGAAGAAGGGGATCGCCAGCGGGCGGCCCGCGAGGAAGCCGTCGAACGGAACCCACCCCGGGAGGTGGTCGGACGCGAGCCGCAGGCCCGAGAAGAGTGCGGCGGCGACGGGGATCGCGCCGTAGGAGGTGCCCATGATGAGCCCGTTGGCCGCCGGCAGCGACGCCGGCGGGACCAGGTCGGGCACCATCGCATCGCGCGCGGGGAGGAAGAGCAGCGCGAAGGCCTCCGACACGAAGGCGATGATGTAGAGGCCCGCCAGGTTCACGAACGGGACGAGCGCGATGAGCCCGGCCATCGCGAGGTTGGTGCCGACCATGATGGATCGCCGGTCGAGGCGGTCGGCCAGCACCCCGCCGACCGGCGCGGCGAACAGCGGCGGGACCAACCGGAGGACCAGG
>DASWKG010000154.1:0-8929 GCA_036396755.1 Actinomycetota bacterium
TCTATCAAGAACGCCGCGGCGGCCATGAGTGTTCCGAGGACGACCCGCTCGATGCGCCCGGGCGGCCTCATCTGCCCTGGGGCGCGCGGCGGTTGAAGCGCTCCTGGGCGGCCGCCAGCCCTTCCCGAACGAGCGTCAGGACCGCGTCGGCGCCGTCGTCCGCGAGGAAAGCGGCCTCCTCGCGCTCGGCCTTGGCGAACGGCTCCAGCACGAACGCGGCGGGGTCCTTCCGGCCCGACGGGCGCCCGACGCCGAGCCGCACGCGGTGGAAGCCCGGGGATCGGAACGCCCCGGTGAGCGAGTCGAGGCCGTGATGGCCCGCGGTGCTGCCGCCCTGCTTCACCTTCAGCGCGCCGAACGGCAGGTCGATCTCGTCGTGGCAGGCGATCACGTTCTCGACGTCGATCCCTCGCTTGCGCGCGAAGCCGGCCGTGGGCGGCCCCGACTCGTTCATGAACGACTGGGGCCGCACGAGGTAGACGGTCTCGCCGTCGACGCGGGCCTCGGCCGCATCGACCGCGTGGAAGCGCACCTTTCGGAGCCGGGCGCCGAGACGGTCGGCGAGCCGGTCGACCACCCACGCCCCGATGTTGTGGCGCGTGTCGGCGTACCGATCCCCGGGGTTGCCCAGCCCGACCACCAGCCAGGCGGGCACGAGCTACCCCTCGGAGGACGCTTCCTCGGAGCTCTCGCCGCCCTCGGCCGGGGCGGCCTCGCCCTCGCCCTCGGCGGCCTCCTCGCCCTCGGCGACCTCGCCCTCGGCGACCTCCTCCTCCGGGAGCTCGAGGACCGGCGGCGGCACCACGGCGAGGATGGTCTCCTCGGCCGGGGTGAGCACGGTCACGCCACCGGGGATGATGGCGCTCTCGACGCGCAGGGAGTCGCCGATCTGAAGCTCGGAGATGTCGATCTCGATCGACTCCGGAACGTTGGTGGGGAGCACCTCGATGTGGAGCTCCCAGAGGTGATGCTCGAGGACGCCGCCCTCCTTCACGCCGGCGGACTCTCCCACCGGGTGGATGGGGACGTTCACCTGGATGGCGACGTCGCGGCGGATCCGGACGAGGTCGACGTGCAGGAGGGTGCCGCGCAGGATGTCGCGCTGGACCTCACGCGGCATCGAGAGGTACTCCTCGCCGTCGAGCTGAAGGTCGATCAGCACGTTCGTGCCGGCGTCGGTGTGCAGGGCGTGCCACAGCTCGCGCGCGTCGACGCTGAGCTGGAGCGTCTCCATCTCGGGCCCGTACAGGACGGCGGGCACGCGGCCGGCGGCGCGGGCCCTCCGCGCGGGGCCCTTGCCCATCTCGGCCCTGGGTTCTGCCTTCAGCTTGAGTTCCATCGTTCCCCTCCCGGATTCGAAGGAACATTGTAGCGACCCGGTCGCCCGCCAACCGCGGCCCGTCCGATCCGCCCCAGATCCGCCCTCTTGACTTGCTGTAAGCCTCCGTGGTGTCATGCGCGTCCGGTTTGGTGCCGGCACGGTCAAACCGTCGGAACGAGACGCCCGTCGTCTCCTGAGGAAGGAGGTCGCCCAGATGCCCCGCGCCCGCTGGCTCACGCTCCTCGCCCTGACCCTCACCCCGCTCTTCCTGGGCGGCTCGGCCCTCGCTGCGCCCCCGTATCCGGCGACCCCTCCGGACTTCGCGCACCCGGGCTCGCCCCACGACTCGGGCCTCGAGTTCTACGGCGCGAACATGTACTCACCGGCGGGCGGCGCGATCGACCGCCCGATGCTCGTCGTGTACCTCCGGTTCAGCGACGTGACGGCGCCGTCGTTCGTGAACGCCGCCTGGCTGGCGAACCGCTTCTTCGGCCCGTTCCCGAGCGTCGCCAACTACTTCGCCGACGACTCCTTCGGGCGGCTCACCCTGTCTCCCGCGGCCGAGTCGAACACCGCCGACGGCGGCCAGGAGGACGACGGGGTCGTGACGGTGGACGTGGGGACCTCGGCCGATTGGTTCGCGATGAGCGTGCGGATGCGGAACCGCACGGCGGTCCAGATGGCCTCCGCCGACGTCGACTTCGCGGCGCTCGACGTCAACCCGGCCGACGGGGTCATCAACGACCGCGAGATCAACTTCCACACGATCGAGGAGAGCGGCAATGCGACCGGTGGTGGCGGGATCACCCGCGACACCGAGCCCGGCACGACCGTCGACGGGAAGACCGTTCGCTTCCTGGTGGCCATGGACAACACGGCGACGAACCTCATGACGATCATCCACGAGGCGGCCCACGTCGCGATCCACATGCGGGACCTCTACGGCTTCGGCGTCGGCTCGCTCGACATCTCCGGGCCCACCATCGGCCCCGCCGACCCGTTCTTCTTCCGAACGAGCGCCTGGCAGCGGATGCACGTGGGGTGGTCGGTCCCCCGGGTCGTCACCCGGGACGGCTTCGTCCAGGTGAACAACGCCGCGCTGGCCGGTGAATCGTTCATCCTCTACGACCCCGACGCGGGAACGGACCGCTACTACATGGTCGAGCACCGGAGCCGCGGCGACGCCTCCGACTACGACCAGAACGCATCGGACACCGGCCTGGTGATCTGGAGGATCGACGACGCGCAGTACAACAGCGGCGATCCCTACATCCGCCCGATCGAGCTCCGGCGCCCCGACGGCTTCCAGGCACCGGTCTGCGCCGGCGGCTGCTACGGCGGGAGCAACCGGGACGCGTGGAACCCCAGCGACCCCAACACCCCCCAGCGCACCTTCGACGAGGACTGGTTCCCCAACGTCGCGGTCCGGGCGATCAACGCGCCGCGCGGCGACGGCATCATCGAGGCGTTCTTCGACGTGCGCGGGGCCGGCGTCCTCGTGGACCCAAACACGCCGCAGGGCGTGCCCATGACCGTGAACGTGACCCCCGAGGAGATGAACCCCATCACCTTCCCCGTGATGAACACGGGAGACGATCTCGACGGCGACGGGCCGATGACGCCCACGGACACGTTCGACTTCACCCTCACCGGCCTCCCGGCGGGGTGGACGGCCACCACCGACACCAGGACGCTCGGGGGCCACGAGGGAGCGACGGCGGCGATCCAGCTCGTCCCCGAGCCGAACGCCCCCACCGGCATCACGCAGGTGAACGCGCTCGGTCGCAGCACCTCCGACCCGACGGTGGTCTCGGGCCGGCTCTTCGACGTCAACGTCGTCCTCGACGACACGCTCATCAGCTACGTGGGGTCCGTCAGCCGCCCGACCGGCGAGGCGGCGGGCTTCCATGCCTACGTGAGCAACCCCGACGATGCGGGGACCCCTCCGGTCCCCGGCGAGACCGTCACGTTCGAGCTCTCGGGCCCGGGCGGGACCCAGACGGCGATGGCGGTGAGCGACGCCACCGGCCTCGCCGCGGTGAGCCCGCCGCTGACCCTCACCCCGGGAACCTACACGCTCACGGTGTCGGTTCCCCGGCTCGGCAAGCACGCCCCCGCCTCCATCACCCAGACCTACACGGTGGAGCGGCGCCCGACCCTCCTCTCCTACACGGGCGACACGAGCGGCCAGTACTCGGACCCGTCGTCGGTCTCGGCGACGCTCGTCGACTCGATCAGCGGCACCCCCCTCGTGGGCTTCCCCGTCGACCTGTCGATCGGGACCCAGACCGTCTCGGCGACCACCGGCGCCATGGGTGCGGCCGCCGGCTCCATCACGGTCGACCAGGCGGCCGGGGCGAACGAGGCCGGCGCACGCTTCGCGGGGGACACGACCTACCGGCCGGCCACGACGGCGGTGAGCTTCCCGATCGCCAAGGAGAACCTGACGTTCGCCTACACCGGCGACACGCTGGTGGAGCTGCCGGGGGTCCCGACCCTCTCGGCCCAGGCGACCGAGGAGGCCGACGGATCACCGGGCGACCTCTCGCTCGCCGGCGCGCGGTTCGACCTCGCCCCCACCCTCGGGAGCACGCCGCGGGACTTCACGGCATCCGTCGACGCAACCGGCGCGGCCTCGACCCCGGCGACCGGGACACCGGTGGACCTGTGGAGCGTGAGCGTCTCGGTCCCGGCGACGAACGCCTACTGGACCGGGGCCACCGCGGCCCCGACGGAGCTGGCGCTCTTCGACCCGGGGCGGAGGCTGAAGGGAGACGGGCGCGGGCCGGATGCCGCTCTGGCCCAGGCCAAGGCCAAGACCGAGGACGTCCGGTTCGACGACGGCATCTGGAAGAAGAAGACGAAGCTCGAGTCCTCGGCCGGCAAGTTCGAGGGCGGGAGCTACGACTGGGTGATCGCGGTGGGCAACCAGGCGATCCTCCAGGTGGACGGGCTGATCGACAGGGTCACACCCGCCACGCTCAGGCTGCGCATCCTCGACGCGGGACCCGGGGGTATCGACACCTTCCACGGCGTGGTCCGGGACGCCCTGTCGATGCCGGTCTACGACTCCGGCGTCGTCAGCATCACGCACGGGAACCTCAGGGTGGAGTGACGTCGTCGTAGGAGCCGGATGAGGAAGCGCGCCAGGGCCTGGGCATTGCTGCTGCTGGTCGCCGCCACCGCCTGCTCGGGCGAAGGCGGCGACCGGCGGGAGGCCTCGGGCGGGCTCCCCGAGGATCCGGCGACCACGTCGACGCCCGACACGACCGGGCCCGCTCACGAGGAGTCCCCCGGCCGGGGTGAGGAGCCCGGGGAGGAGCGCCCGCCTCCGCTCGAGACGATCTTCCCCGTCGAGAGCCCGGCCCAGGCGTCGCCGGATCCCCTCCCCGGGCGGGGGGCCCCCGACGAGCGCGCCGGCGCCCTGCGCTTCTGGCAGGTGCGCGTGTACGAGGATGGCGGCGCCTTCGCCTGGCACGCCAACGTGACGAACACGTCGACGGAGTACCTGAACGACGTCCGCTTCTCGTGGAGGATCCTCGACGGGGACCGCGTGCTGGACTCGGGCGACGGAGGGGTCGCCGCCATCGGGCCGGGTGAGACCACCACCGTCACGCTGCGCGGCGCCGCCGCCTATCGGGACGCGGCGTTCCGGGTCGACGTCTCTCTCGCCTGACCGGCCGCCGCCGCCGAGGCGGGCGGTACGATTGCGCGCCGTGAGCACCCGCGACGCCCAGGCCTCGTGAGCACCGACCGCGACGACGCCGGCACGCCGATCGCATCGAGGCGGGCCCGGGCCGCCGCCCGGGTCCGGGGCCTCGCCGTCGACCTCACCCCCCTGCGCGCCTCCCGCGACTACCGCCTGCTGTGGCTCGGCGAGGTCGTGTCCCACACGGGGCGGCACATCACCGTGGTGGCGCTTCCCTTCCAGGTGTTCCTGATCACCCGGTCGCCGCTAGCGGTGGGGCTGATCGGGGCGGTCCAAGTGGTCCCGCTCGTCGTCTTCTCGCTCGCCGGCGGGGTGATCGCCGACCGGGTGGACCGGCGGAAGCTCCTCGCCGCGACGCAGGTCGGACTGGCCGCCGTCTCCGGCGCCCTCGCCCTCGCGTCGCTGGCCGGCGAGCCCCCGCTGTGGTTCCTGTACGCCGCCGCCGCGATGATCTCGGCGATCTCCGGCCTGGACTCCCCCACCCGCACGGCCACCGTCCCGCGCCTCGTCGGCGACGAGCACATCGCCTCGGCGATCGCCCTCGAGCAGACCCTCTTCCAGGTTAGCGACATCGTGGGGCCGGCCGTCGGCGGCCTGATCCTGGGCACGCTGGGCATCTCCTGGGCCTACGGGATCGACGCGCTGACGTTCGCCGTGGCCCTGCTCACGGTGCTGGCCATGCGGCCGCTCCCTCCCGACCCCGAGCACGCCGAGGCGCGCCACCTGGCCGCCTTCCGGGAGGGGTTCCGGTACCTGCGCGGCCGGCGCGTCCTCCGGTCCACCTTCTACGTGGACCTGATCGCGATGGTGTTCGGGATGCCGCGGGCCCTGTTCCCGGTGCTCGCCCTGACCGTGTTCGACGTCGGGCCGGAGGGGCTGGGCCTCCTGTACGCGGCCCCCGCGGTCGGCGCCCTGCTCGGGGCGCTCGGCAGCGGCTGGGTGCGGCACGTCCGCCACCAGGGGCGGGCGGTGCTGTGGGCGGTCGCGGTGTGGGGGCTGGCCATCGCCGCGTTCGGCCTCTCCCGCGTGTTCTGGGTGGGCCTGGTCTTCCTGGGGATCGCGGGGGCGGCCGACGTGATCAGCGCGGTGTTCCGGTCAACGATCCTCCAGCGGAGCGTCCCCGACCGGCTCCGCGGCCGCCTGTCGGCGATCCACATCGCGGTCGTCGTCGGCGGGCCGAGGCTCGGCGACGCGGAAGCCGGGGCGGTGGCGGCGCTCACCACCCCGGCCTTCTCGGTGGTGTCGGGGGGGCTGGCCTGCGTCGTCGGGGTGGGCCTCCTGGCGCTCCTCGTGCCCGCGTTCGCCCGCTACCACGCCGGCGACCCCACCTGACCGCCCCCCCGGGGCCCGGCCCGTACCGCCCGGGCCCGCACCGTTCCGGTGACACTGAGCCTCGGATACCGAGGGTGAGTGTCACCGGAACCGGACGCTACGGCTGGTTCTCGCCTCGGAAGATCTCGGAGACGCTCGTGTCCTCGAACACCGCCTGGAGCGCGGCGGCGATGATCGGGGCGATCGACAGCGTCGTGATCTTGGGGATCCGCTTCTCCTCGGGGATCGGAAGCGTGTTGGTGACGACCAGCTCCTCGATGGGTGCCTCCTCGAGCAGCTGGATCGCCTTGCCGGACAACACGGGGTGCGTCGCGGCGGCGTAGATCGCGCTGGCGCCCTCGCGGGCCAGCGCCTTCGCGCCCTCGACGATGGTCCCGGCGGTGTCGATCATGTCGTCGATCAGCACGCACGCGCGCCCCTCGACGTCGCCCTCGACCACCATCTCCTCGATCTTGTGCGCCTCGGTGCGCGAGCGGCGCTTGTAGATGAACGCGAGCTCGGCGTCGAGGTGCTCGCGGAGCCGCTCCGCCGTCTTCACACGCCCGGCGTCCGGAGCGACCACGGCGAGCTGATCGCCGTTCTTCAGCTTGATCGTGTCGCGGATGTAGTCCGAGAGCAGGGGCAGGCCGGTGAGGTGGTCGAACGGGTAGTCGAAGAAGCCCTGGATCTGCCCGCTGTGGAGGTCGACCGAGACCACCCGGTCGGCGCCGGCGGCGGTGAGCAGGTCGGCGACCAGCTTCGCGGAGATCGGCTCGCGCGCGAGGGACTTCTTGTCCTGCCGCGAGTAGCCGTAGTACGGGACGACCGCGGTGATGCGCTTGGCGGACGCGCGCTTCAGCGCGTCGATCATGATGAGCTGCTCCATGATCGACTCGTTCACCGGCTCGGCGTGGGGCTGGATGACGAAGGCGTCGGCCCCGCGGACGCTCTCGACCGAGCGGACGTAGATCTCGCCGCTCGCGAAGCGGGAGATCTTGCAGGCCGCGAGCTCGACGCCGAGATTCTCCGCGATCTCCTGGGAGAGGGCGGGATGGGCCGTCCCCGAGTAGACCATCATGCGCTTCCTGGTGGAGTACTCCCGGATCGAGCCCACTAGCCCTCCTTCTTGTTCTTGGCGCCCGTCTCGCGGCGCTTGGCGTACCCCTTCACCGTCCGCTGCTCGGCGCGCTCCACCGCGAGCGCGCCGGGGGGGACGTTCCTGGTGATGGTCGAGCCCGCCCCCGTCACGGCGCCCCGGCCCACGCGGACCGGCGCCACCAACATCGTATCCGACCCGATGAAGGCGCCGTCGCCGATCACGGTCCGATGTTTGCGGACCCCGTCGAAGTTGCAGGTGATCGTGCCCGCGCCCACGTTCACGTACCTGCCGATCGTGGCGTCCCCGACGTAGGAGAGGTGCGGGACCTTGCTCCCCTCCCCGATCCGAGAGGCCTTGATCTCGACGAAAGAGCCGGCCTTGGCCCCGCGACCGAGGACCGTGCCCGGCCGGATGCTCGCGTAGGGCCCGACCGTGGCCTCGGGCCCGATCCGGGCTCCCCGAACGACCGAGAAGGTGATCTCGGCGCCGTCGGCGACGCGCGAGTCGACGATGCGGGCGCCCGGCCCGATCGTGCAGCCGGTGCCGATCCGCGTCACGCCCTCGAGGTAGGTGTCGGGGAGGAGGATCGTGTCGGCGCCGACCCGCACGCCCACGTCGACGTAGGTCCGGCCGGGGTCGACGAGCGTCACGCCGGCGGCCATGAGCTCGTCGTTGATGCGGCGACGCATCGCCGCGGCCGCGCGCGCCAGCGCGCCACGGCTGTTCACGTCGAGCGCGCCCTCGAAGTCGGCGGGCACCGCGCGGAGGTCCTCGCCCTTCTCGGCGAGGATGCCGAGGACGTCGGGGAGGTAGTACTCGCGCTGGCTGTTCTCGCGGTCGACGAGCGGCAGCGCGCGGTAGAGATCGTCGCGCCGGAACACGTAGACGCTGGTGGCGACCTCGCGGATCCGGCGCTCCTCCGGCGTCGCGTCGCGCTCCTCGGCGATCCGCACGAGCCGGTCGCCCTCGCGGACCACCCGGCCGTAGCCCTTCGCGCTGGCCAGCTCGGTCGACTGCATGGTGGCGGCCGGCTTCCGGCGGCGATGGACGCGGAGCAGGTCGCGCAGCATGGCCGCGGTGATCAGCGGGTTATCGCCGGGGAGGACCAGCACGTCGGCGGCCTTCCCAACCGAGCGCTCGGCGACCATCACGGCGTGCCCCGTGCCGAGCGGCTCGCCCTGGTCGACGAACGTGACCGCGCCGCCGCCCCACGAGCGGACGGCCGCCTCCACCTCGTCCCTGCCGTGGCTGACCACGACCACGACGCGGTCGGGCCGGACCGCGCGGGCCGCCCGCAGGACGTGCCAGAGCACCGGCCGTCCGGCGACCGGGTGCAGCGTCTTGGGCAGGCGCGACTTGAGGCGCTTGCCCTTGCCGGCGGCCATGACGACCACGGCGAGGCTTCGGGACGGCTTCCTTGGCAAGGAGCGAACTCCCAGGTGAGGGGGCACCCCTTTGTACCCGCAGTCCCGAAGCCGCGCAAGGGAAA
>DASWKG010000155.1:0-3802 GCA_036396755.1 Actinomycetota bacterium
GGTTACTTCCCGATGAGGCGCCGGCGGACCGCCGGGATCAGGGAGAGGCCACCCAACACGATGAACGCGGCCGCCGCGCCCTCGGCCGCGTCGGGCTTCGGCAGACCGCACCTATCGTCGAGCGGCGGCGCGAAGAACGGCGTAGCGCTGACGATGTTGCGGGCCCCGCGGTTGTCGAGGAGCAGCGGGATGACCGGCTCGGCGGCCTGGCCGAGCGGGACCCGGATCGTGCCGTCCTCCTGCTCGAAGCCGAGGATCCCGTGCAGATCCATCGCCGTGGCGGCCTGGGCCGCCTGCACCGGCGTCAGGTCGTAGGCGCACGGCGGCGGGTAGAGCTGCTGGGCGGCGGTCGCCGGGATGTTGTCGGCGCCCGCCCAGTACACCGGGACGTTCTGGGCCACGCCCTCGCCCATCTTGCGGAGCGGCGCGGTCGCCGTCACGTTCATCATCTTCTCTCCGTTGGCGGGCAGCCAGTCGAAGGTGCAGTCGACGATGGTGCGATGGGTCTGGACGCGGCGGCGCTGGTTCGCGGCGGCGTCGGCCTCCTCGCCAAGGTTGTTGGTGGGGTTCGGCGTGACCGCGGTCTCGAAGAGGATGCCCAGGCTGTTCCGCATGCCCATCGTGTTCCGCATGATGCCGTCGTCGTGGTCGCCGGCCGTCTGCCGCACCTGGACGTCGCCGGCCTTGTCGAGGCCGTACTCGTCGGCCGTGTAGCCGGCGGCCTCGGCGCACGGGGCGACGAAGCCCTCCGCGTACGAACGCGCCAGGTCGTGGATCCCCTTCTCCACGTTCAGGTTGCGCGGCCACAGGTAGAGCAGCTCGTCGTCGTAGAGGACGGGAGTGCCGGGACCGTACTCGTGCAGGTCGACGGAGAGGTCGGGCTTCCAGTCGCGGACCACGGCCGCGATGGCCCTGGCCTCGCGGGTGGCAAGCCCGAGGTGGTCGCGGTTGATGTCGACGCCCTGGGAGTTGCCGCGGGTGTTGGCCGCGCGCCCGTCGGGGTTGGCTGTAGGGACGAACAGGAACGTCTGCTCCGACAGGAGCTCGACCAACTCGGGGTCGGTGGTGAAGGCCAGGTCGCGGATCGTCTTGAGGCACGCCTCGCGTCCCGCCGGCTCGCTACCGTGCTGGCTGCACACGAACATCGTGGTTGGCTCCTGGAGCGCGGCCTCGAGGCCGTGCGGCTCGGGGTAGCCGATCTGCACGAGGTGCAGCGGCCGGTTCTGGAGCGTCGTCCCGATGACGCTCATCGACACGCGGTCGGAGGCCGAGTCGACCGCCGCGAGGAAGTCCAGCTCCTGCTCGTGGGTGGTCCAGGAGGCGCCGTTCGACTGCTCGAAGCCGGTCTGGGGCGGGGCGGGCTGCGCGGTGGCGGATGAGCCGACCACCGGAACGGTCGTGAGAGCGATGGCGATGCCGAGCACGATCCTGCGCATGCGAGCCTCCTTGGAAGACGTGGGAGGCGGTCGACGCCCCTCGGGGTCATGTTCGGCGACGCGCGCGCCCGCTCCTGTGTGCAGGTGCACAAAAGCGGCGTGGTCGCTCAGAAAAGACGGGCCGCGAAGACGAGGCTGGCCACCGTCAGGACACTACCGATAACGGCGGCGACGGTGGATCGCACGAACGTGGTGGCCTGCTTCTCCATCCGCTCGGAGAAGGCCACGGTCTGCGCCTCCATCCGCTCGGAGAAGGCCATGGTCTGCGTCTCCATCCGCTCGGAGAGGCGCATCATCCCCTCCGAGAGCTCGGCGATCCGCTCGGTGAGCTCGGCGCGGAGCGCGCTCAGCTCTGAGCGCAGGACGAGCCGCATCCGCTCCTCGAGCAGTCGTAGGTCTGCCTTGGTGGCGACCCCTTCCCACTCGACGGGAGCGACCTGCGCCATCAGCGCCGCCGCATCCTCGGAGCCGAGCAGCTCCTCGAGACGCCGGTGGATACGGTGCCGTGCTTCCTCATCGATCGCCATTCTCTCCCCCTCCCTCGAAACGGACAAGGCAAGCCCGCGGGAGAGGAGGACGAGCCGATCCGAACATACCGAGAGGCTCTGACACGCATCCAGCACCGCACGCGTCAGGAGCGGACCCGGCGAAGCACGAAGCGAACGACGAAGAGCAGGGTCACGACGATCGCGGCCCCGACCCCGGCGGCGGCGAGGCCGATCCACCAGTTGGAGTCGGCGAGGGCGAAGCTCCGGCCGGCCCGGCGCTCGGCGAGGTGGATCGACCAGAGCACGGTTCGCACGGGGAGGAGCGCGAGGAAGCCGACCGTGCTCACGACGAACGGGCGCCCGACGCTCCACGTTGTGTGGCCCCACAGCAGCGCGTAGCCGAACCCGCCCCAGACGGCCCCGGCCGATGCGGCCACGATCGACGGCGGGAACCGGGGAAGGGCGCCGGCTCGCTGGGCCATGCATGGTGTGTAGCAGAGTGGGCCGCGCGCGGCGACCGCGGATAGGCTCGGAGGAAAGGGAGGGAGCCATGACGAGGATCGCGTTCTGCGGGCTGGGGCAGATGGGGGCCCCGATGGCGCGCCGGCTGGTCGAGGCGGGCCACGAGGTCGCGGTGTGGAACCGCACGGCCGAGAAGGCCGAGCCGCTCCGCGAGGCCGGGGCGAGGGTCGCCGGGTCGCCGGGAGCTGCCGCGCGGCAGGCCGAGGCCGTCGTCACGATGCTGGCGACGCCCGAAGCGCTTCACGAGGTGGTGCGCGGCGACGGAGGCCTTGCCTCCGGCATGCGGCCGGGGTCGGCGCTGATCGAGATGTCGACGGTCGGGCCCGAGGTGGTCCGGGGCCTGCCGGAGATGCTCCCCGAGGGCGTGGAGGTGATCGACGCGCCGGTCCTCGGGACCGTCCTGCAGGCCGAGAGCGGCGAGCTGAAGGTGTTCGTCGGCGGCGAGCGGGAGGCGTTCGAGCGCTGGAGGCCGATTCTCGAGGCGATGGGCACCCCGCTGCACGCCGGGCCGCAGGGCGCCGGCGCCGCGCTGAAGCTCGTCGTCAACTCCACGCTGGGCGCGCTGATGGTGGGGCTGGGCGAGGCGCTCGCGCTGGCCGACAAGGTCGGGCTGGAGGAGGGGCTCGTCCTCGACGTGCTGTCGGACTCCGCGATCGGAGTGACCGCGCGGTCGAAGCGCGACCGCATCGAGTCGGGGAAGTACCCGCCGAACTTCAAGCTGGAGCTCGCGGTGAAGGATCTCGCCCTGGTCGCCGACGCGGCCGACGGCTGCGACCTCGAGCTTCGCGTGTCCGCCGCCGCTCGACGTTGGCTGACCGAGGCCGAGGGGGCGGGATCCGGGAACCTCGACTACTCGGCGGTGATCGCCTTCATCCGGGGCCAGGCGGCCTCGGCCTGAGTCAGAACCCGGCGCGGATACGGTCGGCGATCTCCTCGAGCCGGGAGCGGTCGCCGGGCGCCCGCATCAGCGGCACGAGGATGCCGTCGCCGACGAAGCGCGGGATCACGTGGACGTGGAAGTGGAACACGGTCTGCAGCGCCACCCGCCCGTTCGACTGAAGGAGGTTGAGCCCGTCGGGCTGGAGCCCCGCCCGGACGCCCTTCGCGACGGTGCGAACTGCCCTCCAAACGGCGTCGCCATCCTCCTCCGGCAGCTCCCACAGGTCGGCGGCGTGCCGCTTCGGGATGACCAGGCAGTGCCCGTCGGTCGCCGGCCGGATGTCCATGAACGCGACGGTGTCGTCGTCCTCATACAGCCGATGCGAGGGAGCCTCGCCCGCCACGATCCGGCAGAAGATGCAGTCGTCCACGGGGATGATTCTGCCAGGGAGAGAAGAGGGGGGGGGGGGGGGGGGG
>DASWKG010000156.1:0-13288 GCA_036396755.1 Actinomycetota bacterium
TGGAGGCGAGATCGCCTTCCTGCCGTCGGCCTGGACGTCCTGAGGCTCGTCGCGCGAGACGCATCCTTGACCACTCGGGGGCGCTCCGCTAGATTCGTCCGGCTCGCCCTTTCGACGAAGGCCCGTCCGACCCCGGAACCCGGAGCCACCTGGGAGCGTCTGAGGGGCGGGTCGGTCTCTCCGGGCCGCGCTGCCGCGCGCCGCCCGCCGGAAGAAGGAGTCACGACATGGGACGGTTCGCTCGCTCCACCTCGCTCGCCGCCGCGGCGATGATCCTCACGGCGCTCCTGCAGGGCTCCGCCGTCACGGCGTCGGACTCCTCGGCCGAGCGCTGCCCCGGCCTGCAGACGATGCCGGTCGACCAGCTCGCCCCCGGGATGACGGGCTACGGGCTGACCGTCACGAAGGGCAACACCCCCGAGCGGTTCGACGTCGAGATCCTCGGCGTGATCGAGGACGGGATCCTGCCGGGCCGCGACCTCATCCTCATCGAGGCCTCCGGGCCGATCATCGACGAGGTCGGAGGCATCTGGTTCGGGATGTCGGGGTCTCCCATCTACATCAACAACAAGCTCGTCGGGGCCGAGGCGTTCGGCTTCAGCGGCGGTCCCTCGCCGATCGGCGGGGTCACGCCGGCGGCCGAGATGCTCGCGGTGGCGAACCAGCCCGAAGCGACCACCGCCGCCCGGGAGCCCGCGCGGATCGCGCTCCCCCCGCGTTTCCGGCGCGTGGCGGTGCGCCGCGGCGCGACCGAGGCGCAGGCGGCCGCCGGGCTGACCCAGCTCCGCCTGCCGTTCAGCATGTCGGGGGTGAGCGGCATGCGGCTCGAGCAGATCGCCGAGATCACCGATCGCGAGGGACTCGCCCTGCTGCCGTACGCCGGCAGCTCCGCGTCGACCGGCACGGACGGGAGTGCGGCCGAGATCTCCCCGGGCAGCAACTTCTTCGTCACGCTCTCGACCGGCGACCTGACCTCCGGCGGTGTCGGCACCACGACGTTCGTCTGTCCCGGGCTCGCGATGGCCTTCGGGCATCCCATGCTGTGGGACGGCACCACCGGGTTCGGCGTCCACGACGCGCAGGCGCTGACGATCGTCTCCGATCCGCTGTTCGGAGCGTTCAAGTTCGCCTCGGTCGGCAACCTCGGCGGCACCCTCGACCAGGACCGCTTCGCCGGCGTTCGCGGCGACCTCGGGAGCGTCCCTTCGCCGATCCCGGTCACCTCCACGACCACGGGCCTCAACACCGGGTCGGTGCGCGAGGGCGAGACCCAGGTGATGTCCAACGAGTTCGTCCCGAGCATCGCGTTCACCCACGCGTTCGTGAACATCGACTCGACCTTCGACCAGATCAGCGGTGGCAGCTCGGCGGTGGCGTGGCACGTCACCGGGACCCGCGCCGACGGTTCGGGGTGGGAGCTGACGCGGTCGAACGCGTTCGCGTCGGACTTCGACATCTCGATCGAGTCGAGCCTTGAGCTCTACGGGCATCTCGCGCAGCTGCTCGACAACCCGTTCGAGGAGATCCGGTTCACCTCCGTCGACGTCGACCCCGTCGTCGACGACGACCTCAACCGGTTGAAGATCGACCGCGTCCTGGTCTCGGTCAACGGCGGGGGCTACCGTGAGTCGAAGCGGGTCGAGGTCACGCCGGGCGACCGGGTCGGCCTTCGCGTCGTGATGCTCGAGGGCGAGGACGCGACCGAGCGGACCGAGGACCTGCTGTTCAAGCTCCCGCGCGCGCTCCCGAAGCGCGGCGTCATCGAGGTGAGCGGCGGGGTCCGCGGCGGGAACTTCGAGTGCCTGTTCTTCCCCGAGGCGTGCTTCGGCGACGAGGACGAGGCGCAGTCGTTCGACGAGCTCCTCGCCTCGCTCGAGAGCTCGCCGACGAACGACCAGCTGAACGCGACCCTCGAGTTCGGCGGGTTCGTCAGCGACCAGCAGGTCACCACGCTCGACCAGGTCGTGAGCGGCAAGAAGCGCGTTCGCATCGTCTACCCGAAGGGGTCGGGTGGCGGCGGAGGCGGCAAGGGGGGCGGTGGCGGCGGGGCGGTTCCGGTCGAGGGCTAGGCTCCGGGGTTCCCCCGGGGCGATGGGGGAGCTCGCCGCCGGCGGGATCTCGTGGATCGAGGTCGCGGCCGACGGCCGGCTGGTCGCCGAGTGGGTCGGCGGGGAGCTCCCGTGGGTCCGGTTCGTGCCGGGCGTCCCCGGCCTGCGCGAGGTGGCCGTCGGGCCGCCGGAGGCGGAGATCGTCGTCCGCGCCGACGCATGAGCCTCGGCCCCGCCCTCCGGTCGCTGATCGAGGGCGCGGCCTGGCGGGACGTGATGGAGGGCGAGACGGGGAGCCGCGCCCGCGGGCTCTGGCGGCGGACCCCGCTGCTCCGGCTTCCGGCCTCGGGTCGCCCCGAGCTGTGGGTGAAGGCGGAAGGTTTGCAGCGGACCGGCTCGTTCAAGGTGCGCGGGGCCTCCGCCTTGCTGGCCTCGCTCTCGCGGGAGGAGACCGCCGCCGGGGTGGTGACCGCGTCGGCCGGCAACCACGGGCTCGGCGTGGCCGAGGCCGCCCGGGCCTTCGGGGTCGCCGCCACCGTGCTCGTCCCGGAGACCTCGCCCGAGGTGAAGCGGCGGGGCATCGCGGCCCTCGGGGCCGAAGTGGTGGTGCTCGGCGCCGGCTACGACGAGGCCGCGGCCCGCGCGAAGGAGCTCGCCGCCTCGACGGGGCGTCGGTATCTCCGCGCCTTCGACGACGAGCATGTGATCGCCGGCAACGGCGGCACCACGGGGGCCGAGATCGCCGAGGACCTCCCGGGCGGCGTCCGCGCCGGGGACCTGGTGGTCGTTCCGGTCGGGGGCGGCGGGCTGTCGTCGGGGATCGGAGGATCGCTCGCCGCGACCGGCGCCACGCTGGTCGGAGTCGAGCCGGAGACGAACCACGCGATGTACGACTCCTTCGAGCTCGGCGAGGCGCTGGTCGACTACCCGCAGGGGGGCCCCACGCTCGCCGAGGGGCTGGAGGGAGCGGTCTCGGACCTCACCTACCGCCTCTGCCGCGAGGCGTTCGAGGGCATCGTCCTCGTCTCCGAGGCGGCGATCCGCACAGCGATGGCCTGGGGCTACCGGACCGCGGGGTTGGTGCTCGAGGCGTCGGCGGCCGCCTCGCTCGCGGCCGCCCTCGAGGGCGGCCTCCCCCCGGCGGAGCGCGTCGTGTGCGTCACGACCGGCTCGAACGTGGAGCCCGACCTGCTCGACGAGGTGCTTCGCGAGGCCTGAGCCCGGCTCAGAGGTTGCGCCGGAGCGTCCGCACCACCGAGTCCTCGATCGCCTTGGCCCTCCACGTGGAGAGGCCCGTCGAGATGATCGAGAACTCCACCCACGCGTCGCGGTCCTTCGCCAGCACCCAGCCCGACAGCGCGGAGATGCCCGTCAGGGTGCCGGTCTTCGCGCGGACCGGGACGCCCTCGAGGCGGTCGTCGAGCGTGCCGTGCCCGGCCGACGGGAGGCCGTCGCGGAGCGCCTCGCCCCACTCGGCCTCCTCGGCGGCGCCGAGGAGGCGCACGATCCCCTCCGGCGTGGCCCGGTTCGCGTAGGAGAGGCCAGAGGAATCGAAGGCGGTCACGCGGACCCCGTGGTCCTCGGCCCAGGCCTCGATCGCCCGCGCGCCTCGCGCGATCGAGCCGGGTGCGTCCGCGGCCGTCCCGCCGAGCACTTTGCCCAGCACCTCGGCGCGGAAGTTGGAGGAGTAGGCGTTCGTCGTCGACAGCAGGTCGCCGATGGGCCTGGACTGGATGCGGGCGAGCTCCTCGAGGCCGGCCGGGTGCCGGCCCGAGCCCGAGCGGCGAACGACCCGGATGCCGGCCCGGCGGAGCTGGGTGGTCAACTCCTCGGCGGCGAGCGCCTCGGGGTCCCGCACGTGCCGGCCGCGCGCGGAGTTCCCCTCGAAGACGAGCGCGGTCGGCCTCGCGACGTAGTCGCGCGGGAAGTACGGCCGCCACCCCCGGGCCCACCAGTCGCGGACGAGCCCCCGCGTGCTCCCGCGGACCGAGCCCTCGACGCGCCGGACGCCCGCACGCCGGAGCCGCGTCGCCAGCCGGCGGAGCTCGGCGCGCCCGACCTCGGGATCGCCGCCCCCGACGAGCCAGAGATCCCCCGGGACCACGCCGTCCTCCGGCGGACGCGCGAGCACCCGGGTGGCGAGGCGGGCGTCCGGCCCGAGCGCGGCGAGGAGGGCCATCGAGAGCAGGAGCTTCTGGTTCGAGGCGGGGGCCCGGCGCCGCGCGTCGCCGTGGCGGAAGAGGAATGCGCCCTCCTCGCGAACCGAGATGCCCACCGCGCCGCCGGCCAGTCGGTCGACGCGTCGCATCCACGACGCTCGCACGACGCGAACGGCGAGGTCGCGGCTGGTGCCGGCGTCGTTCAGGTCGTCCTGCGCAGCCCACCGCGCCCGCAGTGTCAAGTCGCCGAGGTCCTCCCAGCCGCTGCAGACCGGAACGGTTGCGCGGGACGCCGGGCCCAGCGATCCATCGCCGGCCTCGGCCCAGGCGGCGCCCTCGCGGCGCTCGACGACGACGGCCTGCCCCGGCTTCGGGGGCGTGACGGCGACCTCCACCCGAACGCAGCCTCCGGCGGGCCACCGGCGGCGGGCGGTGGTTGTCACCGCCGCGCGCACCGAGCTGTGCGCCGTGTCGGAGGTGACCTCGTCGCAGACGGTGGCGCCGTCGGTGCGGGCCTCGACGACCGCGCGGTAGTCGGCGTTCGCGTCGGCCGCCAGCTCGAAGGAGAACGATCCGTCGCCGCCGGTGACGCCCGAGGTGACCTCCTCCCAGGACGAACCGTCGCCCGGGCGCCGCTCGAGGCGGACGACCCGGCCATCGAGGCAGTCCGCCTCGGCCGACAGGCTGCCCGCCGCGCGCAGGTCCTCCCCGTACGACGCCATCGAGGGCGTGACCACCAGGCCGGCCGAGGCGGGGATCCCCGCCGGGGCGGCCCCGACGACCGCCGGCATGAGCGAGAGCAGGAGCGTGAGGGCGGGCTTCATCGTCGGGCCATTGTGGGGGCGGAGGGGCGCCCGCTCAAGCAAGTAGGATGCGGTCGATGCTGCTCGAGGGGAAGCGGGTGCTGGTGACGGGGGTCCTCACCCCCCAGAGCATCGCGTTCGCCACCGCCCGGGCGGCCCAGGAGGAGGGCGCCGAGGTCCTGCTCACGGGCTTCGGCCGGGGCCGGTCGCTCACCGAGAAGACCGCCCGGCGCCTGCCGACTCCCGCCGACGTCCTCGAGATGGACGCGAACGACGAGGCCCAGGTCTCGTCGGTGGGCGAGGCGATCCGCGAGCGATGGGGAGGCCTCGACGGCGTGCTCCACGCGATCGCGTACGCGCCCGAGGACGCGCTCGGGGGCAACTTCCTGCGCACCCCGTGGGAGAGCGCGGCCACAGCCTTCCAGACCAGCGCCTACTCGCTGAAGACGCTCGTCGCCGCGTTCTTGCCGCTCTTCGGCGAGGGCGGCGGGAGCGTGGTCTCGCTCGACTTCGACGCCACCGTCGCGTGGCCCGGCTACGACTGGATGGGGGTCTCGAAAGCCGCCCTCGAGGCCGTGACCCGGTACCTGGCGCGTGACGTGGGGCGCCGGGGGATCCGCGTGAACTGCATCTCGGCCGGACCGCTCCGGACCGTGGCCGCCAAGGGCATCCCCGGGTTCGACCTGTTCACCGAGGTCTGGCATCGGCGAGCCCCGCTCGGCTGGGACGTGACCGACCCGGCGCCGGTCGCCGAGGCGGCCGCGTTCCTTCTCTCGGACCGAGCCCGCGCCATCACCGGAGAGATCCTCCACGTCGACGGCGGCTACCACGCCATGGGCGCCGACCTCGTCGAGGCGGGGGACGACGACGGCCCGTAGGTCCTGCGCTTCCGGGCCTCCGCCGGTATCCTCGGGCCCCGTGAGACGAAGCGCCTGCATCGCCGCCCTGGCCGCGCTCCTCGCCGGCGCATGCGGCGGCCCCGGGTTCCGCCTGGACGCTCCGCCCCTGCCCCAGGCCGGCCCGACGCTCTCGCCCCTCCCCCCGATCGAGCTCGGCGACCAGCCTATCGTCGACGTCGTCGAGCGCGTCCGGCCTGCGGTGGTGAACGTGCGGACCGAGGGGGGCACCGGCAGCGGGTTCATCGTCGACGCGGACGGCGTCGTCGTGACGAACTTCCACGTCGTGCGAGGCGCCACCGAGATCCGGGTGCTGACCGCCGACGGCGAGCGGCTCGACGCGCGGCCGATCGTGGCCGATCCGAACGCCGACCTGGCGGTGCTGAAGGTCGAGGCCGGCGGCCTCCCCACGGTCCCGCTGGGCGACTCCGACGCGCTGCGCCTGGGCGAGACCGTGGTCGCGCTGGGCTTCGCGCTGGCGCTCGAGGGCGGGCCGAGCGTGACGTCGGGCATCGTGTCGGCGATGGGCCGCAGCATCGAGGCGCAGAGCGGCGACGTGACCGAGACCCTCGAGGAGCTGATCCAGACGGACGCGGCGATCAACCCCGGGAACTCCGGCGGCCCGCTGCTCGACCTGGCCGGCCGCGTGGTGGGAATCAACACGGCGGGAGTCTCGGCGTCGGCCGCCGAGAACATCGGCTTCGCGATCGCGATCAACCGCGCGAGGCCCATCATCGAGCGCGCGATCGAGGACCCCGAGGCCCGGCTCGCCTACCTCGGGGTCTCGTCGAGGCCCGTCGACGCGCTGCTCGCGTCCGAGCTCGACCTGCCCGTCGACCGAGGCCTCTACGTGACCGCGGTGCCGGACGACGGGCCTGCCGGGGTGGCGGGCATCCAGGCCGGCGATGTGATCGTCCGGATGGGAGGAAGTGACGTCGCCGACAACGACGACCTGCTCGCCGCGATCCTCTCGCACGAGCCGGGCGAGACCGTGGACGTCGAGGTCGTCCACCCGGGGGGATCGCGCGAGACCTTCCCCGTGACGCTCAGCGTTCGTCCCGACATCCCGCTCGGCTGATGCCCGGACCCTTCGTCGCGGGGGAGCGGGTCCTGTTCCTCGACGTGAAGAACCGTCGCTTCCTGATCCGGCTTGAGGCGGGCGGCACCTTCCACTTCCACGGAGGCCAGGTTCCCCACGACGACGTGATCGGCCGCGAGGAGGGCCTGTGGCTCGAGACGAACACCGGGGCGCGGGTCGTCTGCTTCCGGCCGCGCCTCGCGGACTTCGTGGTCAAGATGGCTCGCGGTGCCCAGGTCGTGTACCCGAAGGACATCGGCGCGATCCTCGTCGAGGCCGACATCGGGGCGGGGGCCTCGGTGCTCGAGGCGGGCACCGGGTCGGCGGCGGTGACGATGGCCCTCGCGCGCGCGGTCGGGCACGAGGGGCGGGTGGTCTCCTACGAGGTGCGCGAGCCCTTCCACCATGTCGCGAAGGACAACCTCGCCGCCTTCTTCGGCGAGGTGCCGGCGTGGGTGGACCTGCGTATCGGCGACGTGCGGGAGGTCCCCGAGGCGGAGCGCTTCGACCGGCTCGTCCTCGACCTCCCCGAGCCGGAGGCGGTGCTCCCCGAAACCGCTGCAGCCCTGCGCCCGGGGGGGATCCTGTGCTCCTACCTGCCCACCACGGGCCAGGTGCAGGAGCTCGTGCTCTCGCTCCGGCCCCACGGCTTCATCGAGTCGAGAACGTTCGAGGTGCTCATGCGCACCTGGCACGTCGAGGCGCGCAGCGTGCGGCCCGATCACCGCATGGTGGCGCACACGGGCTTCCTCACGGTGGCCCGGAAGGCGGGCCCGAAAGCCTGAGCGGGCCCGACCGATACAGGCGCTATACTGCGGTGCCGAACCGAGGGGGATCCGAGATGTCGCAGGAGCAGCGGCCGCGCGAGGGCGCGGGACAGGACGATGTGAGCGAGCTGCAGAGCCAGCTCAAGTTCCTCGAGGAGGAGATCGCCCTCCTCCGCCAGCGCCAGCACAGCGTTCCTCGCCAGGTGAAGGTGCTCGAGGAGCGCCTCCTCGAGGCCAAGGGCCAGGTCGCCCGCGCGCTCTCCCAGAACGAGAAGCTCGTCGGCCTCCTCAAGACCGAGCGCGAGAAGATCGAGGCGCTGAAGGAGGAGGTCGAGAAGCTCACGCAGCCGCCGGCGTCGTTCGGCGTGTTCGTGGGCGAGAACGAGGACGGCAGCGCCGACGTGTTCACCGCCGGCCGCAAGATGCGGGTCAACATCAATCCCGAGGTCGACCGGTCCGAGCTCCGGCGCGGCGCCGAGGTCATCCTCAACGAGGCGCTGAACGTGACGGAGATCCTGCCGCAGGACCGCCAGGGCGAGGTCGTCACCTGCAAGGAGATCCTGGGCGAAGGCCGCATCATCGTGCTCGGGCGCGGCGACGACGAGATGGTCGCGATCGTCTCCCACGCGCTCCGCGACGTGAAGATCCGCGCGGGCGACGCGCTCCTGTACGACTCCCGCTCGGGCCACGTGCTCGAGATCCTGCCGAAGGAGGAGGTCGAGGAGCTCGTCCTCGAGGAGGTCCCCGACATCAGCTACGACGACATCGGCGGCCTCGGCCCGCAGATCGAGGACATCCGCGACGCCGTCGAGATGCCGTTCCTGTACGCGGAGCTCTTCCGCGAGCACCAGCTCCGCCCGCCGAAGGGCGTGCTGCTGTACGGCCCTCCGGGCTGCGGCAAGACCCTCATCGCGAAGGCCGTGGCGAACTCGCTCGCCAAGCAGGTCGCGCAGAAGACCGGCCGGCCCGACGCGCACTCCTACTTCCTGAACGTGAAGGGCCCCGAGCTCCTCAACAAGTACGTCGGCGAGACCGAGCGCCAGATCCGGGTCATCTTCCAGCGCGCGAAGGAGAAGGCCGAGGAGGGCTTCCCGGTCATCGTCTTCTTCGACGAGATGGACTCGCTCTTCCGAACGCGCGGCTCGGGCATCTCGAGCGACGTCGAGAACACCATCGTCCCGCAGCTCCTGTCCGAGATCGACGGCGTCGAGACCCTGAAGAACGTCATCGTGATCGGCGCCTCCAACCGCGAGGACATGATCGACCCGGCGATCCTGCGCCCGGGCCGCCTCGACGTGAAGATCAAGATCGAGCGTCCCGACGGCGACAGCGCGCGCCAGATCATGGCGAAGTACCTGGTCCCCGAGGTGCCCATCCACCCCGACGAGGTGAAGGCGGCCAGCGGCGACGCCGAGGCCGCGTGCCGGCGGATGATCGACCGCACGATCGACGCGATGTACGAGGAGAACGACGCGAACCGCTTCCTCGAGGTCACCTACCAGAACGGCGACAAGGAGATCCTCTACTTCAAGGACTTCAACTCCGGCGCGATGGTCGAGAACATCGTCCTTCGCGCCAAGAAGACCGCGATCAAGCGCTTCCTGCAGACCGGCGAGAAGGGCATCGTGGAGGATGACCTGCTGACCGCCATCCGGGCCGAGTTCAAGGAGCACGAGGACCTGCCGAACACCACGAACCCCGACGACTGGGCGCGCATCTCCGGCAAGAAGGGCGAGCGCATCGTGTACGTGCGCACGCTGCTCGCCGAGCCCGACGGCAGCGGCTCGCGCCAGGTCGAGAGGGTCTCGGCGGGCCAGTACCTGTAGGCCTCCACCCTTCCGGGGGCTCGGGGCCGTATCCTTAGGAGCGCCATGGCCATCCCCAAGGTGACGGGCATCGAGACCGAGTACGGGATCTCGGGCCCCGGCAACCCCGAGTTCAACCCGGTGCTCGGCTCGTCGATGCTCATCAACACCTACGCCGGCAACCTGCGGCGCATCCGGTGGGACTACGAGCAGGAGAGCCCGCTTCGCGACGCGCGCGGCTTCGAGCCGGTGCAGGCGCGAGAGCCGGCCGAGGAGGACTTCGGGCTCGCGAACGTGATCCTTCCGAACGGCGCCCGCTACTACGTGGACCACGCGCACCCCGAGTACTCCACCCCCGAGTGCGCGAGCCCGCGCGACGTCGTGGTCCACGACAAGGCGGGGGAGCGCATCCTCGAGGTCTCGCTCGAACACGTGGCCGAGATCCTGCCGCCGGGGAACCGGCTCTCGATCTACAAGAACAACTCCGACGGCAAGGGCAACTCCTACGGCACCCACGAGAACTACCTGGTGTCGCGTCAAGCGCCGTTCTCGCGGATCGTCCGCGACCTGACCCCGTTCTTCATCACGCGGCAGATCTTCACGGGGGCGGGCAAGGTGGGCGTCGAGAACGGCCACGTCGAGGAGGCCGAGGGCGTCACCTTCCAGCTCACCCAGCGGGCGGACTTCTTCGAGGCCGAGGTGGGCCTCGAGACCACGCTGAAGCGCCCGATCATCAACACACGCGACGAGCCCCACGCGGATCCCGAGAAGTACCGCCGCCTCCACGTGATCGTCGGCGACGCCAACATGTCCGAGGTCTCGACCTTCCTGAAGGTCGGGACGACCGCGCTGATCCTCAAGATGATCGAGGACGAGGCGCTGCCCGAGCTCATGATCGACGGCTCGGTCAACGCCCTCCACCGGGTCTCGTGGGACCTCGACCTCAAGGAGACCCTTCGCCTCGCCGACGGCCGGACGGTCACGGCCCTCGAGCTGCAGTGGGAGTACCTCGACCTCGCCAAGACCTACGCGAAGGAGAGCGACGACAGCGCCGCCAACGCCGAGGTGCTGGGCCGCTGGGAGTCGGTGCTCGGGGGCCTCGAGGACGATCCGATGAGCCTCGCGCGCGAGCTCGACTGGGTGGCGAAGCTGAAGCTGCTCGAGGCCTACCGCACGCGCGACGGTCTGGACTGGGACGACCCCAAGCTCCGGCTGATCGACCTGCAGTACCACGACGTTCGCCGCGACCGCGGCCTGTACTACAAGCTGGCGGCGGGCGGGAAGATGGAGCGGCTGGTCTCCGACGCCGAGGTCGAGGCGGCCACGCACGCGCCGCCCGACGACACGCGGGCCTTCTTCCGCGGCAACTGCATACGCCGCTACCCCGACGCCATCTCGGCGGCGTCGTGGGACTCGATGATCTTCGACACGGGGCGCGATGCGCTCCAGCGTGTGCCGATGCGGGAGCCCCTCCGTGGCACTCGTGAGTCGGTCGGGGAGCTGCTGGAGACCGCCCCGGACGCCCGGGCCCTGGTGGACGCCCTCCAGGGGTAGGCTCCCCCCTACGACTCCGTCCTACAATAGCCACGACGAAGGAAGGAGGGACGTTGCCTGAGCAGGAGCAGAAGCGCGTCCAGAAGAAGAAGGAGAGCGAGGCGCAGCGCACCGAGGAGGACTCCACCGCGTCCAAGAGCGCGGAGCTGAAGGAGGAGATGGACGAGATCCTCGACGAGATCGACGAGGTCCTCGAGGAGAACGCCGAGGAGTTCATCAAGAGCTATGTACAAAAAGGGGGCCAATGATCGGGGATGAGCCCACGGGATTCGGCGCCAGCCCGAGCTTCTTCGAGTTGGTCCGGGCCGGTGGGCCGGCGCCCGCAGCTCCTTCCTCCGGGGGCGACCCCGTCCGGGTCGAGCCCCCGCACGGCACCACCGTGCTCGCGCTGAAGTACACCGACGGCGTCGTCATGGCCGGCGACCGGCGCGCCGTCGAGGGCTACACGATCGCCGATCGCCGCATGGACAAGGTCTTCCCGACCGACGACCACTCGGCCGTCGCGATCGCGGGGGTGGCCGCGCAGGCCATCGAGCTCGTCCGGCTCTTCCAGACCGAGCTCGAGCACTACGAGAAGGTCGAGGGCGAGCGTCTCTCGCTCGAGGGGAAGGCGAACCGCCTCGCGCAGATGCTCCGGGCGTGGATGCCGATGGTCATGCAGGGGCTCGTGGTCGTGCCGCTGTTCGCCGGCTACGACCTCCGCCGGAGCGAGGGTCGCATCTTCCGCTACGACGTGATCGGCGGCCGCTACGAGGAGCTCGAGTATCACGCCAACGGCTCCGGGGGCACCCACGCGAAGGGCAGCATGAAGAAGCGCTTTCGGGTCGGGCTGTCGAGAGACGATGCCATCCAGGTGGCCGTGGAGGGACTGCTCGACGCGTCCGAGGAGGACACCGCGACCGGCGGCCCCGACCCGATCCGGGGGATCTACCCCAGCGTGTTCGTGCTGACGGCCGCGGGCGTTGACGAGGTCCCGGTCGAGGATGTGCAGGCCGCGTACGAGGCGGTCCTCCAGCGCCGGCAGGGGGAGGGTGGTGCCTGATGGCGATGCCGTTCTACGTCCCGCCCGAGCAGCTCATGAAGGACCGCTCGGACTACGCCCGCAAGGGCATCGCACGGGGGAAGCCCGTCGTGGCGCTGGAGTACGCCGATGGCATCCTGTTCATCGCCGACAACACGTCGACGCACCTGCACAAGCTCTCCGAGATCTACGACCGCATCGCATTCGCCGGCGTGGGCAAGTTCAGTGAGTTCGAGAACCTCCGGATCGCGGGCGTCCGGCTCGCCGACATCCGGGGCTACTCCTACGGCCGCGAGGACGTGACCGCGAAGAGTCTCGCGAACGCCTACTCGCAGGCGCTGTCGAACGTGTTCACCCAGGAGATGAAGCCCTACGAGATCGAGATCCTCGTGGCGCAGGTGGGTGAGTCGAACGAAGGGAACGAGCTCTTCCACATCCTGTTCGACGGCAGCGTGACCGACGAGGAGGGCTTCGTCGCGATGGGCGGGGAGTCGGAGACCCTCGTGGATCAGCTGCGCCAGGGATACCAGGAGGGGCTCGACCTCGAGGCAGCGATGCGACTCGGCGTGCAGACGCTGGCCGCGTCGGACCCGACGGTGGCCGACCCGGCACGCATCGAGGCCGCCGTGCTCGATCGCACCCGCAAGCGCCGCAAGTTCCGCCGCTTCACCGACGACGAGATCCGTCCCCTGCTGGGATAGCGGACCGTGGACGTCGAGATCCGGGGGATCCGGCCCGACGAGGCCGACGCCCACACCCGCGCCATCGGCGTGGGCTTCGGCGAGCACGTCGACGACAGCGTCGTCGAGCTGGAGCGCGCGATCCTCGAAACCGACCGGGCCCTGGCCGCGGTGGACGGCGACCGATTCGTCGGCGGCTCGGCGACCGTCTCGTTCGAGCTCTCGATCCCGGGCGCCATCGTGCCGTGCGCCGGCATCACGTCGGTCTCGGTGCACCCCACACACCGGCGGCGGGGCATCCTGACCGCGGTGATGCGCCGGCTGCTTGACGATCTGCGGAACCGCGAGGCCATCTCGGCGCTGTGGGCCTCGGAGGGAGCGATCTACGGCCGGTTCGGCTACGGGATGGCCACCTTTAGCACCGAGATCGAGGTGCCGCGGCCCCACAGCGCGTTCCGCGCGGACTACCGGCCGTCG
>DASWKG010000157.1:0-6949 GCA_036396755.1 Actinomycetota bacterium
GGCGGCCCCGCCGCCGCCCGGCTCCACGTGGTCGGAGACGTTCATCGACACGCCCGACGGCGAGCGGCTCCACGTCGACGTGATGCGGCCGACGGGGCTGACCCCGGCCGACAAGACGCCGGTCATCCTGATCGTGAGCCCCTACCTCGGGATGGCGAGCCCCACCGAGCAGCCGGGGCCCTCGAACCGCTTCTACGACTTCATCAACGGCGCGAAGGTGTTCGAGCGCGGGTACTCGGTCGTGATGGTGAGCCTGCGCGGCACCGGGGGCAGCTCGGGCTGCCTCGACATCCTCGGCCCCGGCGAGCAGACCGACATCCGCACCGCGATCACCTGGGCGGCGTCGCAGCCCTGGTCGACCGGCAAGGTCGGCATGTACGGCAAGAGCTACGACGCGAACACCGGAGTGGTCGCCACCACCCTCGGCACGCCGGGGCTGGCGGCCGTGGTCGCCCAGGAGATCGTCCCCGACCGCTACCGCGGGAGCTACAGCGAGCGGGTCCGTCTGATCCAGTCGCTCGTCTACCCGAGCGCCAGCTACGGCAGCGGCGGCGAGGGCACGTTCTCGATCAACGGCAGCCAGGAGTACTTGACCAACTCGCTGTCGCACTCCGCGGACTGCCAGGCCCGCCTCCTCGATCACTACAACGAGTCGGAGGCCGCGCCCTTCTGGCAGGTGCGGGACTTCGTCGAGCGGGCCGAGGGCAGCACCGTCCCGACGTTCATCACCGCCGGCTACCTCGACACGAACACGAACATCGGCGGCGGCGCCGTCGAGTACTTCAACGCCCTCGAGGGCCCCAAGCGCATGTGGATCGGGTGGTGGGACCACGTCCGGGGCAACGACAAGGTCGGGAGTCGCCTGGCGATGGGCCGCGCCGGCTTCTTCGACGAGGTCATGCGGTTCTTCGACCACTACGTGAAGGGCGTGTCCCTCGAGGACGCGCCGACCGACGAGGACCCGATCATCGCGGCGCAGGGGAGCGACGGCACCTGGCGCGAGGAAGAGGCCTTCCCGCCCGAGGACGCGAGCACCTTCGTCTCGCCGCTGCTGCCCGGCACCTACGAGGACGACGGCAACAACGTCGGCTCGAACGACTCGGGGGCCGGGCCCGGTGGCGCCGGGGCAACCCTCGACGAGCAGACCGGCCACGGGACCTGGACGTTCTCGCCCCCGCTGGAGCACCGGACGCACCTCATGGGCATCCCCAGCGCCCGGGTCACCCTCGACCTCGAGGTGCCCCGCACGAACCTCGCCGTCAACGTCTACGACGTGGCCCCCGACGGAGAGGCGACGATGATCACGCGCGGGGCCGCGATGGTCGACCACGAGCTCACCTGGCAGAACGTCCAGCTGTTCCCGGCGGACTGGACCTTCGAGCCCGGGCACCGCATCGGCGTCCTGATCTCGGGCGCGAACGCCGAGGCCTACGTGCACGTGCCGACGAACACGACGGTCGGCGCGACGGATGCGACGGTGCGCCTCCCGTTCCTGCGGTACATCCGCGAGGTCGACCTCCAGGGTGACATCGCTCCGCGCCTCCAGAGCTACCTGGCCGCCGCGCCGTTCGAGGTGGACGCCGGGACCATCGCCGCCCGGACCAGCGAGGGCTTCCAGCTCCCCCCGCCCCTGGTCGAGCGCCCCGACGAAGACGACGACGGCCTGGACTGAGCCCCCCCCGGCAGGTCCATCCGCTATCGTTTGACCGTGACCAACCGTCCGACCAACCCGCTCGACCTGCTCGAGATCGACGCGCTCCTCTCCGACGAGGAGCGCATGACGCGCGACACCGTGCGCGACTGGGTGCGCAGCCGGGTCCTCCCCGAGATCGGGGAGTGGTTCGAGCGTGGCGAGATCCCCTCCGAGCAGCTCGCGAAGGAGCTCGGCGCGCTGGGCCTCCTCGGGATGCACCTCGAGGGCTACGGGACCGCGGGCGCTTCCTCGGTGATGTACGGGCTCGCCTGCGTCGAGCTGGAGGCGGGCGACAGCGGGGTCCGCTCGCTCGTGTCCGTCCAGGGCTCGCTGGCGATGTTCCCCATCTGGAGGTTCGGCTCCGAGGCTCAGAAGGACGAGTGGCTCCCGCGGATGGCCACGGGCGAGGCGATCGGCTGCTTCGGCCTGACCGAGCCCGACTTCGGCTCCGACCCCTCCGGGATGCGGACCGCGGCACGACGCGACGGCGACGACTGGGTCCTCAGCGGCACGAAGATGTGGATCACGAACGGCGGCGTCGCCGACATCGCGGTCGTCTGGGCTCGCACCGACGAGGGCATCCGCGGCTTCCTCGTGCCGAAGGGCACCCCCGGCTTCAGCACGAACCCCATCGAGAAGAAGATCTCGCTCCGCGCGTCCGTCACCTCCGAGCTCGTCCTCGACGACGTGCGCCTGCCGGCCGACGCGGTGCTGCCCGGGGTCACCGGCATGAAGGGGCCGCTGTCGTGCCTGTCCGAGGCGCGCTACGGCATCTCGTGGGGAGCGATTGGCGCCGCGCGCGCCTGCTTCGAGGCCGCGCTCGACTACTCGAAGACGCGGATCCAGTTCGGCAAGCCGATCGGCTCGTTCCAGCTCACCCAGCGCAAGCTCGTCGACATGGCCGTCGAGCTGAACAAGGGGCTGCTCGTCGCCCTCCACCTCGGCCGGATGAAGGACGAGGGCCGCATCACGCCCGACCAGGTGAGCTTCGGCAAGCTGAACAACGTGCGCGAGGCGCTGAAGATCTGCCGCGAGGCCCGGAGCATCCTCGGCGCGAACGGCATCACCCTCGAGTACCCGGTCGTCCGGCACATGAACAACCTCGAGTCGGTGATCACCTACGAGGGCACGAACGAGATCCACACGCTGATCCTCGGCAAGGCCCTCACCGGCCTCGACGCGTTCCAGTGATGGCGCCCTTCCGCGGGTCGGCGGCGTTCACGGATCGCTGGGAGCACTTCGGCTTCGCGCTCGAGGACGGCGTGGCCACCGTCACCTTCGACCGTCCCGACCGGCTGAACGCGCTCACGTTCGATGCGTACGCCGATCTCCGCGACCTGCTGGCCGAGCTCCCGAGCCGCGACGACGTCCGCGTGCTCGTCGTCACCGGCGCCGGCAAGGGCTTCTGCTCGGGCGGGGACGTCCACGACATCATCGGGGCGCTCCAGGGGCTCGGGCCCCGCGAGCTGCTCGACTTCACGCGCATGACGGGCTCGGTGGTCCAGCGGATGCGCGAGTGCCCCCTCCCGATCATCGCCGCGCTGAACGGCGTGGCGGCGGGCGCCGGAGCCGTCATCGCGCTCGCGGCGGACTTCCGGCTGCTCGCGCGGTCGGCGTCGTTCTCGTTCCTGTTCACCAAGGTCGGGCTGGCCGGCGCCGACATGGGGTCCGCGTACCTTCTCCCGCGGCTGGTGGGCCTCGGGCGCGCCACCGAGCTGCTGCTCCTCGGCGAGAAGGTCGAGGCCGAGCGGGCGGCGGAGCTGGGGCTCGCGAACCAGGTGGTCGACGACGACGAGCTGCCGAAGGCGGCGGCCGACCTGGCGCGGCGGCTGGTCGAGGGGCCCGCGCTGGCGTACGCGACGACGAAGATGCTCTTGACCCGCGAGCTCGACATGGACCTCGGCGGCGCGCTCGAGCTCGAGGCGATGGCGCAGGCGCTCCTCATGAAGAGCGACGACCACGCGGAGTTCTACCGGGCCTTCACCGAGGGCCGGGACCCGAGATGGAGCGGCCGATGAGCGAGACGCCCGAGTCCCCGCACCGCATCGTCAACCCCGAGACGCTGCCCCCGCCGATCGGCTTCGCGCACGCGGTGGTCCCGGCCGACGGGAAGACCGTCTACCTCGGAGGCCAGGGCGGCCACCTGCCCGACAACAGCATCGCGGAGGGGCTCGTCGAGCAGTTCGACCAGGCGTGCGCCAACGTGGTCGAGGCGCTCCGGGCGGCCGGCGGCGAGCCCAGTCACGTGGTCTCGACGCAGATCTTCGTGACCGATGTCGAGGAATACGTCCGGCTCTCCCAGCGCCTGGGCGAGGCGTACCGCAAGCACTTCGGCAAGCACTACCCCGCGATGGCGCTCGTCGGCGTCCCGCGCCTGTTCGACACGAGGGCGCTCGTCGAGCTCGCCTGCGTCGCGGTCGTTCCCGGCTGATCAGCCGGGTCGATCGCGGTACAGCTCTCGCGCGATGATCTCTCGCTGGATCTCGCTGGTCCCCTCGTAGATGCGCGGCGCACGCACCTCGCGGTAGAGATGCTCGAGGGGGTGGCCCCGCTCGAGGGCGCGGGCGCCGAGCACCTGGACGGCGCCGTCGACGACGAGCTGCGCCGTCTCGGTGGCGAAGAGCTTGGCCATCGCGGAGATGCGGGTGACGCGTTCGCCGCGGCCGTGCGCCGACGCGGCCGCGTACACGAGGAGCCGGGCGGCCTCGGTTCGGGTGGCCATCTCGGCGAGGAGCTGGGAGATCGCCTGGTGCTCGCGGAGCGGCTTGCCCATCGAGGTCCGCTCGCCCGCGTGGTCGAGCGCCTGCTCCAGCGCGGCGGCTGCCATCCCGACGGCGAACGCGCCGACGCTCGGGCGGAACAGGTCGAGTGTCGCCATCGCGACCCGGAACCCGGCGTCGACCTCACCGATCACGTGGTCGTCGGGGACGGTGACGCCGTCGAAGCGCAGGTTCCCGATCGCGTGAGGGGCGAGCAGCTCCACCGGCTCGCCGGCGAGGCCGTCGCCGTCACCGGGTACGCAGAAGGCCGTCACGCCGCGCGACCCCGCGCCGGGCGTGGTGCGCGCGAAGACGGTGTAGACGTCGGCCTCGGGGGCGTTCGAGATGAAGGCCTTCTCGCCGTCGAGGCGCCAGCCGCCTTCGACCCGCTCCGCGCGAAGCTCGAGCGCGGCGGCGTCGGAGCCGTGCGCGGGCTCGGTCAGCGCGAACGCGGCGACGGCCTCGCCTGCGGCCACGCGGGGGATCCAGCGCTCGGCGATCTCGGGCCCCCCCGACTGCAGGATCGGGTAGGCGCCGAGACCCTGGAGCGCGAGCGCCGTCTCCGCCTCGGTGGATGCCATCGCCAGCCCCTCGCGGAGGAGGCAGAGGCTCATCGAGGACACCTCGCCGCCGGCGGGGAAGAGCCGCCCGAGGAGCCCCTCGTCGGCGAGCGCCCGAACGAGGGGGCGGTTGACGCGGCCCTCCGCGCCCGCCCCGGCGAGCGACGTCAGCCGCCCGCCCGCGCGCCGGGCCTCATCGCGGAGCGCGCGCTGATCGTCGTCGAGCGCGAAGCCGAGCACGAGGGAACTCTACCGGGCCGAGCGCCCCTCGTTTCCTTGTGCAGATGCACAAAGGAAACGAGGCCGTCCGGGCGAAACCATCCAACGGGCATCGGGTTTGCCGGTGCCGTACCTCTCGAAAGGAGCGCCGGATGCGGCCTCGTTACGTATCGCTCGCCATCTCGCTAGCTCTCTTGGTTCCGCTCGCGATCCCCGGCACGGGCTCGGCGGGCCCCGACGCCGTCGCGCACGGCGTCACGTCCGCGAACGTGGAGCACGTCCGCTTCGTGCCCTTCGAGAGCGGCTACAGCGCCACCGGCGCCCGGATCGTGGGGAACTACCTCTACGTGACCAGCTGGAAGAACATCTCGATCTACGACATCACCAACCGTGAGGACCCCCAGCTGATGAGCTACACGTCCTTCGCGGTCCCGACGGCGACGGACCCGACCCCCGACCCGCACCGCTTCGAGAACGAAGACCTGCCGACGAACGGCAAGATCCTCGTGTTCAGCGAGACGGGCGCCACCCTCGTCGGTGGCGGCAGCAACTTCCTCCGCGTCTACGACGTGACCAACAAGGCCGCCCCGGTGCAGATCGCCAAGGTGAGCGGCATCGCCCAGCACACCATGACGTGCATCAACGACTGCGAGTACCTGTACGGCTCGAGCGGCAACATCATCGACCTCCGCACGCCGAGCAACCCCGTGCTCGTGGGGAGCTGGGCCTCGAAGGCCGGCGTGTCCGGCGGCCACGACGTGCGCGAGGTGGCCCCCGGTCTCGTCGCGGTGTCGAGCGGCCAGGGCGCGATCCTCGACGTCACCGACCCCGTGAACCCGGTGAAGCTCTCCATCACCGCCGGGACCGGCGCGAAGCCGGCCCACTCGACCTGGTGGGACGGCACGGACAGGTTCCTGCTGGGCGCGCAGGAGACGAACCTCAACCCGCGCTGCACCGACTCCATCGGCGCCACCACCACCTGGGACATGAGCGACTTCCGCAGCGGGACCTACTCGCGGCTCGACACCTGGCGTGCCAAGAGCGGCATGATCTTCGACGGCAGCCCCGTGGTGAACGGGCTGGGGTGCTCCTCGCACTGGCTCGAGGCGTCTCCCGCCTTCGACAACGGCGGCGTCTTCGCCCAGGGCTACTACGAGCACGGCGCCCGGTTCTTCAACGTCGACGGCGCGGGCAAGCTGCGCGAGGTCGGGTTCTTCCTGCCGCACGCCGGCTCCGTGTCGGCCGTGCACTGGGCGACCGACCGCGTCGTGTACGTGATCGACTACCTGCGCGGGTTCGACATCATCCGGTGGAAGGGCGCGCTCCCGAGCAGCCCCGATGCCGCCAACGCCGTCACCGAGCTTTCCGCGGCGGCCGACGGGAGCGTGTCGGGAACGGCCACGTTCCTCGGCGAGACCGCCACGAACCTGCTCGCCGAGGACCCGGCCGGTGACGGCCCGGTCAGCGCCGAGCACACCTCGACCGCCGGCGTCGACATCACCGAGCTCACCGTCTCCCAGCCGGACGCCTCCTACCCCGAGCTGATCGCCACCTTCAAGGTGTCGAACCTGCCGAACCCGGTGACGGGCATGCAGCCCGAGAACGTCCGCTACGTGTGGTCGTTCCTGGCCGGCGGCAAGGAGTGGTTCGTCCAGGCGAAGGCATCGGCCATCGCACAGTCCACCACCCTCGACGACCCAACCGGGGTCCCCGGCAAG
>DASWKG010000158.1:0-11705 GCA_036396755.1 Actinomycetota bacterium
CACCAGGTCCGGGTACTCGCGCAGCGCCGTGTCCATATCGGTGAAGATCACGCCAAGCTTGTCGAGCTCGTCCTTGATCTTGTGGTAGACGACAGTGGACTCATACTGGGCTGACACCCCGCCCAGGAACTTCTTCTCCGCTTCGGGGATCCCCAGCTTGTCCCAGGTGCCCTTGATGTCCTCGGGGAGGTCCTCCCAGCTCTTGGCCTCCTCGGTCGCCACGATGTAGTAGTAGATGTCGTTGAAGTCGATGTCGGAGAGGTCGGCGCCCCACCAGGGCATGGGCCGGCCCTCGAAGTGCTTCAGGGCCTTCAGCCGGAACTTGCGCATCCAGGCCGGCTCGTCCTTGAGGCCCGAGATCTCCTCGACCACCTGCGCGGACAGGCCCTTCTTGGGCTCGAACACCGAGTGCGACTTGTCCTTCCAGTCGAACCGGTAGCCCTTGCTGAGCTCCTTGAGGTGCTCTTCCTGGGTGCTCGCCATACGTCGAAGTCTAGCCGAAAAACCGACCTGCGAGGTAGGAAATAGGCGCGCGAGCCCGGGTCAGAAGACGCCGAGGGCGGCCTTGGCCTCCTCGGACATCATCTCGGGGCTCCAGGGTGGCGAGAACACCATCTCGGCCTCGAAACGGTCGATGCCGTCGAGCTTGTCGAGCGCCTGCCGCATCTGGCTCTCGATCAGCGGCCCGATGGGGCACCCCATGGTGGTGAGCGTGTACGTGACGTGGACCGAGTCGCCCTCGATCGTGATGTCGTACACCAGGCCGAGATCGATGATGTTGATGCCGAGCTCGGGGTCGATGACGTCCATCAGCGCGTCGCGGATGGGCTTCATCCGCGGGTCGTCGTCGCCGGCGCCGTCGGCTTCCGGCTCGCGCAGCGATCCGTCTTTCGTGTCTGCCAGTTCGTCCACAGGGCCCTCCCCGTAATATCCTACCCGCGGTTGGTTCGATCGGCGGAGGGAGTGGGATGAGAGTCCTGATCGTGGATGACCACCCGGTCACGCGCGACGGCCTGAAGGCCGCGCTCGGCATGGCCGAGGACATCGAGGTGGTCGGTGAGGCGACTTCGGGAGACGAGGCGGTCGACCGGGCCGACGAGCTGACGCCGGACGTCATCTTCATGGACGTTCGGATGCCCGGCATGAACGGCATCGAGGCGACGAAGGCCATCCGGAAGGCGCACCCCGACATCAAGGTGATCCTGTTCACCGTCGACGAGTCCCGCGCGAGCATCTCCGAGGCGATCCAGGCCGGCGTCTCCGGCTATCTGCTGAAGGACGTCGGCGCCGACGAGCTCATCAACGCGGCCCGGCTCGCCATCGAGGGGAAGGCCGTGATCCATCCCGCGCTCACCCAGACCTTCATCGAGGAGGTCCGGCTGGTCAACCGGCCTTCCGATTCGCCGCTGTCTCGGCGCGAGATCGAGATCCTCCAGCGGGTCGCGTACGGAGCCACCACCAAGCAGGTGGCGACCCAGCTCGGCATCTCGCCGCACACGGTGAAGACCCACCTCGAGCGGATCTTCGAGAAGCTCGGGGCGAACGACCGGGCCCAGGCGGTGGCCATCGCCATCCGCCAGGGCCTCGTGCAGTAGGGATCCAGAACCGGCTCTAGAATCAACACCGCATCCGGCCTACACTGGCCTTCCTGATGCGGCGACGGCACATCCTGGCGCTGGCCGTCCTCGCCGCGGGGCTCGCGACGGGAACGGCGGCGGGGCCGATCCTTTCGCCCGAGCCCGCGGAGGCGAGGCCGCTGCGCGAGGTCGCCGCCGGCCGGGTCACCGCGATGGTGCCCGAGCCCTGGCAGGTCCGCCACTTCCCCCACACCGACAGCCGGATCGGCATCCGTGCCTTCCCCACCACCGCCGATCGCGAGGGCGGTTCGGTCGGCCTCGAGGCGTACTGGGTCGACGCGACGGCGGTGGGTATCCCGTCCGACTACTACTACCTGGCGGCGGAGGGCGCGGCGACGCCGCGCATCTCGCCCGGCGCGCCCTGCGAGCGCGAAACCCAGCGGGTGCTCGCCGACCGCCCGCCCTCGCTCGATCGACTTCACGACTCCCCCGGTCACTTCGTCGCGACCTCCTCCGGCGTCTGCCAGCGGGGCGACCGCCTCCTCAGGTGGACGTCGTTCGTGGCGGCCCCGGGGTTCGGCCCGGTTCGGCTCGTGGGGATCCCCGAGTCGGGGCTCTACCACGTGTTCGTCACGGTGGCGGCGGGCCCACAGGCGCGCGAGCGGATGCACCGCATGCTCTCGAGGGTGAGCTTCGGCGGCGCGCCCGTTCCCGAGCTGCTGCGGGCGGCCGGGTGGCGCGGCCGCGTCCTCTGACCTACTTCGGGCTCGCGTCGACGAACGGCGGACGGACCACCTCGGCCTCGCCTCGCTTCCCGCGGACGTCGACCTCGACGACCTGCCCCAGCTCCACATCGGGGTCGAGGTAGGCCATCGCGATCCCGACGCGCAGCGTCGGAGAGAAGGTGCCGCTCGTCGTCTCCCCCACCCGCCGGTCCCCCGAGAGCACCGCGTAGTGCGGGCGCGGGATCAGTCGCCCGGTCATCCGGAGGCCGCGCAGCCGCGCGGGAACGCCGGCCTCCCTCATCCGGAGCAGGGCGTCCCTCCCCGTGAACTCGCCCTTGTCGAACGCCACCGCCCACGAGAGAAGCGCCTCGAGGGGCGTTCGCTCGACGGTGATGTCGCTTCCGTGGAGCGGATAGCCCATCTCCAGCCGCAGGGTGTCGCGGGCTGCGAGGCCGGCCGGCTCGAGGCCGAGCCACCGCCCCGCCTCGAGCAGCTCCTCCCACAGCGCGCCGGCCGCGCCGTCGGGAACGAACAGCTCGACCCCCCGCTCCCCCGTGTAGCCCGAGCGCGCGATCAGGACCGGGGCGCCGTCGAAGTCGGCCTCGGCGTGGGTCATGAAGTCGAGCTTCTCGGCGGCCGGGAACCGGGGCGTGACGAGGTCGAAGGCGGCGGGGCCCTGCACGGCGATCGTGGCGAGGTCGGGCCGGTGCGCGATCTCGACGCCGCCCGGCGCGCCCTCCCGGAGGATCCCGAGGATCCGGTCGGTGTTCCCCGCGTTCGGCACGACGAGGTACTCCGCTTCGCCCGTCCGGTAGACGATGAGGTCGTCGACGATGCCGCCCTGCTCGGTGAGCACCAGGTTGTACTGGGCCTCGCCGGGGGCGAGCTCGGAGAGGTCGTTGGTCACGATCCGCTGGAGCCACGCCAGCGCTCCCTCGCCGCGGACATCGACCTTGCCGAGGTGGGTGAGGTCGAACATGCCGACGGCCTCGCGAACCGCGCGATGCTCGGTCAGCACGCCCGCGTACTCGATCGGCATCAGCCAGCCGCCGAACGGGGCCATCTTCGCCCCGAGTCGCTTGTGATCGTCCTCCAGTGGGGTCCGCTTCAGCTCCACCGCACCTCCCGCCGGGCTTTGGGCTGAGGGTAGTATGAGGGAACCGAGGGGCGAGCCGCCCTCGCCCCGGAACAGACGAGAAAGCGAGCACCGGGAATGCCGAACGACTCCTTCGATGTGATCGTGATCGGGGCCGGCACGGGCGGGTACTCCTGCGCCCTCCGCGCCGCACAGCTGGGGAAGAAGGTGGCGCTCGTCGAGCGCGACGAGCGGGTGGGGGGCACCTGCCTCCTCCGCGGGTGCATCCCCACGAAGGCCCTGCTGCAGTCCGCCGCCGTGATGGACCAGGTCAACCGGTCGGAGGAATGGGGCATCAAGGCCTCCGGCGAGCCCGACTGGAGCGCCGTCCTCGACTTCCAGCGGAAGATCGTCGACAAGCTGGTCTCCGGCCTCGCGGGGCTGCTGAAGGCGCGCAAGATCGAGGTCGTGCGCGGCACCGGCAGGCTCACCGCGCCCACCACGGTGGAGGTGACCGCCGGGAAGGGAACGCGGACGCTCGAGGCGGCCGACGTCGTCGTCGCGACCGGCTCATACCCGAAGATGCTCCCCGGCCTCGAGATCGGCAAGCGCGTCATCACGAGCGACCAGGCGCTCACCCTCGACCACATCCCCGCGTCGGCGGTGGTCATCGGCGCGGGCGCCGTCGGCCTCGAGTTCGCCTCGATCTACCGTTCGTTCGGCGCCGACGTCACGGTGGTCGAGGCGCTCGACCGCCTCGCGCCGCTCGAGGACGAGGACATCTCCAAGGACCTCGCCCGGGCCTTCCGCAAGCGCGGCATCGCCGCCCACGCGGGGGCGAAGGTGCAGGAGGTCAAGGAGTCCGCCGACGAGGTGACGGTGACCATCGACACCGGCAAGGGCACCGAGACCGTCACGGCCGAGATCTGTCTCGTGGCCGTCGGGCGCGGGCCGATCACCGAGGGGCTCGGGCTCGAGGAGCTGGGGGTCACATTGGACCGCGGCTTCGTGAAGATCAACGGCCAAGGGCAGTCGAGCGTCGCGCACGTGTGGGCGATCGGCGACGTGGCCGACACCCCGCTCCAGCTCGCCCACGTCTCGTTCGCCGAGGGCGTCGCGGTCGCCGAGCGGATCGCCGGCCAGGACGTCGCCGAGATCGAGTACGTCGGGATCCCGCGCGTCACGTTCAGCTCGCCCGAGATCGCGTCCGTCGGCCTCACCGAGGCCCAGGCGAGGGAGCGAGGGCACGACGTGGAGTCGGAGAAGTTCAGCCTCCAGGGGCTGGGGAAGGCGAACATCGTCGGCGAGGCGGGGACCTGCAAGGTCGTGGCCGACCGGGCGAGCGGCGTCGTGCTGGGGGTGCACATGATCGGCCCGCACGTGACCGACCTCATCTCCGAGGCGATGCTCATCACGAACTGGGAGGCCACGGCCCCCGAGGTCGCGGCGCTCATCCATCCTCACCCGACCCTTTCCGAGGCGATCGGCGAGGCCCACCTCGCGCTCGCCGGCAAGCCCCTGCACGGCACGTGATACCCGAGAGCTACCGAGGGAGGATCGAGACATGGCGACGCCGGTAACCATGCCGCAGCTCGGCGAGACGGTCGTGGAGGGAACGATCGTCAAGTGGCTGAAGAGCGAGGGCGACTCCGTCGAGCGCGACGAGCCCCTGTTCGAGATCTCGACGGACAAGGTCGATACCGAGGTCCCCTCCCCCGTCGAGGGCGTGATCCAGAAGATCCTCGTCGAGGAGGGCTCCACCGTCGAGGTCGGGACCGAGCTCGCCATCATCGACGGCGCCGGCACCGGTGGCGGGCCGGCCGAGAAGACCGCCGAGCCGGAGGCCGGGCAGGCCCGCCTCGACGACGCGGCGGAGCAGAAGCCCGACGAGCCGAAAGCCGCGAGCGAGCCCGCCGCCTCTTCTTCGGATGGCCCCCGCAGCCACATCCTCTCCCCCCTCGTGCGCAAGCTCGCCGACGAGCACCGGGTCGACCTCTCGCAGGTGCAGGGCACGGGGACCGGCGGCCGCGTCACGAAGAAGGACATCCTGGCGTTCGTGGGATCGGGTGCCCCGGCCGCGGCGAGCGCGCAGCCAGCGCCCGCGCTCCGCGCCGTCCCCGAGGAGGCCCCCGTGCCGCCCCCCGTCGCGGCGACAGCGCCGGCGGCCGGGGAGCGCGAGCAGGTCGTGCAGCTCTCCCACATCAGGAAGCGCATCGCCGAGAACATGGCGGCGGTGCTCCACAACAGCGCCCGCGCATGGAACTCGGTCGAGGTCGAGATGGAGTCCATCGTCCGGCTCCGCACCCGGGCGAAGGACCGGTTCAAGGCGCAGGAGGGCTTCTCGCTCACCTACATGCCGTTCCTCGGCCGGGCGGTCTGCGAGGCCCTGCTCGCGTTCCCCGACGTGAACGCGCGGCTCGACCTCGAGGCCGGCACCGCCATCTACCACCGGTACGTGAACCTGGGGATCGCCGTGGCCTACGAGGACGGCCTGATCGTGCCCGTCATCAAGGACGCCGACACGATGAACGTCGTCGGGCTGGCGCGGGCGGTCAACGACATCGCGGCCCGCGCGCGGTCGAAGAAGCTCATGCCCGACGAGGTGCACGGCGGCACGTTCACGATCACGAACCCCGGGCCGTTCGGCTCGCTCATCAGCATCCCGATCATGAACCCGGGCGAGACGGCGATCCTCGCGTTCGACGCGATCGAGAAGCGGCCGGTGGTGCGCGACGACGCCATCGCGATCCGGCACATGGTGTATCTGTCGATGTCGTGGGACCACCGGATGATCGACGGCGCCACGGCCTCCCAGTTCCTCGGGCGGATCAAGGAGAACCTCGAGACCTGGGACTTCACGCCCGAGGTGAAGACCTTCCTCGGCTGATGCGCGAGTCCTGGCTCATCACCCCGGGTCGCGTCCCGTACGGCCTCGCCTTCGATGAGATGCGGGCGCTCGCCGCGCGCCGGGTCGCCGGCGAGGTCCCCGACACCCTGATCCTGTTGGAGCACCCGCCCGTGTACACCGCCGGGCGCCGGACCCGTCCCGAGCACCTGCTCGTCACCGAGAGCGAGATCCGCCGGCGCGGCGCGGAGCTTCACCAGGTCGACCGCGGCGGCAGCCTGACCTTCCACGGCCCGGGACAGCTCGTGGGCTACGCGATCGTCCACCTCGGGGTCGGGCCGGCCATCGCCGAGCACGTCTGGCGGCTTCAGGAGGTCGTGATCAGGACCGCGCGAGAGGTCGGCGTCGAGCTCGGGCGCGCCGAGGAGGTGGGCGTCTGGTCCGGGGACCGGAAGGTCTGTGCGATCGGCGTGAAGGCCACCCACCGGGTCACCTACCACGGCTTCGGGCTGAACTGCTCGACCGACCGCACGTGGTTCGACGCCATCGTGCCGTGCGGGCTCGCCGATCGCGGCGTGAGCAGCCTGACGGAGGAGGCGGGCCGGCCCATCGAGGTCGCCGACGCGCTCCCGCTCGCCGGCCGCGCCTTCGAGGAGGTGTTCGCGACGAACCTCGTGCCCGCGCCGGAGAAGGTCGCCGGGCGGTTCGTCTCCTCGGACCCGGCGCTCGCCGCCGGGTAGGTCGCGCGCGATCTCACCCCCTCGCGCGGTTTAGCCCACGACCCGGGGGCTAGAATCCCTCCTGGTGGCGGCCACCAGCGGCCGCCCGAGGGAAGGAGACAGCCTTGGCTCCACACGAGGAAGGCCACGTACACGAGGACACCGCTCCCCCGACCGTGACGGCGCCCGCCACGGCGATCGGCGCGAGGCTCATCCTCACGATCGTCGGCGCCGCCGCGATGATCGTCGGCTCCTTCCTCGAGTGGGTCGCCGAGGGCGACGTCACCCAGAGCGTCAAGGGCACGAAGGTCGGCTACGACGTGTTCTGGACCACGGAGCCGAACTTCGACCCGAGCTTCTTCACTTCCGCGGGGTTCGTCGTGATCGCCCTCGGGTTGATCGTGATCCTGGGGGCCGCGATGTCGACCGGGTGGCTCTCCCGGCTGAGCGCGGTGCTCGGGTTCATCTCGGTCATCGCGTTCGCGATCACGCTGTACCGCGTCGAGGAGGTCAGCCTCGGCGTCCAGGACTTCGGCATCGGCATCTGGGTCGTCCTGGTCGGCTCGATCCTCGCGCTGGTCGGCGGGTTCGTTCAGCAGCGGCCGGCCGTCGCCTAGGCTCGCAGGAGGGTCTCGACCGCGCTCCGGACACGCGCGCTGAGCACATCCACGGTCTCCGCGCGCGGTCGCCGGGATGCATCGACCGCGATGGGCTCGCCGTAGCGCACCGTGAGTTGCGCTCGCCGCGGGGCGGCTCGCCCCCGGGACCAGATGTCGGCGGTCCCCACGATGCCGACCGGCACGATGGGGGCGGCCGCCGCCATCGCGATACGCGCCACCCCCGGGTGGAACGGGAGCAGCGTTCCCGGCCGGCGGGTCCCCTCGGGGTAGATGCAGAGGAGACGGCCCGACCGCAGAACGGCCAGCGAGGTCTTCATCGCCGACAGATCGGAGCCGCCCGACGATACCGGGAAGCCGCCGAGGCGCCGGAAGACCCAGCGTTTGAGGGGCCGGTCGAACACGTCCTCCATCGCCATGAACACGACCGGGCGCGGGCAGGCCACGACGAGGACGGGGATGTCCCACATGCTGTCGTGGTTCGGGGCGAGGATCGCCGGACCCTCGCGAGGAAGATGCTCGGCCCCCTCGACGCGCAGGCGGAACCAGGGGCGCATGACCGGTCCGGCCAGCGCCTTCGCGAGCGGTTGGAGGGGCCCGACGCCCTCGAGCAGGGGCTCGCCCGACATCGGGCGGGAGTGTATCCCCCCGGGGATGACGGCCGGGCTCGCGCTCCTGTGAGGCGCGCGGACGCTCCTATAGAATCGGGCAACGACGACCCCCAGGCGCGACCGGCACCGCACCCCGAAGGAGGTTCGATGGCGACGAAGGCGACCCAGGCCGACCGCCACTCCGAGCTCGGCCTCTCCGAGGACGACCTCATGGCGATGTACCGAACGATGGTCGAGGCGAGGCTCTGCGACGAGGCGCAGTTCCGGCTCAACCGGCAGGGCAAGGCCCCCTTCGTGGTCCCCGTCTCCGGGCACGAGGCCTGCCAGGTCGCGACCGCCTGGCCCATGGAGAAGGGCCGCGACATCTTCGTGCCGTACTACCGCGACCTCGCCGTGTGCCTCGCCGCCGGGATGACCCCCAAGGACGTGTTCCTCGGTGTGTTCGGAAAGGCCGACGACCCGTCCTCCGGCGGGCGGCAGATGCCCGCGCACTGGGGCTCGCGGCGCCTCGGCATCATCACCGGGTCCTCCCCCATCGCCACGCAGATCCCCCACGCCTCGGGCATCGCCTACGCGATGAAGGTGCGCGGCGAGGAGTCGGTCGTCGCCTCATGGTTCGGCGACGGCGCCACCAGCGAGGGCGACTGGCACGAGGCGCTCAACTTCGCCGGCATCCACAAGCTCCCCGTCGTCTTCATCTGCGAGAACAACCTCTACGCGATCTCGGTGCCGCTCTCCAAGCAGATGGGCGTGACGAACGTCTCGGTCCGCGCCGAGGGCTACGGGTTCGAGGGCGTGACGGTGGACGGCAACGACGTCTTCGCGTCGTACGAGGCGATGAAGGACGCCGTCGAGCGGGCCCGCGCCGGAGACGGGCCGACCCTCATCGAGTGCATGACCTACCGGATCCACCCCCACACCTCCGACGACGACGACCGCACCTACCGGTCGCGCGAGGAGGTCGAGGAGTGGAAGAAGAAGGACCCGATCGCCGGCTTCGGCGCCTACCTCACCGAGGTCGGGCTGCTGTCCGAGGACAAGATCGAGTCGCTGCGCACGGAGATCAAGGACGAGGTCGACAAGGCGGTCCAGGAGGCCTGGGACGCCGCCGACCCCGAGCCCGAGTCGGCCGCTCGGCACGTCTGGGCCGAGGACGGGGAGCTCTCATGACCGAGAAGAACATCGTCCAGACCGTCCACGACACCCTGTGGGACGAGATGAAGGCCGACGAGCGGGTGCTCGTCCTCGGCGAGGACGTCGGCGCGCGGGGCGGGGTGTTCCGCGCGACCGCCGACTTCATGCAGGAGTTCGGCGAGCAGCGGGTGCTCGACACCCCGCTGGCCGAGTCGGGGATCGTCGGCGTGGCGATCGGGATGGCCCTGCACGGGCTGCTTCCGGTGGCGGAGATCCAGTTCGCCGACTTCATCCACCCGGCCTTCGACCAGATCGTCTCCGAGGCCGCGCGCATCCGGTACCGCTCGAACGGTGACTTCGGGGTGCCGCTGGTGATCCGGGCCCCCTACGGCGGCGGGGTCCACGGCGCGCTCTACCACTCGCAGTGCATCGAGACCTTCTACGGGCACGTGCCCGGCATCAAGGTGGTCGTCCCGTCGACGCCGCACGACGTGAAAGGGATGCTGCGGGCCGCCCTCCGCGACCCCGACCCGGTGCTGTTCCTCGAGCACAAGAAGACCTACCGCCTGATCAAGGGCGAGGTGCCCGACGAGGACTACGAGGTACCCATCGGCAAGGCCGATGTGAAGCGCGAGGGCACCGACCTCTCGTGCATCACCTACGGCCTGATGCTCCACCTCTGCCTCGAGGCCGCGGCGAAGCTCGAGGAGGAGGACGGCGTCAAGGTCGAGGTGGTCGACGTGCGGACGATCAACCCGCTCGACAAGGAGACGATCCTCGAGTCGGTGCGCAAGACCGGGAAGGCGATGGTCGTCTACGAAGACAACCGGACCTACGGGGCGGGGGCCGAGATCGTCGCCACGATCGCCGAGGAGGCCATGTTCGACCTCGACGGGCCGCTCGTGCGCATCGCCGGGCCCGACATCCCCGCGATGCCGTTCGCCGGGCCGCTCGAGCACTACTACATGCCCGACGTCGAGGGCATCCATGCGGCCATGAAGGAGCTCGCGGAGTTCTAAGAGCAGGAGCTTTGGAGCTCATTCCGCGCTGACCGCGGATCCAGCTCCGAACCTCAGCGCTCGCAGTCGGTCTCCTTGTCCTTGCCGGGTCATTTCTTCCGACCGGCCGCGGGGACCCATGCCCTAGACTGGAGGCCATGCCGAGCCGGGACCCGAGCCGCGACAAGAACCCCCGCGGGAAGCGCCTCCACCTGCCGATCGTCCAGGCTCACGGGGCTCGGATGCCCGTGGCGACCGCCATCGCCGACAGCCACGTGGCTCATTCCGTGGGCTGCGCGCAGCAGGCCCGGCCGGCTCGGAAGCCCTCCTGGCTGAAAGCCAAGCTCCAGACGGGACCCAACTTCACCGAGCTCAAGACCATCATGCAGGGGCTCGAGCTCAACACGGTCTGCGAGGAGGCCGGATGCCCGAACATCTTCGAGTGCTGGGAGGAGCGCGAGGCCACATTCCTCATCCTCGGGAACCGGTGCACCCGGCGCTGCGGGTTCTGCGACATCGAGACGGCCCGGCCCGATCCCGTCGACGAGGACGAGCCCCGCCGCATCGCCGAGGCGGTGAAGGCCATGGGCCTCCGCTACGTGGTGCTGACCGGCGTGGCCCGCGACGACCTGCCCGACAACGGTGCGCGCATCTGGGCCGCGTGCATCCGCGCGGTGCGCGAGGCGCTCCCGGGCTGCGGGGTCGAGGTCCTGCCCACCGACTTCCGCGGGCGCCACGAGGACCTCGCCACGGTCATCGAGGCCGAGCCCGACGTGTTCGCGCACAACCTCGAGACCGTCCGGCGCCTGCACCCGCGCATCCGGCCAGGGTTCGAGTACGACCGGACGCTCGACGCGCTCCGGACGGCGAAGGCGCTGCGCTCCGGCCAGGTCACGAAGTCCAACCTGATCCTCGGGATGGGCGAGCGGCCCGAGGAGGTCACCGACTCGCTGCGCGACCTCCGCGAGGCCGGCGTCGACCTCGTCACGATCGGCCAGTACCTGCAGCCGACGAGGTACCACCTGCCCGTCGACCGCTGGGTCACGCCCGAGGAGTTCGCGGAGCATGCGCGGGCCGGCGAGGAGATGGGCTTCGCGCACGTCGAGGCAGGACCTCTCGTCCGCTCCTCGTACCACGCGGGGAAGCAGCTCCAGCGGGCCACCGCGCGGAGGTAGGACCCTCGTGCCCGAGGCGATGATCTCGCTCCGGAACGTCACGAAGCGCTTCTCGCGGAACGGCCGGCCGGCGGTGGGCGACCTCTCGCTCGACATCTCCGAGGGAGAGACCGTCGTCCTGGTCGGCCCGTCGGGCTGCGGCAAGACCACCACGCTGAAGATGATCAACCGCATCATCGAGCCGACATCCGGGGAGATCTGGGTCGGCGGGCAGAACGTGTTGGAGCAG
>DASWKG010000159.1:0-3323 GCA_036396755.1 Actinomycetota bacterium
GCGGGCCTCCTCATGCCGGTCCTTTTCGCCGTCCCCCGGCCGATCTCCTTTCTCAGGCCACCGACTCCACGACCACGTCGCCCGAGCCGATCAGCAGGTTCGCGTCCGTGCGAACCTCGACCCGGCCCAGGAGGACCCGCCCCGGATCCGGGGCCGCGTTCGCCGTGACGCTCCCGGGAACGGTCCACGCGGATCCGCCGGGCCGGAACGCGTCCGCATCGGTGACCGAGACGTCCCCGAACGCCGCGTTCACGAACACGTCGATGTAGTCGTACTCGGTGGTGCCGGCCGGGACGTCGAATCCCTCGACGAGCACCCGCCACTCCCCGGCGGCCGGGCTCGCGATGGTCACGGACTCCTCGGAGTCGCCGTCGGCGTTGAGTCCGGCCAGCGCGCAGGAGCCGCTGGTGCAGTTGAACACGAAGAGGTCGAGATCGGCCCCCGGGTCTGACGGGTTGCCGATCGTCGCGCGCAGCGACGTGGACCCGGGCGTGACGTTCACGACGTACTCCTGGAGCTCGAGGTGCCCGATCGAGAAGCGGCCTCGCCGCGCGCTCCCGAGCGTCGACCCGCTCGCCCGGCCCGTGAAGCCGCCCCGGGTGTTCGTCAGCGTGTACGAGCGGGCCTCCGGGACCCCCATCGTGGCCGACGCGATGACGTCGGGGTCGGGGCTCACGGTGGCGCCGAGCAGCTGCGCCTGAAGGTCCCAGTGCGTGAACATCGCATCCGAGGTGCGACGCGCCTCGATCGTCGTCTCCCACGCCCCGGGCATCGGGTTCAGCGCCGTCCGGAGGTTCGGAGATCCCCCGCCGCAGCTTGGGGCCGCGGGCGGGGAGTAGCAGCTCGTGCTGGCGTTGCTGTCGATCGGCAGGCCGAACGGGTTGTACCGGAGGAACCGCGCCTGGCCGGTCCCCGGCGTCGTGCTCGGACCGGTGAAGGTCGTCACGTAGGCGGGGGTCTCGGCCGCGACGTCGAAGAAGTAGTGATCGGCCTGGTTCCGGCCGATGTCGCCGGTCAGGTTCGCCTTCCAGTCGCCCGCCGCCACGAGGTCGTAGGGCGCGACGACGAGGTTCATCGTTCGCTCGTCGATGCCCGGCGTCGACGGGTCGTCGAGGTTCAGGATCGCCGAGTGCGCCCCCGGGGCCGTCGGGTTGATTGCCACGTCGAGCGACGTTGGCTGCTTCTTGCCGAGGACCACCTGGGCCGGCGCCGAGAACGTCCCGTCGTTTCCGGTCCAGCTCACGTCGTAGGTGACCGGGCCACCGGGGCCGGAGGTCCGCGTGAACGTGTAGGTCCTCGTGTACGCGGCGCCGACATCGACGCCCTCGCGGTCGTGGATGCCGGTCCCGATCCCGGGCGTGGCCAGGAACTGGTCGAGCGAGGTGTCGACGGGCACGGAGGGATCGATGCTCACCGGCTTGGGATCCTGCTGAAGCAGGTCCCAGGCCGCCGCCACGTCGATCAGGCCGGTGCCCTGCTCGAACGCGCCGTAGCCGGAGAGGAAACGAGCGGTCGAGCCGAGCGCGAGGCGGAGCCGCTCGGGGTCGGCCTTCACGTGCTCGTCGTGGGCGGCCGACAGGAGAAGGGCCGCCGCTCCCGCGGCCTGCGGGGACGCCATCGACGTGCCGTTGAACATCGAGTACCCGGGCGGCAGCGCGTACGTACCCACGACGGGCCCGCCCGGCTGCCACTCCGGCGTGCTGGAGATCGCCGACCCGGGCGCCACGATGTTCGGCTTGAAGCTGCCGTCCTCCGCGGGGCCGCGGGAGCTGAACGGGAACAGGTTGTCGGTGAACGGGGAGGAGGAGCCGTAGTTCGACTCCCACGTGTCGTCGGTCACGGAGGCGCCCACGCTCATGACGTCGGTCGCGACCGACGGGTCCCCGACCGTGTTCGTCCCGGGCCCGCTGTTGCCGGCCGAGATGAACATCTGCACGTCGTGCTTGTCGATCAGGCGGTTGTAGATGACCGCGCGCACGTTGTTGCCGTCGTTGAGCGCGGGAAGGCCTCCGATCGACATGTTGACGACGTCGACCTTGGCCTTCTCGACGACCCAGATCATCCCCTCGATCAGGGCGTGGGACGTGCAGCCGGTGATGAACAGGCAGACGCGAACCGAGACCAGCTGGGCCCCGGGCGCGGCGCCGGCCATGTCGCCGCCGAAGAGCCCGTTGGCCGCCAGGATCCCCGCCACGTGCGTCCCGTGCGCACCCGACACGATCCCGATGTTGACGGCGTCATGCTTCGCCTCGGGCTGGACGACGAACGGCACCTCTTCCTTCACGGGCGTCGCGGGGTTGTCGGTGCCGAAGAGCCCGATGTCGTGGTCCTTGCCGTAGGCGCGCATCCCGGCCTGGTCGGTGAAGTCGAGGTCCTGGTCGGTGTCGACCCAGACCCGCCCCGGGCCGCGCTCCCAGAGCACGGCGAAGAGCCCGCTCGAGCCGGGCGGGTTGCCGTCGCGGTTGACGTCGGTGGCGAGCTCGCCGCCCAGGCGGAAGTCCCGCTCGTCGAAGAGCCCGATGCGGAACTTGTGGTCGGAGGGGGCGGTGTAGGTGAGGCTCTCGAAGGTGAACGAGGGGCCCTTCACCTCGGTGGTCATGGGGACCCAGGTCGGGTCCTCGTCGTCGGTGGGGTGCGTGAACGTGACCCAGTCGACGATCTTGGGCTCGCCGGTCGTGGTGGACTGCAGCGCAGGGTGGACGAGGTCGATCCCCGTGTCGAGGACCCCGATGGTGATGTCGCGTCCGTCCCACTCGGGGTTGGCCTGCGCGAACTGCGCCGCGCCCGTGTCGCCGGTGGGCATGTAGGGGTTGACCCGTGGTGTGGCCACGCCGGGCGGCACCTGCGGCGTGGGCGGCTGCGAGCCGGCCGGCGTCGGGTCCTCCAGGGCGATGGTCTCGTCGACGTCCACGGCCTGGACGCCCGCCGTCTTGGCCGCCGTCGCGACCCGCTCGAGCGGAACCATGGCCCGGAGGTAGCCGATCTCGGCCTCCCGGGTCCGGATGACGCTGCCGAGGGACTCGAGGTCCGCGGCCACGGCATCGATCTGTTCCGGCGCCACGGCGAACAGCACGCTCACGCGCGCGACGCCGTCGGCCGCGGCCTCGGCCAGCAGCTGGTGGTCGTGCTTCGACAGCTCGTCGTCCTTCGACTTCGCCGGGGCGGTGGTGCTGCTCGCCGAAACCAGCACCGCCGCGATCAGCAGCGGTGCCGACAGGAACACCGAACGCCGGGCCGTGTGCCGGCTCGTGGTGCGGGCCATGCTTCCTCCTTCGATCGTGGCGGGGGCGGGTGGACGGGCCCCTACGCCTGCCTGATCAGTT
>DASWKG010000160.1:0-9797 GCA_036396755.1 Actinomycetota bacterium
CGGCCCGGTCGGGGCATCATCCACACGGAAGCCGACCGGCCGGACCCTCGACCCTGGGAGTGTGAAGCCCGATGCGCCCCCGCACCGCCCGGTCGGCGCTCGCATCGTTCGGTGCGGGCGCCCGGCCGTGGCTCGCCGTCACCGCCGCCGCCCTGGTGCTCGCGTCCTGCGGCACGCGCGTGCCCGAGGATGAGGTTCGGGCCGCCCTCGCCTCCGCGCGATCGGGAGCCCCCGTGGGCGACGACATGCAAGAGGCGGCGCCGATGCCGGGGGAGAGCGCCGGCGATCGTCCCGGGCCGGACGAGCCCGACTCCGGCGACGGTGAGCCCCGCGGCGAGACGGTCGCGACCGGCGATGCATCGCCCGGCGGCCCGGCGAGCGGCGGCCCCGCGCCCACCGCTCCCGGCGAGCGGTCGCCGAGCGGGTGTTCGGGGACCGGCGGCGCCACCGACACCGGGGTGACGGCCACCTCGATCGCGGTCGGCGCGACCTACGCCGAGTCGAGCCTGATCCCCGGGCAGTTCCGCCCGGCGGTCGACGCCGTCGCGGCCTACCTCGACATGGTGAACCGCGAGCGCGGCGGCGTGTGCGGACGCCGGATCGACTTCCACGTCCACAACGACGGGCTGAACGCGCAGCGCTACGGCGAGAACGTGCGCCACCTCGCCGAGGAGGACCGCGTGTTCGCGATGCTCGGCAACCTCTCGGCCGCCGACTCCGGTGGATGCGGATTCATGGACGGCCAGCGGCCCCCCGACGGCGTCCCCGACATCGGGACGTTCGCGCTCTCGTACTGCCGGTCGCAGGACGACGGCTTCTACTCGCCGATGGGATCGCTGAAGCCGGGCATCTACGGCTGCTGCGTCGATTGGGAGTGGCTCGAGGAGCGCACGGGGCTCACCACGCCGGCGGTGCACTACCTCGACGTCGAGATCTCGCGCGACCAGGGCCTCGCGGTCGCCGACGCGCTCGCCAGGACGCTCGGCCTGGGCGGCCGCGACGACGTGTACCGGGGCGAGCACTCGGCCGCGCAGTTCTCCTACGCCGGCGACGTGCAGGACATGCAGGACGCGGGCGTCGACGCGGTGTGGTCGTCGATGGACCTGAACGGCAACGTGAAGCTCGTCCGCGCGATGTGCCAGCAGGAGTGGTACCCGAAGGTCGTGCACGTCGAGATCTCGAGCTACGACCCCCAGTTCATCGAGCGGGTGGGCCCCGACTGCGTGCGGTCGCAGCACATCTGGATGCGCTCACCACACCTGCCGTTCACGAGCCCGAACGACGAGGTCCGCTCTTACCTCGACCACCTCCGGAACTACTGCCCCGGGTGCCGTCCGTCCTCGTTCGGCCTCGAGGGGTGGCTCTCGGCGAAGCTGTTCGTCGAGGTGCTCGAGGAGGTCGGCCCCGAGCTGACCCGCCGCCGGTTCTTCGAGGCGATGGACGCGGTGAGGGACTGGACCGGGGGCGGCACGATCGGGCCGAACACGCCCTCGCGCCGGCTCATCTACCACTGCAACGTGCTGGTCGAGGTGCGCCCCGCCGGGTTCTTCATGGAGCGCGGCTGGGGGTGCGGGAAGTTCTACGCGTCCGGTGACGTCACCGGACCACCGGTGGGGCCGTGATGGAGAAGCTCATCGGCGTGCTGATCGTCGCGGCCCCGGTCGCCGGCGTGTACGCGCTCGCCGCGTCGGGGCTCGTGCTCACCTATCGCACGTCCCGCGTCTTCAACTTCGCCCACGGCGCGGTCGGCATGTTCTCGGCGTACCTCTTCTACCAGGCGTGGGTGGTCTGGGGGCTGCCGGTGGGGTGGGCGGCGGCGCTCGTGGTGGTGGTGTTCGCGCCGCTCATGGGGCTGGTCCTCGAGCGGCTGGTGTTCCGTCAACTCCGCGACGCGGCGACCTCGGTGAAGGTGGTCGTGACGGTCGGGCTGCTCGTGGCCCTGCAGGGCGCCGCGTCGCTGATCTGGGGGGCGGAGTCGCGCTTCCTGCCGCCGCTGTTCCCGCCGGGGAGCGTGCGCGTGTTCGGCGACGTGCACCTCGGCCTCGACCAGGTGTCGATCCTCGCGGTCAGCGTGTTCACGCTGGCGGTGCTCGGCGCGATCGTCCGGTGGACCCCGTTCGGGTTGAAGGTGCGCGCGAGCGTCGACCGCCCCGAGATGGCGGAGCTCTCGGGGATCGACACGGCGCGGGTCTCGGGCGTGTCGTGGGCGCTCGGGTTCTCGACCGCCGCGCTCGCCGGCATCCTGCTCGCCCCGGTGCTCGGCCTCGACGCCTACGTCCTCACGCTGTTCGTCATCCAGGCGTTCGCGGCCGCGCTGTTCGGCCGCCTCGAGAGCTTCGGGCTCACGCTCGTCGGCGGCTTCCTGATCGCGTTCCTCGAGGAGCTCTCGAGCGCGTACCTGCCGAACGGGTGCGAGGCGTGCCTCGCGATCCGTCCGGCGGTTCCGTTCGCGCTGATCTTCGCGGTGATGGCGATCGCCGCGCTCGTGCCGCGCTCGAGCCTGGGGCGGTGGGTGCGCCGCGTGAGCGCCGAGCCGTCCGCGCCGCCGCCGCGGGCCGCGCCCGAGGCCCGGCGGATGCGGTGGGTGCCGTTGGTCGCGCTCCTCGGCGCCCTCGCGCTCGCCGGGCCGTTCCTCGGAGGCCGCTGGCTGGGGCGGGTGGAGCTGGGGCTCGCGATGGCCGGGGTGTTCGCGAGCTTCGTCCTGCTCTCGGGGCTGTCGGGGCAGATCTCCCTCGCTCACACCGCCTTCGTCGGGACCGGCGCGTTCACGATGGGGCTGTTCGCCCAGCACCTCGGCATCCCCTTCGGGCTCGCGATGCTCCTGTCGGGGTTGGCGGCGGTGCCGGTCGCGGTGTTCGTCGCGCTCCCGGCCATCCGCCTGCAGGGCCTCCACGTCGCCCTGCTCACCTTCGGGTTCGGGATCGTCGTCACCCGCATCTTCGAGTCGCGGCTCACCGGTGGGACCGACGGCACCGTCGTGCCTCGGCCCTCGCTCGCCGCTTCGGACCACGCCTACTACTACGTGCTGCTCGCGATCGCGGCGGTGATGATCGCGATCGCGCGCAACCTGCATCGCAGCCCGTCGGGGCGCGTGCTCGCCGCGATCCGCGACAGCGAGGCCGGCGCGGCGGCGATCGGCGTCAGCATCCCGCTCTACCGCCTCGCCGTGTTCTCGCTCGCGGCCTTCATGTGCGGCGTGGCCGGGGCGGCGATCGGCGGGCTGCAGGGGCTCGTCACCTTCCAGCAGTTCCACCCGGTGCTCGCGCTCGTCTGGCTGTCGGTCGCGGTGATCGGCGGCACGGGGTCGGTGTGGGGCGCCGTCGCGGCCGCCGCGCTGTGGGCGGTGGGCTCGGGCGAGGTCGGTGCGGTGTCCCAGCTCGGCTTCGGCCTCGGCGCCGTGCTGCTCGCGCGCAGCGATCGCGGCATCGTGGGGTGGATCGCCGCGACGGCCGATCGGGTCCGGACGCTGCGCCCCGCGCTCGGCCGCGTCTCCGCCGCCTACGACGGCGACCGTCCGGCAGAGACAGAGACAGAGACAGAGACGGAGGTGGCGGTTGCTCGAGGTGCGTGACGCGACCGTGCGCTTCGGCGGCCTGGTGGCGGTCCGCGAGGTCTCGCTCGCCCTCGACCCGGGCGAGGTCGTCGGGCTCATCGGCCCGAACGGCGCGGGGAAGACCACCCTGCTCGACGTCCTGTCGGGCTTCTCGGTGCCCCAGGAGGGGACCGTGCACCTCGACGGCGCGGACGTCACCGGGTGGGGTCCCGAGCGCCGGGCGCGCGCCGGCGTGGCCCGAACCTTCCAGCGCCTCGAGCTCTTCCGTCACATGACGGTGTCCGAGAACCTCCAGGTGGGAGCGGAGGCGAGCTTCGGCGAGGCCGACTTCGTGGCCGATCTCGCCGGTCGGACGCGTCGCGGCCGGGCCGCCGGCGTCGCCGAGCGCATGCTCTCCCGGCTCGGCCTCGAGGACGTCGCCGGGCGCTGGGCCGACGAGGTTCCCCTGGGGATCGGGAGGCTCGTCGAGCTGGGACGGGCGCTGTGCACGAGCCCGCGCTTCCTGCTCCTCGACGAGCCGGCGAGCGGGCTCGACGAGGCCGAGACCGCGCGCCTCGCCGGGGCGCTGTCCGGGCTCGCCGCCGAGGGCCTCGGCGTCCTGCTCGTCGAGCACGACGTCGATCTGGTGATGGAGGTGTGCGACCGGGTCGAGGTGATGGACTTCGGCCGCCTGATCGCCCGCGGCGCGCCCGCCGACGTCAAGCGGGACCCGGCGGTCCGGGCGGCGTACCTGGGGAGGGAGGTGACCGGTGCCGGCGCTGCTCGAGGCGAGTGACGTCCGCGCCTCCTACGGGGGCCTGCGGGCGGTGCGGGGCGTGACGCTCGCGGTCCCGCCGCGCTCCCTCGTGGCCCTGCTCGGTCCGAACGGCGCCGGCAAGAGCACGCTCCTGCGGGTGCTGGCGGGGCTGCACCGGCCCGACGCGGGACGCGTGCTGCTGGACGGCCGCGACGTGACCGGCCTCGCGGCTCACGACCGGGCCCGCCACGGGATCATGCTGGTCCCCGAGGGCCGAGGGATCTTCCCGTCCCTCACCGTCGCGGAGAACCTGCGCCTCCGCGGGATGGAAGGCGCCCGTCACCGAGCGGTCGAGGCCTTCCCGGTGCTGGGCGAGCGGCTCGATCAGCAGGCCGGCACCCTGTCGGGCGGCGAGCAGCAGATGCTCGCGCGGGCCGCCGCCTTCTCGAGCCGCGTGCGGCTCGCCCTCCTCGACGAGCCATCGCTGGGCCTCGCGCCGCGCTTCGTCGACCGCGTCTTCGAGGCGATCGAGCGGCTCCGGGCCGCGGGGACCGCCGTCGTCCTGGTCGAGCAGTACGTGCACCGGGCGCTGGAGGCGGCCGACCTGGTCTACGTCCTGCGGAAGGGCCGCTGCGTGTTCGCCGGCGAGCCCGGCGAGCTCGCGCATCACGCGGGGCTCGCGGACGTCTATCTGGGGGGAGCGGCGTGAGCGCGCGCCGTGCCGTGCTGGTCGCCGCGGTCGCGATGGTGCTCGTCCCGGGGGCCGGCCTCGAGGCCGCCGGCGCCCGGCGGGCCGAGCTGCACCGGGCGCAGGCGACGGCGGTTGCCGTCCACGGCTTCTACGATCACGAGGAGCTGTTCCCCGTCTCGATCCTCAACCTGTCCGTGCCGTTCGCGTCGGCGCGGCTCGAGCCCGGGCCGGCCTCCGAGGCGCTCGGCTCGTTCCTGTGGGACCCGGAGGCGGCGGAGCTCGGCACGATCGTGTGCGTGCTCTCCGGCGACCGCCTGTGCCAGCTGCCCGACTACCCGTTCCAGGCGACCGCCACGCACCCCTCGGCGGGGGGTGACGGCGCGCCGCCGTCGATCGAGATGGACGAGCCGGGCTCGCCGGTGCTCGTGCGCGCCGCCGGCCAGGCCGCCGAGGCCACCGCCCGGGGAGCGACGGCGGACGCGGCGATCGCGCGGCTCGCGGCGATCCCGATGACCCCCGAGCAGTCGGCGGCCGTCCGGGCCCTCGCGGTCGCCCTCGGTCCTGCCGCCGATCCACCCACGCCGTTCCTCATCGAGATCCGGTCCGCATCGTCGGCCTCGGAGACGAGGGGCGCGGCGGCGGCCACCGGGAGCGCCACCTCGATCGTGCACGGGCTCGACCTTCTGGGGGGGCTGGTCGGCGTGGACTCGGCGCACGGGCGCGCATCGGCCTCGTCGTCGGGCGAGGCGGCGGCCGCGGCGGGCGTCGGCTCGGTCACCGTCGGCGACCTCCGAGCCCGGATCGGCCGGGGCGGCATCGAGATCGCCGACCGGCGCGTGGGCCGGGAGGAGGTCGCCGCGATCTCGGAGGCGCTCGACCAGGCGCTCGGGGAGGCCGGGTTCCGTCTCTCGCCGGGGCGGGAGCGGGCCCGCCGGACGGCGCGCGGCTCGACCGCCGAGGCCTACGCGTTCTCGCTCGACGTCCGGCGGAGGAACCTGCCCGACCAGCTCCCCGAGGGCACGACCGGCGCCGACGTCCTGCGCGTGCCGGTCGCCCTCGCGATCGCGAGCGCCGAGGCCACGGCCCTCCCGGCGTTCGCGAGCCCTGGGGGCCGGGGCGCGGGAGGCGGTGAGGCGGAGGCGGGCGGATCGAGCGGGGCCGGCGGAACGGGCCCGGTCACGGGGTCGAGCACGACGACCCAGCTCCCGACGACGGCGCCGGCTTCCGGAGGCTCGGCGGGCTCGCCCGCGGCCCCCGACTCGGTCGCTCCCGAGGCCGGCGTGCCGGTGGCTCCCCTCGCCGGCTTCCTCGCGTCCGGCGTTCCGTCGGGGGGCGTCCTGCTGTCGGCGCTCCTCGCGCTCCTGCTCGTGATCGGCCTGACCGCGCTGAAGTCGCTGGAGGTGCTCTCGGAGTGAACGGCTCCTCGCCGCAGGGCTGGCTCGCCTTCCTGGCCCGGTTCTGGCAGTTCCTGCTGGGCTCGACGCTCGTGGCCGGCGGGCTGGTGGCGATCGTGGTCGGCTACCTGGGCGCGTCGGGCACCGTCCACGTCGGGCTCCAGGTGCCGTACCTGCTCAGCGGAGGGCTCCTCGGGCTGGCGCTCGTCGTGTTCGGGAGCGCGCTGCTCATCGCGCACGCCCTCGGGCGGCAGTCGCGGCTCCTGCGCCGCCTCGTCGACGAGGTCCAGGAGCTGGAGGCGCTGGGCGTCGCGCCGGTCGCACCGCGCGCGCCCGCGCCGTCCGACGGCCTCGTGCTCGTGCCGGCGGGGGCCTCCTCGTTCCATCGCCCCGGCTGCCGCCTGCTCGAGGGCAAGACCGCCCGGCGGCTCAAGCCCGAGACCGCGGCGCGCCGCGGCCTGTCGCCGTGCTCGCTCTGCGACCCGCTCGGGTCCGGCGATATACTGCCGTCCCGATGACCCTTTCCCCCCAGGTCCTGACGTTGCTCGTGTTCGTCGCGGTCGCGCTCGCGGCGTTCGCGCTGCTGATCCTCGCCTCGCAGAAGGGGCCGCGGCGCTCGGCCGAGGCGCTGCCGGCCGGCGACCGCGCGGTGATCCGGGTCGAGGAGCACGAGCGCGCGATCGCGCGCCTCCGTCAGGAGGTCGCCGCGCTCGCCGAGGCCGACGCGAACCTGCGCGAGCTGCTGCGCGGCCCGCTCCAGCAGGTGGGGCTCGTCCGCTACGACGCGTTCGAGGACATGGGCGGGCGGCTGTCGTTCTCGCTGGCGCTCCTCGACGGGACGGGCGGGGGGGTGGTCGTGACCTCGATCAACGGGCGGTCCGACACCCGCTGCTACGCGAAGCCCGTCGTCGCCGGCGCCTCCGAGCACAACCTGTCCGAGGAGGAGGCCGAGGCGATCCGCCGGGCGAGCGCCGGCACGCCGGTCGCCGCCTCCTGATGGGCCGCGAGCCAGCCTGATGCTCGACCTCCGCGCGATCCGGGAGGACCCCGAGCCGTTCCGCCGCGGCCTCGCGCGCCGAACGCCCGAGCTGGCCGACGACATCGACCGCCTGCTCGGCCTCGACCGCGAGCGGCGCGAGCTGATCGCCGAGATCGACGACCTGCGCGCCGAGCAGAACCGCGCGTCGAAGGAGATCGGCGGCGCGAAGGGCGAGGAGCGCGAGGGGAAGATCGCCGCCGTGAAGCAGGTGTCCGACCGCCTCGCGGAGCTGGAGCCGAAGCTCCGCGAGGCCGAGGAGGCGCTCGACTCGCTGCTCGCGCGCCTGCCGAACGTCCCGCACGGGTCGGTCCCCGAGGGCGAGTCCGACGACGACAACGTGGTCGTGACCGACACCGGCGAGCCGGCGGCGCTCGCCTTCGCGGCCCGCGACCACGTCGAGCTGGGCGAGTCGCTCGGCATGATCGACCTCGAGCGCGCCGCGAGGGTCTCGGGGGCCCGCTTCGCGTACCTCCTCGGTCCCGGGGTCTGGCTGCAGTGGGCGCTCGTCCGCTACTGCCTCGACCTGCTCGCCGCGCGCGGGTTCACCCCGGTGATCCCGCCGGTGCTCGTCCGCGAGGAGGCGATGTACGGCACCGGGTTCCTCCCCACCGACGAGGCGCAGATCTACGTCACCCGCGACGACGACCTGTACCTCGTCGGCACCTCGGAGGTGCCGCTCGCCGGCCTGCACCAGGACGAGATCCTCGAGGCCGGCGCGCTCCCGCGACGCTACGCCGGCTACTCCACCTGCTTCCGCCGCGAGGCGGGGACGCACGGCAAGGACACGCGCGGCATCTTCCGTGTCCACCAGTTCGACAAGGTCGAGATGTTCTCGTTCACGATGCCGGAGGCGTCGTGGGACGAGCACGAGCTGCTGCGCTCTCTGCAGGAGGAGATCGTCGCCGGGCTCGGGCTGCCGTACCGCATCGTGAACGTGTGCACCGGCGAGCTCGGCGCGTCGGCCGCCAAGAAGTACGACCTCGAGGTCTGGCTCCCCGGACAGAAGCGCTATCGCGAGCTGACCTCGTGCTCGAACTGCACCGACTACCAGGCCCGGCGCCTCGAGTGCCGGGTGCGCGGTGAGGGCGGGAACCGGCCGGTGCACACGCTGAACGGCACCGCCTGCGCGGTGGGGCGGACGATCATCGCGATCCTCGAGAACGGCCAGCGCGAGGACGGCTCGGTCGCCCTGCCCGAGGCCCTGCACCCGCACCTCCCCGAAGACCTCCGCGAGCTCCGCCCGGCCTGACCGCCCGCGTGCGGTAGCCTCGTCCCGTGGAATACCGGTCGCTCGGCCGAACCGGCGTGCGCGTGAGCACCCACTGCCTCGGCGCGATGATGTTCGGGTCGTGGGGCAACACCGACGTGGACGAGGGCGTCGGCATGATCCACCGCGCGATCGATGCGGGCGTCAACTTCATCGACACCGCCGACGTGTACTCGGCCGGCGAGTCCGAGGAGATCGTCGGGCGCGCGCTCAAGGGCCGGCGCGACGAGGTCGTGCTCGCGACGAAGGTGCACGGCGCGATGGGCCGCGGCCTCAACGAGCGCGGCAACTCGCGCCTGTGGATCATGCGCGAGGTCGAGGACAGCCTCCGCCGGCTCGGGACCGACCACATCGATCTCTACCAGATCCACCGCCCCGATCCCTCCGTCGACATCGAGGAGACGCTCGGCGCGCTCACCGACCTCGTCCGCCAGGGGAAGGTGCGGTTCATCGGCTCGTCGACCTTCCCCTCGTTCCAGATGGTCGAGGCGCAGTGGGTCGCGGAGCGCAGGGGCCTGGAGCGGTTCGTCTGCGAGCAGCCGCCGTACTCGGTCTTCACGAGGCACATCGAGCGCGGGGTGCTCCCGGTCGCGCGGCGCTACGGGATGGGCGTGATCGTGTGGAGCCCGCTCGCCGGCGGATGGCTCGCCGGCCGCTACCGCAAGGGCGAGGAGCCGCCCGCGGATTCCCGCGCCGTTCGGTACCGGCGGCGAGGCAGGCTGCACGATCGCTTCGACGTGTCGCGCCCCGAGGTGCGGCGCAAGCAGGAGATCGTGGAGCAGCTCGCGACCGTCGCCGACAAGGCCGGCATCTCACTCACGCACCTGGCGATCGCGTTCACCCTCGCCCACCCCGGGGTGACGTCGGCCATCATCGGCCCGCGGACCCCCGAGCAGCTCGACGACCTGCTGGCGGGGGCCGACGTGCGGCTCGACGCGGACGTCCTCGACGCGATCGACGAGCTCGTCCCCCCCGGGACCACCATCGACGACGCCGACCGAGGATGGGACCCGCCGTGGCTGTCGCCGGCCGCGCGGCGACGCTCGTGAGGGCCCGCCCGCTCGCGGCGGCCGTGCTCGTCGCCGCGCTGGCGATGCCGGCGGGGTCGCCCGCCGCG
>DASWKG010000161.1:0-8508 GCA_036396755.1 Actinomycetota bacterium
AGCGCGCGGGCCGGCGCTACGCGCGCGCGTGGCGCGAGCTGGTGCGAGCCATCGTCTCCGAGCGCCCCGGCGTGCCGCCCTCGGCCCCGGACGTGCTCGACCACCTCGCGCTCACCGCGCCGTTCGACCCGGCCGGCCCCCTTCGGGCCCTCGTGTCGGCGGCGGCGGGCATCATCCCCGACATGGAGCCAGTGACGATCACCCGAGCGGCGCCGGTCGCCCCGCCCCGGTCCGTGGACTACCGGCGGTTCGCGCGGACGGTCCTGGCCGAGCTCTCCCGGGCCGGATCCGAGCTTGACCGGTTCGTGCATGCCTGGGGCCTCACCGTCACCGACGTCGCGCGGCTGTTCGGCGTTCGCCGGCAGGCCGTGCAGCAGTGGCTCGAGGAAGGCGTCCCCGCGGCCCGGCAGCCGAAGCTCCTCGCCATCTGGGAGATCGCCGACCTGCTGGAGCGGAACCTCCGTCCCGAGCGGATCCGGGGGGCGGTTCGGGCCCCGGCCGAGGCGTACGAGGGCCGCTCGATGCTGGAGCTGATCGCGGCCGACCGCCACCTGGAGCTCCTGGAGAGCGTCCGCCGTTCGTTCGACTGGGCCTGGACCGCCTGACGCGCGGTGAGGTTCCGGCACGTCGTCCGCGGCGGGCGGTACCTCCGCGTCGCCGACCCGTCGTGGCGGCGGCCTCTCGACGGGAGGTTCGCGGCCGAGCGCGGCGCCCGGTGGAACCCGCCCGACTCGTTCCCGGTGGTCTACCTCTGCTCGACCGTCGAGATCGCCCGGGCGAACGTGCTGCGCCGGTTCGACGGGCTGCCGTACTCGCCGCTCGACCTGCTGCCCGAACGGCGCCCGGTCCTGGTCGAGACCGACGTCCGCACCCACCGCGCCGTGGACGTCGTCACCGACGCCGGATGCCGAGCGGCCGGCCTCCCCGTCACCTACCCTCGTGAGGCCGACGGCGCCGAAGTCGGGTGGGATCGGTGCCGGCCCGTGGGACAGGCGGCGTGGGATCAGGGGGAGGCATCGATCGCCTACCGCAGCGCTGCGGCCCGTCCGGGCGACCTCGGTGAGGAGCTGGCGTGGTTGGTCCGCGCCCCCGCAGACCGCTTCCGAGTCGCTCGTCGCCGCTCGTTCGACGACTGGTTCGCCTGAGCCCGCTGCTCAAGCTAGTTCCTTTTCCGAGCCACCGGTTGTCGGTCTCGTGACGAGGCGTCCAGCTGGGTGGCGAGCTTCCGAAGCGACGCGCGCAGCTCGTCGGGGCGCCGGACGGTGAACGGCCACCCCAGCGAGGCCAGCATGCGGGCGGCGGCGTCGAGGTCGTCGGATCGGGCTCGAAGCAGCACCCCGCCCTCTGTCTCCTCCGGGTCCCCGATCGTCCTGGGGATCCGGCGCCTCGCCTCCTCCAGCGTGGTCTCGAACACGACCTCGATCTCCCACCCCCACGGCACGCGCGCGATCGACCGGGCGACGTGGTCCGCGGCGTCGAAGCCGTCGGGCACAGCCGCGCGCTCGGGGCGCGCCTCGGCGGAGCGCACGCGGTCGACGCGGAACGTCCGCACCTCGCGCGAGCGGTCGTCGTGGGCAGCGAGGTACCAGCGGCCGCCGTGCAATACGATCCCGTATGGGTCGACCGTCCGCTCGGTCTCCTCGCGTCCGGGCGTCGCGTAACGCATGCGGACGCGCCGCTTCGTTCGGATCGCCGAGGCGAGGGTGAGGACGACCTCGGTCGCCGGCGGCTGCGGCTCCCTCGGCCTCCAGGTCATCCCCAGGCTCCCCTCGAGAGCGCCGACCCGCTCTCGGAGCTCGGTGGGAAGGACGCGGAGGATCTTCGCCAGCGCTTCCTCGATCGCCGACTCCTCGATCGAGATCCCGGTCTGGCGGCTGACGATCAGGCCGAGGACGACGGCCGTGGCCTCCGCGTCCGTGAGCATGAGCGGCGGGAGCTTGAAGCCGGGGCGCAGGCGGTAGCCCCCGTAGGGTCCTCGCTCGGCCTCGACGGGGATGCCGAGCTCCTCGAGCTTGACGGCGTAGCGGCGCACCGTGCGCGGGTCGACCTCCAGGCGCTCCGCGAGCTCGCGCCCGCTGACGCGCCCCCGCGTCTCGAGCACCTCGAGCATGGCGAGAAGTCGGGTGGCGGGACGCGTCGCTCCAAGGGCGCTCATCTCGGCTCGTCGTCGCCGCCGGGTCGAAGTCGCGGGATCCACCTCGGCACCAGGTTCGGCCTGCACTCGTCTCGTACTCTGCCCATCTCAGGTTCCCGAGCATATCTTGGGATTAGGACCGAAACCGTCCTCATCCCGCTCTAGCGTTGAGGACCGAGTGGCCGCCGAGGGCGCGGCCGGCACGGGGAGGGAGCGACCATGATCGCCGCCGAGCGTTTCGACACAGAGATCCGGCCGTTCCGGATGGACGTCTCCGAGGCCGACCTCGAGGATCTGCATGACCGGCTCGCCCGCACCCGCTGGCCCGAAGAGCTACCGGGCGTCGGGTGGAGCTACGGCGTGGCCCTCGGGTACGTGAAGGAGCTGGCCGAGTACTGGCGAACCTCGTACGACTGGCGAAAGCACGAGGCCCTCCTCAACGAGTTCCCCCAGTTCACCACCACGATCGACGGCACGAACGTGCACTTCCTGCACATGCGCTCACCCGAACCCGCCGCGCTGCCGCTGATCCTCACGCACGGATGGCCGGGCTCGGTCGCCGAGTTCCTGGACGTGATCGGGCCGCTCACGGATCCCCGGTCCCACGGGGGCGATCCGGCCGACGCCTTCGACGTCGTGGTCCCGTCGATCCCCGGCTACGGGTTCTCCGGTCCGACCCCAGACACCGGGTGGGACAGCGCCCGCATCGCCAGGGCGTGGGCCGAGCTCATGAACCGTCTGGGATACGAGCGCTACGGCGCCCACGGCGGTGACGCCGGCGCGCTGATCTCTCGCGAGCTGGGCATCCTGAAGCCAGCTGGTCTCGTGGGCGTGCACGTCTTGCAGATCTTCGCGTTCCCGTCCGGGGACCCGGCCGAGATGGCCGATCTCTCCGACTTCGACAAGGAGGCTCTTCAGATCCTCTCGGGCTTCGAGGACAGGGCGGGCTACCTGAAGATCCAGCAGACTCGTCCCCAGACGCTCGCCTACGCACTCACCGACTCTCCTGCCGGCCAGCTCGCCTGGAACAGCGAGCTGTTCATGGGGTTCGCCGGCGAGAACGTGGACGGCGTCGATCGCGACCGGTTCCTCACCCACGTGATGATGTACTGGCTGACCGCGACGGCCGGGTCGTCCGCCCGCCAGTACTATGAGGACGCGCGCACCGGCGCCGGGTACCGAGAGGTGCCGAACACCGTGCCGACCGGCGTGGCCGTGTTCAAGAACGACTTCCACACCATCCGGCGCTTCGCCGAGCGCGCGAACAACATCGTCCACTGGTCGGTGTCCGACCGCGGTGGCCACTTCGCCGCCACGGACGCACCCGACCTGCTGATCTGGGACCTGCGGGAGTTCTTCCGCGGGCTCCGATGAGTTTCACGACGAAATCGGGTCTTCAGAACTGATCAACGTAATTCCGGCGTTCCGTCCGGAATCGAAAGGGAGGTGACCGCATGACGACATCTGCGATCGAGGCCGAGGGCCTCGTCAGGACGTTCGGCAAGGTCCGGGCGCTCGACGGCATCGACATGGTGGCGCGGGAGGGCACCGTGTTCGGCCTGCTCGGTCCGAACGGGGCCGGCAAGACGACCGCCATCCGGGTGCTCTCCACCCTGATCCGCCCGGACTCGGGCCGAGCCTCGGTCGGCGGCTACGACGTGGTCCGCCAGCCCGGCCAGGTGCGTCGGCTCATCGGGCTCACGGGCCAGTATGCGGCCGTCGACGAGCTGCTCTCGGGCCAGGAGAACCTGTACATGCTCGGCCGGCTGCTCGGCTACCCCGCGTCCGACGCGCGTGGTCGAGCAATGGAGCTGCTCGGGGCCTTCGACCTGGCCGATGCCGCCACCAAGGTCGTCAAGACCTACTCGGGCGGGATGCGGCGCCGGCTGGACCTCGCCGCGAGCCTCGTCGGCCGGCCCCGGTTCCTGTACCTGGACGAGCCCACGACCGGGCTCGACCCGCGGAGCCGGCTCGAGCTGTGGCGAATGATCCGCGGGCTGGTGGCGGATGGCACCACCGTGCTCCTGACGACGCAATACCTGGAGGAGGCCGACCGGCTGGCGGACGAGATCGTCGTCATCGACCACGGGCGGGTCATCGCGGCGGGGACGCCGCAGCAGCTGAAGACCCGGGTCGGAGGGCAGGTCCTCCAGGCGCGCCCAGCGGATCCCGCCGACCTGGCGGCGACCGAGCGCATCCTGGCCGCGTTCGCCGGGGACGACGGCACGCACAGTGACGGGCAGCTCGTGACCGTGAGGATCAACGATCACGCGGCGCTGGGGCAAGTGATCCGTCGCCTGGACGACGAGGGGATCGCCGTCGACGATCTCTCGCTTCGCCGCTCCAGCTTGGACGAGGTGTTCCTGGCCATCACCGGGCACCTCGCCGAGGCAGACCTCGAGGCCGGCGAGATGCCGGAAAGGAGCACGGCATGAGCGCTACCACCCTGGCACCGACCGGGCGGGCGAACGTCCTCCGCAACACGCTGACGATCGCGCGCCGCAACCTGCTGCACATCAAGTCGGACCCCGAGCAGCTCGTCGGCATGACGATCCAGCCGCTCATGTTCCTCGTGCTGTTCGTGTACGTCTTCGGCGGGGCGATCGCGGGCTCGAGTCGCGAGTACCTCCAGTTCGCGCTCCCGGGGATCCTCGTGCAGGGCATCGCGTTCACCCCGTTCACCACTGCCCTCGGCCTGAACGTGGACTTCCAGCGTGGCCTGATCGACCGGTTCCGCTCGCTGCCGATCGCGCGCTCGGCGGTGATCGGCGGGCGCGTCGCGGCCGACGGGGTCCGGGTCCTGTGGGGTGAGCTGATCCTCGTCGGCTTCGGGGTTCTCCTCGGGTTCCGGTTCGGGGGCGGTGCGGCCGGCGCGGTCGGCGCCTTCCTGCTGGTCGCAGCGTTCGGCGTGACGATGTGTTGGCCGATGGCCTTCATCGGGGTCACCGCGCGAAGCCCAGAGGCCGTGAACACGTGGGGCTTCATGATCATCCTGCCGCTCACGTTCGCCAGCTCGGTCTTCGCTCGGCCAGAGACGATGCCCGGGTGGTTGCAGGCGTTCGTAAGTGTCAACCCGATCACGTCCGTCGTCGACGCGACGCGCGGGCTCATGCTGGGAGGTCCGGTCGGGGAGCCGCTGATCGAGTCGGTGATCTGGCTGGCCGCCATCCAGGCGGTGTTCGTTCCACTCGCCATCGCCAGCTACCGCCGCCGCACCTGAGGAGGAGGGACCTGGTTCCCATGTCATTCACCCTCCGTACGGCTCGGGTCGTCGGCCATGCGGCCGCCCAGGTCGCCCCACACCCGCAGGAACTCCTCGCGGTCGATCTCGCCCCGCGCGCCGACTGAGAGGAGGCTGAAGTTGGCCTGAGAACTCGCTGGGTTCGGGTCCGGGCGAACCTCAACGCGGCTCGAAGTGACGTCGGCACCTCGCCTGGTACTTCTCCGAGCCGCCCACGTGTTCAGGGACAAGGTCGGTGTCGCTCGCCGCGGCTGGGGCCACGCGGACGTGGTAGATCGCGTCTGCACCGCAGACCGTGCAGATCGCCGTGAGCTTGTCCACCCGCTCCGCCAGGGCCATGAGCGACGGCAACGGCTCGAACGGCTGGCCGGCGAACGTGACGTCGAGGCCCGCCACCATCACCACGAGCCCCGCGGCGGCCAGCTCGCCCACGGTCTCCACCAGGTCCGGCCCGAAGAAGTGGGCCTCGTCGATCGCGACCATCTCGGTCCCGGCGGGGACCGATCCGGGGATGACGGCCGCCGACGGCACGGCCCGCGACGGGTAGTCGAGCCCGGCGTGCGACGCGATCCGGTCCGTGCCTTCCCGCGTGTCCAACGCGTGCGTCAGGACCTGGACGCTTCGGCCGGCGATGACGGCTCGCCGCACCCGCCGCAGCAGCTCCTCGGTCTTCCCGGCGAACATGGGGCCGGCGATGACCTCGACCCTACCCGGCTCCCTCTCCACGGCCACATCATGGCCGATCGATCCGGGATACCCTGGTCGAACCCCATGAGCTTCGAACCATCGTTCGACGATGTCCTGGCCGCAGCTGGCGCCGGGGCCGAATGGGCCCTCGCCAAGCTGTACCGCGACCTTCACCCTCGGGTCCTTCGGTACCTCCGGGCCGTGGAGCCCTCCGAAGCCGAGGACCTTGCCTCCGAGGTGTGGCTCGACGTGGCCCGCGGCCTGGGGCGGTTCGAGGGAGACGACCGGGCCTTCCGGGCCTGGGCCTTCACCATCGCCCGCCGCCGGCTGGTCGACCTCCGCCGGCGACGGTCCAGGCGAGCCACCTTCCCGGCCGAGCCCGAGCGGCTGGTCGTGCACGGCGGGCGGGGAGACGTCGAGGAGGAGGCCATGGCCGAGCTCACCGCGGAGGCGGCGCTCGCCCGGATCGCCGCCCTCCCCCCGGACCAGGCCGAGGTGGTCCTGCTGCGGGTGCTCGGTGGCCTTCGGGTCGGCGAGGTGGCGGAGATCATGGGCAAGCGCCCGGGGACGGTGCGCGTCCTCCAGCACCGAGCCTTGAGGCGCTTGGCCCGGCAGGTCTCGCGGGAGCTGGTAACGGAATGACCCCCTGGGGCGATTTCGAGGACGAGATGCGAGGGCTGTGGGTGGACGACGGCACCGCCGACCGGCTCCTGGCCGGTCTGGTGGATCCGGACGACGCGCCGCCCGGCTACGCCGAGGTGGCCCGGCTGGTTCGGGCCGCCGCCGCCCCGGCGACCGCTCGGGAGCTCGCCCGGGAGGGCGAGGCCGTGGCCGATGCGGCGACGGCGCTCAGCGCCTCGCCCTCCGGTTCCGTCCCTCGGACCCCAAGGAGGTCGAAGATGAGGTCGAAGCTGTACCGCGCGAAGGTGGCCGGGCTCGTGGTCGCCGGCACCCTGGCCGGCACGACCGGGCTGGCGGCCGCAGGCGCCCTCCCCGACCCCGCCCAGGACGTCGCGTCCGACGTGTTGGCGAGGGTGGGCATCACGGTCCCGGCCGGTGACGACGAGCCCGCGAGCTCGGCGAGCCGGGTCGCCCGGATCGCCACCGGGACCGAGCTGATCGGCGTGGACAAGGGAGCGAGGATCTCGACAGCCGCGAGCGATGGGATGAGCCAGGCCGGGGATCACGGTGCGCAGAGCTCCGCGGCCGCGGGCGCCGCGCCGGTCGACACGCCGAACGGCGGCGGCACCGACACCGCGGACGAAGCGAGCGGCGGCGCGAGCGAGTCGGGGACCGACACGGCCGACGACAGCAGCGACGGGCGGAGCGAAGACGGGTCGGGCAACGCCGGCGGGAACCCGTAGCGGGCGGCCCGCAGCCGATCCCGGCTCCCGGGCATCGGCGGCAACCCTCGACCCGGCCACCACTATGCTTGGACGGTGCCCCTGTACCGCCTGTCCGAGCCCGCGGATCCGCTCGTCGCCCCGGCCCTCGTCGCGGCGTTCGACGCGTGGATCGACGCGGCCGGGGCGTCCACGGCCGCGACCGCGCTCATTGGTGGTGACGGCGAGACCCTCGCCACCTTCGATCCCGACGTCCTGTTCGACTACCGGGCCCGCCGTCCCGTCCTCGACATCATCGACGGCACCCTGACCGAGCTGGTCTGGCCTGACCTCGCGCTGAAGCGCGCGCGGGTGGGCGGGCGCGACCTCCTCGTCCTGACCGGCCCCGAGCCGGACTTCCGGTGGCGGGAGCTCTCGCAAGACGTGTTCGAGATCGCGCTCCGGCTCGGCGTGGTGGAGTGGGTGAGCCTCGGCGCGATTCCCGCAGCCGTGCCTCACACCCGGCCGGTGCCCATCCTGGCCACGGCGTCGAAGCAGGGACTCCTGGCCGAGGACGAACAGCAGGGCCCCGGCGGGCTCCTCCGGGTCCCCTCCGCCGCACTCAGCACGATCGAGCTCGCCGTCTCGGGCGGCGGCATCCCCGCGGTGGGGTTCTATGCCCAGGTCCCGCACTACGTGACCGGCCCGTTCCCGGCTGCCACCATCGCCATCCTCGAACACGCCGGCCGACACCTCGGCGTCGAGTTCTCCCTCGGCTCGCTCCCCGACGAGGCCAAGGCGCAGCGCGAGGCCCTGGACGCGGCCGTCACCGACAACCCGGAGTCGCGCGCCTACGTCGAGCGGCTGGAGACCATCGCGGACGAGCCGAGCCCCTCGGGCGAGGACCTCGCCTCGGAGATCGAGCGGTTCCTCCAGCAGCGGGCCGACGGGGGCGACCAGCCACCGATCGGCGAGCGCTGAGCCGAGCGGTCGATCCCGATTCCTCCCGTTCGTCGGTAGGGTGGAGTCATCGACTGATAGGGGGCAGGGATGGAAGCGCCGGCGCAGATCAAGCCCAAAGGCCTGGCCGACTACCTCGGCGTGCTCACGAAGGCCGTGTTCCA
>DASWKG010000162.1:0-15678 GCA_036396755.1 Actinomycetota bacterium
CCGGGACGGCCCGCCCGGGGTGGCCCGCCGCACGATCGAGACCTCGGCCGACAAGAGGTCCTGGACCTCCGGCCCGAGCCGCGCGTCGAGCCCCGACCATTCGTCGGGCTTCACGTCGGCCAAGCTGCGGCCCTCGGCCTCGAGGCGCGCGACGATCCGGCCGACCGCCTCGTGGGCCTCGCGGAAGGGAGCGCCCCGGGACACGAGATGCTCGGCCACGTCGGTCGCGAGGAGGGAGGGGTCCTCGGCGGCCCACCGCATGCGCTCGACGTCGACCTCGAGCGTGCGGATCATCCCCGCCATCGCCTCGAGCGCCGGCGCGAGCGCGTCGTACGCGTCGAACACGGCCTCCTTGTCCTCCTGCAGGTCGCGGTCGTAGGCGAGCGGGAGCCCCTTTAGCACCGTGGCGAGCCGCACGAGGTCGCCGAGGACGCGTCCCGCCTTGCCGCGCGCCAGCTCGGCGACGTCGGGGTTGCGTTTCTGCGGCATCATGCTCGACCCGGTCGCGTACGCCTCCGAGGGGCGGGCGAAGCCGAACTCGGGGCTCGCCCAGAGGACGAGGTCCTCGCCGAGGCGCGAGAGGTGCACCGCGGTCGTGACGCACGCCGACAGCAGCTCGAGCGCGAAGTCGCGATCGGCGACCGCGTCGATCGAGTTGTCGAACGCGCGCGAGAAGCCGAGGTCGGCGGCCGTGGCCTCCGGATCGAGCACGAGGGTGGAGCCGGCCAGCGCCCCGGCGCCGAGCGACGACGAGTCGGCGGCCGCCGCGGCGCGATCGAGACGCGCGGCGTCGCGCGCCATCGGGAACGCGTGCGCGAGCAGGTGGTGGGCGAGCGTCACCGGTTGGGCCCGCTGGAGGTGCGTGTAACCGGGGATCAGGGTGCCCGTGTGCTCGGCGGCCACGTCGGTGAGCGCCGCGCCGAGGCCGCGGGCTCGCGCGGCCAGCTCGCCCGCCGCTCCCTTGCACCAGAGCCGGAGGTCGGTCGCGACGAGGTCGTTGCGGCTCCGCGCCGTGTGCACCTTCGCGCCGACGGAGCCCAGGCGCTCGGTCAGCACCCGCTCGACGGCCACGTGGACGTCCTCGTCGTCGTCCGAGAACGGGAACGCGCCGGCGCGGGCTTCGCCGAGGAGGCGGTCGACCTCGGAGGCGAGCGCCTGCTCCTCGGTGTCGTCGACGAACCCGCCCCGGGCGAGCGCGGCGACGTGCGCCCGCGTGCAGAGGAGGTCCTCGACGATGAGCCGCCGGTCGAACCCGATCGACCGGGTGAAGGCCATCGCGTCCTCGGCGGGGGCGTCGGAGAAGCGGCCGCCCCACACCGCGGAGGAGAACGCAGCCGGGGCGGGGACCGCGGGGGTCTCGTGCTCGAGGGCGGGCGCCGTCCCCTGCCTTTCGGGGGTCGCGGGCTCGCGCGCGGCGGGCGGGAGCGGCGCGGGCATCGGTGCATCGGCCGCGCCGTCCCGGTCGCGCGCGGCCCACACGCGCGTCGGCAGCGCCCAGAGCGAGACGAACCCCTCGGCGAGCCGCTGGTCGAACCGGTCGGCACCTGCCTCGTAGGTGGCGAGGCCGTGGTCGTAGAGGGCGCGAGGGCTCCGGCGGCCCGTCACCGTGGCCGACCCCTTGGAGAATCGAAGGCGGACCTCGCCGGTGACATCCGACTGGGTCGACACCATGAACGAGCGCAGCGCGCCGTGGAGCGGCCCGTACCACAGGCCGTAGTAGCAGAGCTCGGCCCACCGCCGCTCGAGCGCGGCCTTCTCGTGCGCGAGGTCGCGCTCCAGGGTGAGATCCTCGAGCTCGCGGTGGGCCATGATCAGCGCGAGCGAGCCCGGGACCTCGTACAGCTCGCGCGACTTGATCCCCACCAGGCGGTTCTCGATCATGTCGACCCGCCCGAACCCGTGCGCGCCGGCGACGGCCGTCAGCGCCGCGACGAGGTCGACGAGCTGCATCGGCCGGCCGTCGAGGGCTACGGGACGGCCACCCTCGAAGGTCAGGGTCACCTCCGCCGGCTCGTCGGGGGCCTCGGCGGGGTCGGCGGTCCAGGCGAACGCGTCGGCCGGTGGCTCGACCCACGGGTCCTCGAGCGGCCCCGCCTCCGCGGTCCGCCCCCACAGGTTCTCGTCGACCGAGTAGGTCTTGGCCTCCGCGGCCTGCGGGATACCCCAGGTCTCGGCCAGCGCCAGCGACTCCTCGCGCGAGCGCGACTGCTCCCGGATCGGCGCCAGCACCCCGAGGTCGGGGGCCAACGCGGCGAACGACGTCTCGAAGCGCACCTGGTCGTTCCCCTTCCCGGTACAGCCGTGGGCCACCCATCGCGCGCCGGACTCGCGTGCGATCCGCACGACCTCGGCGGCGATCAGCGGCCGGGCGAGCGCGGAGACGAGCGGGTACTTCCCCTCGTAGAGCGCGTTCGCGTGGAGGGCGGGGAGGCAGAACGACTCGGCGAAGACCTCGCGCGCGTCCACCACGTGCAGCTCCGCGCGGGCGGCGGCGGCCCGAGCCCTGACCTCCGTGAGGTCGTGGGGCTGGCCGAGGTCGACGAACGCCGCCACGATCTCGAGGCCGCGTTCCTCGCGCAGCGACCGGGCCGCCACCGACGTGTCGAGACCGCCCGAGTACGCGAGCACGCAGCGGTCGGTCATCCCGCCTCCTCCTGCTCCTGGATCGCCTGCAGGCGGGAGAGCACGGTTCGTCCGCGGGTGCCCTCGCGCCCGATCACGAGGATCGTGTCGTCGCCGGCCACGGTCCCGATCACACCCTCGACTCCAACCTGGTCGAGGACCAGCGCGATCGCGTTCGCCGCGCCGGGGGGCGTGTGGATCACGACCAAGCTGCCGGAGGCCTGCATCGAGAGCGCGAACTCGCCGAGGAGGCGCCGGAGCCGGCCCACGCCCCCGACCGGGGCAGCGTCCTCGGGCACCGAATACCGCAGATATCCGTCGGCGTCGCGGATGCGCGCCAGCCCGAGCTCGTCGAGGTCGCGCGAGACCGTGGGCTGCGTGACGTCGAACCCGCGCATGTGCAGCCGCTCGAGGATCGCCGTCTGCGACGAGAGCGGCTCGGCCCGCACGAGGTCGAGGATCGTCTGCTGCCGCTGCCGCTTCACCGAGCCACCTCCGAGAGCGCGGCCGCGAACAGGTCCGCGCCTCGCTCGACCTCGTCGGACGAGACCGTGAGCGGCGGGGTGAACCGGACCACGTTGCCCCCGGCTTCGGTGAGCACGAGGCCGGCCGTCAGGGCGGTCCCGACCACCTCCCTCACCGCGACCTCCCGCGCGAGCTGGACGCCGAGGAGGAGGCCCGCGCCGCGCACGTCGACGATCGCCGGCGAGGCGATCGCGGACAGCGCCTTGAGCAGCCGCTCGCCCTGCGCGCGCGCGTTCTCGACCAGGCCCTCGGACTCGATCACCTCGAGGACCGCGATGGCCGCGGCGCACGGCACCGGGCCGCCTCCGAAGGTCGAGGCATGATCACCGGTCGCGAACGCGACCTCGGGCTCGGCGATGCACGCGCCGATCGGGAGGCCGCCCGCGAGCCCCTTCGCCAGGGTCATCACGTGGGGACGAACGTCGTGCAGCAGGTGCGCGAACCAGGCGCCACACCGCCCCACCCCCGTCTGGACCTCGTCGAGGACGAGGAGCGCGCCGGCGGCCTCGCAGGCCGCGCGCGCGGTCCGCAGGTAGCCCGCCGGCGCGGGGAAGACGCCTCCCTCGCCGAGGACCGGCTCGAGCACGACCGCCGCGGTCCGCTCGTCGATCGCCCGGATCAGCGCGTCCGGGTCGCCGAACGGCACGTGCACGAAGTCGCCGGGGAGCGGCTGGAACGGCCCATGCTTCTCGGGCTGGCCGGTCGCGGCGAGCGTCGCCAGCGTCCGCCCGTGGAACCCGCCGATCGCGGCGACGAACTTCGGCCGGCCGGTGGCCCGGCGGGCCAGCTTCAGCGCCGCCTCGTTCGCCTCGGCGCCGGAGTTCGCGAAGAACACCCTGCCCCACCCGGCGACCTGCACCAGCCGCTCGGCGAGCGCCACCTGCGGCTCCGTGTAGAAGAGGTTGCTCACGTGCGCGAGCCGCCCCGCCTGCTCGGCCACGGCCTCCACCCAGCGGGGATGCGCGTGCCCGATCTGCGCCACCGCGATCCCGGCGGCGAAGTCGAGGTAGGCGCGCCCGTCGTCGTCGTAGAGCGTCGTTCCCTCGCCGCGGACGAACGTGACCGGGAACCGGCGGTAGGTCTGCATCATGACGGCAGCCTCCCGCTCGGGGATCGGCCAGCCGGTGGGACCCATGCTCACGGCTCCACCTCCCGAGTGACCATCGTGCCGACGCCCTCGGGGGTGAACAGCTCGAGGATGAGCGCGTGCGGCACCCGGCCGTCGAGGATGTGCGCCCTGGACGCCCCGGAGCGCATCGCGTGCACGATGCTCCGCACCTTGGGGATCATGCCGCCGGTCACGGCGCCCGAGACGAGCAGCTCGTCGCACTCCTCCAGCGACACCTCCGAGAGGACCCCCTGGGCGCCGCCCTCCTCCTCGTGCAGGCCGGGTACGTCGGTGAGGTACACGAGCTTCTCGGCGCCGAGGGCGGCCGCCACCGCGCCGGCGGCCTCATCGGCGTTCACGTTGTAGGTCTGACCGCGGCCGTCGGTGGCGATCGAGGCCACGATCGGCACGAACTCCCCCATCAGCGTCTCGAGGATCGCCGTGCGAACCTCGGTGATCTCGCCGACGAAGCCGAGCTCTCCCCCGTTGCGCGGGCCGGCGACCAGCAGGTTGCCGTCGTCGCCCGACAGGCCGGCGGCGGGGATCCCCTGCCGGTTGATCGAGGCGACGATGTCCTTGTTGATCGTGCCGACGAGCACCATGCGCGCGACCTCGAGGGTCTCGGCGTCGGTCACACGCAGGCCGTCCTCGAAGCGCGGCTCGAGACCGAGCCGCCGCGAGACCGCGCTGATCTGCGGCCCGCCTCCGTGCACGACCACCGGGCGGATCCCGACGAACCGGAGCAGGGCGATGTCCTCCGCGAAGCTCTCGGCGAGCCGCGGGTCGGTCATCGCGGCGCCACCGAGCTTCACGACGACCGTCTTGCCCCAGTGCTCGCGCATGTACGGAAGCGCATCGAGGAGGATGCGGGCCTTCGCGATCGTCCGCTGGCGGACACCCGCGTCCTGGACGGCGTGCACGGCCGGCGGGTTCACGCGGCCCCGCTCACGTCGTGTACTCCGCGTTGATCCGCACGTACTCGTAGCCGAGGTCGCAGCCGAAGCAGGTGGCCTCGGCGTCACCGGCGCCGAGGTCGGCGCGGATCACGACCTCGCGCTCCTTCAGCGCTTCCGCGCAGGCGGCCTCGTCGAAGGCAACCACCCGGCCCGCCTCGATCACGCGGTGACCGGCCAGGGAGATCGAGACCTCCATCGGGTCGAGGGACGCGCCCGACGCGCCGACCGCCTGCAGCAGCCGCCCGGGGTTCGGGTCTCCCCCGAACACGGCGGTCTTGACGAGCAACGAGCCGGCCACGGCCTTCCCCGCCGCCCGGGCCTCGTCCGCGGAGGCCGCGCCCGACACGTGCACCACCAGCGTGCTGGTGGCGCCCTCGGCGTCGGCGACGATCTGACGAGCCAGCTCCTCCGCCGCCTCACCCAGCGCGGCCTCGAGCACGGCGAGCGCCCGCGATCCCGGCGCCGCCTCGACCCCGGACCCGCCGCTTGCCAGCACGAGTACCGTGTCGTTCGTGCTCGTGCACCCGTCGACCGTCAGGCCGTTGAAGACGGGACCGACGATCGCTCGGGTCACCTCATCGAGGAGGGGCGGGTCGATCGCGGCGTCGGTGGTCAGGAACACGAGCATCGTGGCGAGGTCCGGCGCGATCATGCCGGCGCCCTTCGCACACCCGCCGACGACGAAGCCGTCGGCGTGCACCACGACCTCCTTCGGCTCGCGGTCGGTCGTGAGGATCGCCCGCGCGAACCCGGGACCGCCACCATCGTCGAGCGCCTCGACCGCGACCGGAAGGCCGGCCACGAGCTCCCCCATCTTCACGCGAGGTCCGATGACCCCGGTCGAGCAGACGAGGACCTGCCCGGGCCCGGTCCCCAGCAGCTCGCCGGCCGCCGCCGCGGTCGCGCGAGCGTCGGCCATCCCGGGCTCGCCGGTGCCGGCGTTCGCCTGGCCGCTGTTGACGACCACCGCGCGACACGCGCCGCCGGCGAGATGCAGCCGGGAAAGGACGACGGGCGCCGCCGGGAACGCGTTCGTCGTGAACAGCCCCGCCGCAGCGGCGGGCGCGTCGGCCACCAGCAACCCGAGGTCCGGACGGCCGCTCTCCTTCAGCCCGGCCGAGATGCCCGAGGCCCGGAAGCCGCGCGCGGCGGTGACGCTCACCGTGGGCCTCCGAGGAACGTGAGCGTCACGGGTACACCGCCAGGGCCTCGAGACCCGCCGTCTCGGGGAACCCGTGCATGAGGTTCAGGTTCTGGATCGCCTGCCCCGCAGCGCCCTTGACGAGGTTGTCGAGCGCGGCGACGAGGATCGCCGTTCCCGTGCGAGCATCGATGGTCGCAGCCAGCTCCACGGCGTTCGAGCCCTGCAGGCGCTTGCTGTCGGGCAGGCTCCCCTCGGGAAGGACCCGCACGAACGGGCTCGCGGCGTACGCCTCGGTGAGGACCGCGAGGAGCGCGGTCGCCGTCGCCCCCCCGGCCGCGGGCGCGTAGCACGTGGCAACGATCCCCCGGACGGTGGGGACGAGGTGCGGCACGAACGTGATCGACGCGGGGACGCCGCCGAGGACGCCGAGCGTCCCCTCGATCTCCGGCGTGTGTCGATGGGTCCCGGCGCCGTACGGACGGATGCTGCCGTCGGCGGTCCCGAAGTGCGTCGATTCGGTCGGCACCTTGCCGGCTCCCGAGATCCCCGACTTCGCGTCGATCACCACCCCTGACCCTTCGACCAGCCCGGCCTTCACCAGGGGAACGAGGGGGAGCAGCGCAGCCGTCGCGTAGCAGCCCGGGTTCGCGACGAGCGCGGCGCCCGGGAGCTGGTCGGCCGCGAGCTCGCTGAGCCCGTAGACCGCCTTCTCGAGCCACGCGGGCGCCGGGTGCGCGAATCCGTACCACTCCGGATAGGCCGCCGCCGGAAGGCGGAACGCACCGGAGAGATCGACGACCCGAAGGCCAGCCTCGACGAGCGCCGGGGCGACCTCGGCGCTCTCCTGGTGGGGCAGCGCGAGCAGCGCCGCCTCGGCCCGGCCGGCCACCTCCGCCGCGGTGAGCGATTCGAAGGTCATCCCGGCGAACGGCGCGAGGTGCGGGTAGACCGTGCCCACCGCCCTCCCGGCCGATCCGGCGGCGCCGGCCGCGACCACCTCGAGATGGGGATGGGCCGCGGCGAGGCGCAGGAGCTCGGCCCCCGTGTAACCGGAGGCGCCGAGCACGGCCGTGCGGAGCGAACCCATAGGATGCATGAGTATGCATATCTATACATCCGCCGTCAAGGGGAGCCGACGGCGACCAGGTCTCGGAGCACCGCGGCGGCGGTGGGTTCCCCACCCGCGCCGGCGCCCTGGAAGAGCAGCCGGCCCGCGCCCTCGGCCTCGACGAGCAGGGCGTTGCTCACCCCTTCGACCTGCGCCAGCGGATGGTCGAGCGGCAAGAGGCGGGGGGCGACGTGAGCGACGATCCGGTCCCCCGCTCGCCACGCCTCGGCCACCAGCCGGATCGAGGCCGCCTCGCGCCGGGCGCACGCGAGATCCGCCGGGGTCACCCCACGGATCCCGGCGAACTCGACGTCGCCGAGCGACACCGTTCGACCGAAGCAGACGGTGCCGAGGATCGCGAGCTTGGCCGCCGCGTCCCGGCCGTCCACGTCCGAGGACGGATCGAGCTCCGTGTAACCGAGGTCCCGGGCCTCGCCCAGGGCCTCGGCCAGGCTGGTGCCGCGCTCCTCCATCCGATGCAGGCAGAAGTTGGTCGTGCCGTTGAGGACCCCGTGGATCCGGACGACCCGGTCGGCGGCGGCCAGGGCGGCCAGCGGCTCGACGACCGGCACCCCGGCCATCACCGAACCCTCGAAAGCGAGGGTCCGCCCCGTCGCCGCCGCCACCTCGCGCAGGCAGTCCCACCGTCTCGCCAGCAGCTCCTTGTTGACCGTCACGACGTCCTTGCCGAGGTGGAGCGCGAGCTCGATCAGGGCCCCGGCGGGGTTCAGGCCCCCGATCGCCTCGACGACGACGTCGACGTCGTCGCGCTCCACCACCGTCAGCGGGTCGGCGCAGAAGGTGGCCGGGCTCAGCGGCGCGTCACGGCGGCGCTCCGGGTGCCGTACGGCCACGGCGCGGATCACGGGGGTCCGGCCGAGGGCGGCCGCCAGCCGGTCCCGCGCCCCCACGAGGCCACGGGCCACGGCCGAGCCAACGACGCCGCATCCCAGCAGGCCGACTCCGAGCGGCGGCGGGGACCCGGTCGATCGGGTGGTCGCGAACATGCTCTCCTCCTTCGGATGCGGAACGGGATCAGGGTGGGAGGTGGCGGCCGACGCGGGAGACGTCAGCCGCGGAGCATGGCCATCCACCGTCCGGGGAGGACGGGCGCGACGCGCGGATCGGATGGCACGGACATCGTGGCCGATATTCATACTCCATACGGAGCCCTTGCTGCAAGGGGACTTGACACCGACGGGCGATCAACGGAAGAATCGCGGGGATATGAACGCGACCGCGAACGGAAGCACGCAGCGGTACGCGCGCATGATGATGACGTAGGCGCGCGTCGGACACGCACGTCCGGCGGCGCGCCGGGAGGCCACTCGCTCAGAGTGGCCTTTCGCGTTTCCGCGCATCCGGACGGGCCTCCGACGCACCCGAGCGAAGGGAGGACGTCGATGAGCACCGAACCGGTGGCCCCCGCCACCCCGATCGAGCTGGCATGCCGCGAGTGCGGCGCCCGCTCCCCCGCAGAGCCGCGGTCGATCTGCGAGGAGTGCTTCGGCCCGCTGGAGGTCTCCTACGACGAGGAGTTCCTGCGCCGGCACGTGTCCAGAGAGTCGATCGCGTCCGGCCCCGGCACCCTGTGGCGGTACCGGCCGCTCCTCCCCGTGAGCCCCGAGGATCCCACCGTCGACCTCGGAGCCGGGTGGACGCCGCTCCGGCGCGCGACCCGGCTCGGCGAGGCGCTCGGGATCTCCGAGCTTTGGATCAAGGACGACACGCGCAACCCGACCGCCGCGTTCAAGGACCGCGTCGTGGCGGTGGCCCTCACGAAGGCGCAGGCGTTCGGGTTCAAGACCATCGCCTGCGCGTCGACGGGCAACCTCGCGAATGCGACGGCGGCGGCGGCCGCCTGGGCCGGGCTCGACTGCTACGTCTTCGTGCCCTCGAACCTCGAGCGCGCCAAGATCGTGGCGACCGCCGCGTTCGGCGCGAAGGTGGTGGCGGTCGACGGCACCTACGACGACGTGAACCGGCTGTGCACCGAGGTGGCCGACGCGCTGCCGTGGGCGTTCGTGAACGTGAACGTCCGCCCCTACTACGCGGAGGGCTCGAAGACCCTTGCCTTCGAGACGGCAGAGCAGCTCGGGTGGCTCCTGCCGGGCCACGTCGTCGTCCCCGTCGCGTCGGGAGCACTGCTGACGAAGATCCACAAGGGCTTCCGCCAGCTCGCGAGGCTCGGCCTCGTCGAGGATCGCCCCGTCCGCATCTCCGGAGCCCAGGCAGCGGGATGCGCCCCCGTCTCGACGGCGTTCCGGGAGGGCGCGGACGAGATCGCCCCGGTGCGCCCCACCGGGATCGCGAAGTCCCTGCACATCGGGAACCCCGCCGACGGCCACCACGCGCTCGGCATCGTCCGCGAGACCGGCGGCGCCGTCGACGACGTGTCAGACGAAGAGGTCATCGCCGGCATCCGCCTGCTCGCCGAGACCGAGGGGATCTTCGCCGAGACCGCCGGCGGCGTGACGATCGGGGTCCTGCGCAAGCTGCGCGAGTCCGGAGCGATCCGCGAGGAGGAGTCGGTCGTCGCCTACGTGACGGGCGGCGGCTTCAAGACCACGGAGGCGCTCACGGGTGCGGTCGGCCCCTGGGCGACGGTTCCACCCTCGTTCGAGGCGTTCGAGGACCGGCTGGAAGGGAGGTCGTGACGATGTCCGTCAACGTGAAGCTGCCGACCCTGCTGCGCAAGCTCGCCGGTGGCGAGAGCCGCGTCCAGGCGACGGGTGAGACGGTCGAGCAGGTCCTGGCCGACCTCGAGGCACGCTACCCGGGGTTGACCCGGCGGGTCCGCGCCGACGACGGAGGGCTCTCCCGCTACGTCAACGTCTACGTCGGCGAGGACGACGCTCGCCTCTTCGGCGGGCTCGCCGCCCCGGTGCCGGAGGGAGGAACGGTGAGCATCATCCCGGCCGTCGCGGGAGGGTAGCTCGAGACGTTGAAGCGCTGCCTCGGTCGGTAGATGATGGCCACCTGACGAGAGAGGGGGTCGCGATGGCGGGTGCGGTGCGGGTGGACCTCGAGGCGCCGCTCGAGGTCAAGAACTGGCGTCCCCTCGTCAACTGGCTGCTGGCCATCCCCCAGCTCATGGTCGCCGGCGTGCTCCGGACCCTCCGGGGCGTGCTCATGCTGATCGCGTTCTTCGCGATCCTGTTCACGAAGAAGATCCCGCGCGCGATCTTCGACATGGCGGTCATGACCATGCGGTACGACTGGCGCGTCTCGACCTACGCGCTCTGGATGCGCGAGGCGTACCCGCCCTTCGACTTCACGCCCGCGTCCGACGACCCGGGTGGCGATCCGGCGGCCCTGTCGATCGAGTACCCGGAGGAGCTGAACCGATGGCTCCCCCTCGTGAAGTGGATCCTCGCGATCCCGCACTTCGTCGTGTTCGCCCTCCTGCTCGTCGCGGGGATCTTCGTGGGGTTCGCCGCGTTCTTCGCGGTGCTGTTCACGGGCCGCTACCCGGCGGGGATGCGCACCTTCATCGTCGGGGTGAATCGCTACTCGACGCGCCTGGTCGCCTACGTGGGCTTCCTCCGCGACGAGTACCCGCCCTTCTCGCTCCAGCCGTAGCTCGATCTGACCCCCACCGGGCCGGCCGCACCCCGAACCTGATATCCTTCGCTTGGGAATATTTCGTATGCGAAAGAAGTTCTCTCGTTTCGGAACCGAGAGGACCGGAAGGGAGACGAGATGGACATCGGACTGCTGATGGTGCGGATCGTGATCGGGGGCCTGCTCATCGGGCACGGCACCCAGAAGCTGTTCGGCTGGTTCGGCGGCGGAGGCGTCCGCGGGACCGCCGGGTTCTTCGAGGCGCTCGGCTACCGGCCCGCGACCCCGCTCGCGGTCGTCGCCGGCACCGCCGAGGCCGGCGGTGGCCTCCTGCTGGCCGCCGGCTTCCTGACCCCGCTGGGCGCGGCCGCGATCGCGGGCGTCATGCTGAACGCGATCGTGACCGTCCACCTGGCGAAGGGGATCTGGAACACCAACGGCGGGCTCGAGTTCCCGCTGACGGTCGCGACCGGAGCGCTGGCCGTGGCCTTCGCGGGCCCCGGGCGCTTCGCGGTCGACCGCGCGGTGGGCCTGGACCTCCAGGGCACCCCGTGGGGCCTGGCCGCCGTCGCGCTCGCGGTCGGCGTCGGGTCGCTGACGCTGCTCGCCCGCTCGATGATGGCTCGGGAGGCCGAGGAGTCTCCCGACGACCTGCGGACCGCCGCCTGATGGCGATCCGGACGGCCGGCACCGCCGTCCCTCAGTTCGAGGACCTCATGCGGTCCTCGGGCCGGGACCTGTCGATCAGCCGTCCCGTGCTCGCCCTGATGCGGGCGGAGGAGCTCGTCGGACGGGCGCTCGAGGAGGCGCTCGCGTCGACGGGCCTGACCCCCGCGAAGTTCAACGTGCTGATGGAGCTCGCGTCGGCGCCCGATGGGCGGCTCGCCCTGTGTGAGATCGGCCGACGACTGGTTCGCTCGGCCCCGAACATCACCGGCCTGATCGATCGGCTCGAGGCCGACCGGCTCGTGCGGCGAGGACGCGATGCGCGGGATCGCCGGCTGGTGATCGCCGAGATCACGGCGCGTGGCTGGGAAGCCCTGCGGCCGGCCGCCCCGGCGGTGTTCGACGCGGAGCGACGAGCGATCGGCGGCCTCTCGGCGAGCGATCGCCGGACACTCACGACGTTGCTGCGCGCGCTCGGGGAATCCGAGGCGGCCGCAGGAAGGAGCAGGACATGACCGTGCAGGAGCTGGGACACATCGTCCTCTACGTGCGCAACGTGGAACGGTCCGTGACGTTCTACCGCGACGTCCTCGGATGGAAGCAGGTGCGGCCGGCTCCCGGGGAGCCCCTCGAGGGTATCGCGATGTTCTCGAGCGGCCGCACCCACCACGAGCTTCTGCTCATCGAGGTCGGGGAGGACGCCGCCCCGATCCCGGCCGGGCGGCACGTGGGGATGTACCACTTCGGGCTGAAGGTCGGCGACACCGACGAGGAGCTGCGCGAGGCGCTCGCCCGGCTCCAGGAGGCGGGCGTCGCATTGATGGGCGCGGGGGACCACGGCTTCACCCACAGCCTGTACCTCGCCGACCCCGACGGGAACGAGATCGAGCTGTACATCGACGTTCCCGGGGTGGACTGGACAGACCCGGCCCTGCTGGCGCGACCCACCCGGCCGCTCCAGCTCTGATCCGCTAGCTCTTCGCGGCCGTCTTCCGCGTCGCGGAGCGGCGGCGGCGCGTCGCGGTCTTCTTGCGCGCCCGCCGGGCGGTGGCCTTCTTGCGCGTTCCGCGCGCAGCCGCGGCCTTGGTGGCCGAGCCCTTCGGCCGGCCGCGACGCGCGGCCCTCGCGCCCTTCGTCAGCTCGGCGAGGTGCGTCTCACACACGTCCTTCTGCAGGCTACGTCCTCCGGCTCGGATACTCACGGTTTCCGAGGCCGGCTTCCCGCACACGTCGCACACCAACATCACGCGCTCTGCCATGGCAGCTCCCCTCTCGAGCGGAAAAAACAAGCATAAAGGGAAAGGGCTCGCTTCCGCGAGCCCTTTCCTTCGGTTCTGTCCGGATCAGCCGACAGGCCGGACGTTGGTGGCCTGCGGGCCCTTCTGGCCCTGCGTGATGTCGAACTCGACCTTCTGGTTCTCCTCGAGGTTGCGGTATCCCTCACCCGCGATCGCGCTGAAATGCACGAACACGTCGGGACCGTCCTCCTGGGAGATGAAGCCGAAACCCTTGTCAGGGTTGAACCACTTCACGGTACCTGTTGCCACGAGCTCTCCCCTCCTTTCCTGGCCGACACGGACCTGAGGTGCTGCCCGCTCGGCCGCCGGCGCACGGCGCCGGGAGGGAACTGCTCGGGACGGCGATACGGTGAAGCATGTTCCAACCATGAACCCTCGTACACGATGATATCAGGCCACGCACCAATCGAAACCGAACTGTGCCGGGACCCGGGGGATCTGTGCCTCGGCTCCCGGACGGCAGAGCAGGTAGGGGCCCTCGTCCATGACGTCGATGACCTCCCCCGTGAGGTAGAAGTGCGCCTTCTGGTCGGCGGCACGCGGGTCGCGCCTCGGGTCCTCGTGGGGGTCGCCGCCCTGGAGCGACGGAGGCACGTTCGCGTTCGGCGGCGGGAGGTTGCCGGAGTCCCAGTAGACGAGCGCCGACCCGGGCCAGGGGGCGATCCTCTCGCTCGGGGTCCGGGGGAACGGCTCGAGGCCGAAGAAGCTGCCGTCGACGGTCCAGTGGCGCCCGTCCATCAGGGCCGTGTCCATCACCCGGGCCCCGATCGTCCGCGCCTCGACCTCGGCGGACGCGTTCGCCACCTGGAAGTCGCCGAAGGCGGCGTGCAGAAGGACGCGGTGCGGCGGGGTGTTCGGCAGCGGGTCGGTGGTCATGTATTGCGCGTAGCCGTTGCCCTCGGCGCGGTCCCAGAGCATCTGCAACAGCGCCATCACGACCTGCTGCTCCTGCTTGTTCGGGAACATCGTGTAGAGGACCGACGAGTAGGAGGGGATCCCCTCATCCGGGTTCACGAGCGGCCCTTCCCAGTCGACCGATCGGTTGAGCAGGGTCGAGTAGTTCATGCCGACGACCCCGAGGGTGGCGCGCGTGAAGTCGACCGAGAGCGCCGTGAGCGCGCCTCCCATGATGCCGCCCTGGCTGTTGCCGTCATAGAACAGCTCGTTCGTGTGGAACAGCGGAGCGCCATCCGTCCCCTTGAAGGCGGGATCGGTCGCGAACCCGGCCGGATGGGCGAGCGCGCGGCCGAGATAGAGGAAGGTCACGAACCCCTGCTGCGAGCGGTCGGCCATCGTCGCCATGCTCGAAGGGTCGGTGAGCGTCGCCACCGCGTTCGCGATGTCGTACTCGGCGAAGCCCATCCAGTTGACGGCGCACGGCATGAAGTTCCGCTCCCGCATCCGGTCGCTGGACCCCCCGGTGGACTCGCCACGGCTCCCGAGCAGGCCGTGCCCGTAGAGCATCGGGTGGGCGGGAGCCTCGGTCGCCGCTTTCGGGATCGTGCAGACGAACGGGACCTCCACGGTGGGGATCGCCGGGTTCTGCATCGGAAGGCCGTCGGTGCCGTAGAGGAGACGTCGCCCCGTAACGGCCTGCGCAGGGAGTCCGGCTACGGGGTCCTCCTCGATCGGGGGCAGCGGCGGGCCGTCGAGGTAGTTCGGCACCGTGATGGTGCCGTCGACCTGACGCAGGCGCGCGCCGTCGTTCGAGCGGTCGGTCACCTTCGTGATCGTGAAGCGCGGCGCGACTCCCTGGATCACGCCGTCGGCGAGGTCGACGTCGCCGAGCTGCGCGAACGAGTCGTCGCGCATGTGGAGGACGCGCTCGCTCAGGTTCCGCTCCGAGGCGACGGTGAACTCCCACGCGAGGAAGAGCTTCGAGCGGTCGAACGGGACACCGCGCCGGGTCTCCGCGAGCTCGATCTCGCCGATGATGCGGCTCACCTCGGCGCGCCGCCCCTCCTCGAACGCGGGATCGGTCGCCGGGCCGGGCGTGTTGTCGCGATACGCTGCGAACTGCGGTCCGGCGGGGATCGCGCTCCCCTGCGCGTCGCGCAGGTTCCGCAACGCCACGAGGTAGCGGTGTCCCTCGAGGAAGCTCACGGCCGGCCGGAGGATCAGCAGCCGCTCGCTCGCCCCCGTGGCCGCGTTCATGTCGAGCTCGGACCAGAACGGCCAGCGCTCCCCGGTGGTGGCGTCGATGACGAGGATCGGCGCGTTGGGCGCCCGGTACCGGCCGATGTCGGCGAGGTGGTCGCGCGGGTCGTTCGGCCCGCCCACGCGTGGGCCGGTCATGGCCGACGTTCCCCAGGTGCGGTGAAGGTCGAGACCGGGCGCGAAGGTCAGGAGCATCGAACCCGGCGAGAACCCGTCGTTGCGGTTCCACTCCGTCGGGTCGATCGGCTTGCCCGTGACGCTCCGCGGCATCTCGACCGGCAGGAAGTCGATGCGCCGGCCGGTGTCGGTGGCCGGGTCGGCCGCCGTGAACCGGTCGTTCGGGAACGGAAGCAGGCAGAGGGCGGGGTCGAGCGGGTCGCAGGGCCGCCCGAGGTCGGGCGGCTCATCGGCGCCGTTGGCGGGCGTCGCCGACAGGCCGGTGGCGAGCATGAGCGGCAGGATGGCCGGGATCAGGCGGCGGGCTCGGAGCACGGTGGGCACCTCCAGGTCGTGGGCGTGGGCGGGGCGGT
>DASWKG010000163.1:0-9765 GCA_036396755.1 Actinomycetota bacterium
TCCGCGTACCGTGCGGACACCGGTGCGGGGGCGGGCCCCAACTGCTCGCTTCCGAGCCAGATCACCAAGTACGAGCCCGCGCTGCAGGCGCAGTGCGTCGAGGCGCCCGTCTCCGCCGTCACCTCCACCGACCGCGCCGTCTCGTCGCCGTCGGAGGTTCCTGGCGTGTCTCTCGACTCGGCGATCTTGCCGGCGCTCGCTGCGGTTGCCCTGGGAGCCGCGGCCATCGTGCTGCGCATCCGGGCCCGGCAGCTGCGGGTCGCCTGACGGCGTCCCGTTGGGGGATCGGAGGAACGAAGGCGGCATGGCGACGAAGGGGAGGTTCTCGATGAAGCGACTCACGATCTTCGTGCTCCTGGCAGGAGTGGTGGCTTCGGCCGCCACTCCGGGAGCGGCAAACGGCCCGCAGCGAGAGGGGGCTGCCGAGCAGCGCCTCCCGTTCGAGTTCTTCATGACCCACTACGAGCTCCTGGGCGATCCCGATGATCCCTCGGGGGTCCGGTACCACTCGAACGGCGAGCCGTTCGCGCTGGCGCCGGATGGGAGCCGAGTCCTGATTTCGGGGAACGGCTCCTGGGACCCCGCCTCCGGGCGGGTCCGCGGCGGCGGCCAGTACGTGATCCGCAAGGGAGGCCAGGTCCAGGCGAGCGGCGACTGGCAGCCCATCGAGTTCGTCAGCTTCCGGATGCTCGCCGGTTGGTGGGGGATCCCCGGGTGGAAGGAGAAGGGCTGGCAGGGTTCGCCGGGATCGGCGTCGTTCTCGGGATTCCTGAGGATGCGCGTCGAGCTCGAGGGGATGGGCCAGGGGCTCCTGACGGTGTGGTGCCTGATGCCCGAGGTCCGCATGCCCGGCGACCACATCTCCGACGGCATCACGCTCACCGGCGGCCCGTTCAACTTCAGCGACTACCACAAGACGGAGCGCTCGTTCGAAGGGGCCATGTTCTACGGCCCGTAGCAGGGCTCGACGCGACAGGGCAATGCGCAGAGCCCCTCCGGGGGCGCCCTCCGCCGATCGCAGGCGGAAGGCTGAGGGATGAAGGCGAGCCCGCACCGAGTCGAGGGGGGTTTGGGATGAGAACGAGGATGACATCGAGGCCGGGCGGGCTTCTCCGATCGGCCAACGGCCTGCTGGTGGTGGTGGCGATGGCGGCGTCGCTCCTCATCGGGGCGTCACCGGCCGGGGCGGCGACCCCGCCCGCGAACGACAACCTCGCCGACGCGCTCGACATCGCGGGCGCCTCGGGGACCTGGAACGGCAGCAACGTCGACGCCACCGCCGAGGCCGGCGAGCCGAACCATGGCAGCTACCCCGGCGATGAGGCCCAGGCCTCCGTCTGGTTCGCGTGGGAGGCCCCGTCGGATGGGACCTTCCAGTTCGACACCCTGGGCAGCGGGGTCTTCGACACTCAGCTCGGGATCTACATGGGTAACGTCTATCCGCTGACGTACGTGGCCGACAACGACGACATCGGCGGGAGCAACTACCGGAGCCTCATCGCCTTCCCGGCGCAGGCCGGGACGGTCTACAAGATCGCGATCGACGGATGGGGCGGAGAAACGGGCGACCTCACCCTGAACTGGGCCGCGGCGGAGACCGTGGACAACGACACCTTCCCGGGCCATGCCATCGCGGGAGCCAGCGGATCGACCCAGGGCTCCACCTCCGGCGCCACCGGAGAGCCGGGTGAGCCCGAGAACGAGCCGACCTATTCCGATCCGGTCGCCTCGGTCTGGTACGCATGGGAGGCGCCACAGGACGGCAGCGTCGGGTTCGAGGCCTGCGAGACGGGCCCGAACTTCTGGCCGACGATGGGCGCCTACACGGCGGACGACCCGAACGACCCGGCCGTGAGCGCCCTCACGCGGGTTTCCTCCACCGATGACGACTGCGTCCTGCCGGCGTTCGGTGCGATCGCTGGCACCACGTACTACATCTCGATCGACGGGTTCGACGACGACGAGGGGGACTTCCTGCTGACGTGGGAGCTCGCGGTGGCTCCCGCCAACGACGACCTCGCCGACGCCCTTCGGATCGAGGGCGAGTCCGGGACGGTGACTGGCTCGAACGCCGGGGCCACCGGCGAGACCGGCGAGCCCGACCACGGCGACCTCGACGCCGACCCGGCCCAGGCGTCGATCTGGTTCTCGTGGGAGGCGCCGTCGGGCGGCAGGTATCAGTTCGACACGCTGGGCAGCGGGCTCGACGACACTCAGCTGGCGATCTACAGGGGCAGCGCCTTCCCGCTGACCCTGGTCGCCGAGAACGAGGACATCGACACGGACGGCGGGAACTGGCTGAGCCTGCTGGGCTTCGAGGCCCAGGCCGGGACGACCTACCTCATCGCGGTCGACGGCTACGACAGCGCCACGGGACCCATCACCCTCAACTGGGCGAGGGATCGCGACGGCGACGGCGTGATCGACGCCGACGACAACTGCGTCGATGACCCGAACCCCGGTCAGGCCGACCACGACGGCGACGGCCAGGGTGACGCGTGTGACCCGGACGACGCCTTCGTGATCCCGGCGGGCTCGGAGGTGACCTTCACGTCGACGCTGAGCGCATGCAACCAGCTCGAGGTGGGCTACGAGGTGAATGGCGAGCTGAGCCCGGTGGCGAGCAAGCCGTACGGGTGCGGCTCCACCCCCCAGCTGGTGGAGCAGGCGGCGTTCCCGGAGTCCGTGCGGCTGCGCGTCTACCTGAGGGATCTCACCTGCCAACGTACTTTCTTCCAGGACGGCACGCCCCGCGACCACGCGGCGGTCGTCCACGGCGATCCCTCATCGGTCCTGCTCTCGGACTCGGGTGCTTTCTGTGAGTACGCCGACAGCGACCTCGAGGGCGACCTGCACCCCCACCTGCCCGACGGGTGGAACGCGCGGGTGGACGTGTCGATCGGATCGCAGCCCCTGAACTCGCCGCCCGTGGCATCAGGGCACGAGTTCTCGGTGCCACACCGCGGCCAGGCGGCCTTCTCGCTGCTTCCGTTGGTCTCCGACCCCGACGGCGACCCGCTGACCTTCGAGCTCGACGGCGAGAACGGCGGGGCCGGCAAGGGCACCGTGACCCTCACCGGCCACGAGGTCAGCTACACGCCGACGGTCGAGGCCAGCGGGGAGGACGACGCGTTCCGGTACCGGGCCGTTGATGACGAGGGCGCGGCCAGCGACTGGGCGACGGTGACCGTCCACATCACGAACACCGCGCCCGAGGCGGGAGACGTCGAGGCCGGGACGAGCCACCTGACCTCGGTGGAGATCGTGCTCCTCGGCACCGACGCGGAGTTCGATTCCCTCACCTTCCGGGTGGAGGACGACCCCGCCCTCGGGACGGTCGAGATCGACGGGGACCGGGCCACGTACACGCCTACCGGCGACTTCGTGGGCAGCGACTCGTTCACCTACACGGCCTTCGACGGCGGGTACCGGTCCGGGCCGGCCACGGTGACGGTGGAGCTCACCAACGAGCCGCCCACCGCCACGGTCGAGCTCGATCCGGAGAACCCGACCACCGACCAGACGCTCACGGCCTCGGTCACCGGCTCGGACACCGACGGGGACGACCTCTCTTACACCTATCACTGGATGGTGGGAGGCAACGAGGTCGCGTCCTCTGGGGCGACCACGTCGGCGACCGACACCTTCGAGCTCGCCCCGGCGGACCACGGCGATGCGGGGGACGAGGTGAAGGTCACGGTCGAGGTCAGCGACGGGCACGGGAACATCGAGGCCGAGGACGCGGTGACGGTGGCCACGCCCCCCGCCGGCGCCTCGCCCTACGAGATGAAGGGCCAGGCCGCGGAGCGGCTGGAAGGGATGGCGAACGGCTCGAGCGGATGGCTGCGGGACCGGCTGCGCAAGGCCGCGGAGCACATCCGGAAGGGCCTGAAGGCGGATCTCTGGGCGTCGGAGGATGAGCTGACCGACAAGGGGAAGAAGACGTTCGAGGAGGACCGGAAGGCCCTCAAGGAGTTGGAGCGGGTGCTCGACCAGCAGGGGATCTCGGAGGAGCTTCGCGACTCCGTGCTGGAGGTCATCGAGGACCTCCTCCTGCCGGCGAACGAGGTCCTTGCCACCGACATGATCGACCGCGCAGTGGAGGCGGCGGGCGCCGCCTCCTGCATCCGGCAGGTTCTCGCCGGGAAGTGCCGGGAGGTCTGGCGGGAGATCGACCGGGCGAACCAGGCCATGACCAAGGCCGGGCAGGCGATCGCCGGGTTCGACTACGAAACCGGCCTCCACCACGAGGGCGACGCCTGGCACCACGGCAACAAGGCCGAGGACATGGCGTTCGACTACGAAACGGGGTAGGCCGGATCGGAATGGGACCAACGAGGGGGGCGGCCGGACGAGCCGCCCCCCTTCCCGTTCGGGTGGCGTCGGTGGGGCGCGCTAGAATCGCGCGCATGAAGCGCCGCCACCTGTTCACCTCGGAGTCCGTGACCGAGGGCCACCCCGACAAGCTGGCCGACCAGATCTCCGACGCCGTGCTCGACGCCGTGCTGACCGGCGACCCCAACGGCCGGGTCGCGTGCGAGACGCTCGTGACCTCGGGCCTGGCGATGGTCGCGGGTGAGATCAGCACCGACACCTACGTCGACATCCGCCGGGTCGTGCGAAACACGATCACCGAGGTCGGCTACGTCGACCCGCGCCTGGGGATCGACGGCGAGGCCTGCGGCGTGATCACCGCGATCCAGGAGCAGGCCGGCGACATCGCCCAGGGCGTCGACACGCCCCTCGAGCGCCGCGGCGGCTCCGAGGACGCCCTCGACGAGCTCGGCGCCGGCGACCAGGGCATGATGATCGGCTACGCGTGCCGCGAGACCGACGAGCTGATGCCCGCGCCCATCGCGATCGCGCACCGCCTCGTGAAGCGCCTCGCCGACGTACGCAAGGCCGGTGTGATCCCGTACCTCCGCCCCGACGGGAAGAGCCAGGTGACGATCGAGTACGAGGAGGAGCGGCCGCTCCGCGTGCACACCGTCGTCGTCTCGGCCCAGCACCGCGAGGAGGTCGACGTCGACACGCTCCTCACGCCCGACGTCGTCTCCGAGGTGATCGACCCGGTGCTCGCCGAGATCGGCCTCGACGCCACCGACGTGCGCCAGCTCGTGAACCCCACCGGCCGCTTCGAGATGGGCGGCCCGGCCGCCGACACCGGCCTCACGGGCCGGAAGATCATCGTCGACACCTACGGCGGCATGGTGCCGCACGGCGGCGGGTGCTTCAGCGGCAAGGACCCCACCAAGGTCGACCGCTCCGGCGCCTACATGTCCCGCTACGTGGCGAAGAACATCGTCGCGGCCGGCCTCGCCGACCGCGCGCAGATCCAGGTGGCGTACGCGATCGGCACCGCGCGGCCGGTCTCGTTCGTGCTCGACACCTTCGGGACCGCCCGGGTCGACCCCGTGCGTCTCGAGGAGGAGATCCCCGAGCTGTTCGACTTCCGCCCCGCGGCGATCATCCGCGACCTCGACCTGCGGCGCCCGATCTACAAGGAGACCGCCGCGTACGGGCACTTCGGCCGCAAGGGCCTCCCCTGGGAGGAGACCGACCGGGTCGAGGATCTCCGCCGGGCGTTCAACCCGTAGTGCCCCGGCACATCGCCGTGGCGGTGTCGCTGCCGCGGCTCGAGCTCGACCGCACCTTCACCTACCGGCTCCCCGACGACGTCGAGGCTCCGCTCGGTACGCTCGTGTCGGTGCCCTTCCACGGGCGGACCGTGAAGGGCTGGTCCCTCGGGCCGACCGACGACGTCCCGGCCCGCGTCCTTCCCATCCGCCGCGCGCTGTCGCGGGTCCCGGTGTTCGACGAGGCGGGCCTTCGCCTCTGCCGGTGGATGGCCGAGCGCTACGTTGCGCCGCTCTCCACCGTGATCGGCCGCGCGCACCCGCCGCGGGTCGCGTCGGAGGAGGGGAAGCCTCGGCCGCCCGTCGCGCGCGAGACACGGCCCCCGGTGGGGACGCCCCCGGTGCTGCGTGGCTACGGCGGGGGAGCGGAGCTCCTGCGCGCCCTCGCGGACGGCGCCGGCGCGTTCGTGGTCCGGCCGCTCCCGGCGGAGGAGGTCGGGGCGTGCGTCGAGGCGGTCGGCGCGGCCCTCGCGGCCGGCCGCTCCGCCGCGGTGCTCGTCCCCGAGGTGACCCCGATGCCCGCGGCCGCCGCCGCCCTCCTCGAGGCGTTCGGCAGCGAGGCCCTGCTCTTCGCCGGCGGCGAGCGTCGCGAGCGCTACGCGGCGTGGCTCGACCTGCTCGCCGGCCGGTATCGGGTCGTGGTGGGGACCCGGCCCGCGGTGTTCGCGCCGCTCGGCCGGCTGGGCCTCGTCTGGGTCCACCGCGAGGCGCACGCCGCGCACCGCGAGGAGCGCGCCCCCTACCACCACGTCCGCGAGGTCGCACTGGCCCGCGCGCGCCTCGAGGGCGCGGTCTGCGTGCTCGCCGGCCTCTCCCCGAGCGCGGAGGCCATCTGGGAGGCGGAACGGGGCGCCGCGACGGTCGTGCGCGCGCCGAGGGCGGCGGAGCGGGCGGCCGCGCCGGTGGTCGAGGTGTCGAGGCCCGAGGGCGAGGACCGCTCGCCCCGCCTGTCGCCGCTCCTCGCGGCCGCGAGAGGGGCGTTCCTGCTGATCTCGCGCCGCGGCTATGGCGTCGCCCGCGTCTGTCGCTCGTGCAAGGAGCCGGCGCGCTGCGACGCCTGCAGCGGCATCATCACGGTGAGCCGTGGCGTCGCGACCTGCACGGTCTGCGACCGCGCGGCGCGCTGCCCGGTGTGCGGCTCCACCGACTTCGGGGTCGAGCGGCGGGGGATCGAGCGCGTCGAGGAATGGGCGCGCCACGTGAGCGGCCTCCCGGTCGAGCGTATCGAGGAGGGCGACGAGGCCGTGCCACCGGCGCCCGATCGCGTCCTCGTCGGGACCTCGGCTGCGGTCAAGGACTTCGGCCCCCGGCGGGTGGGGCTCGTGGCCGTGCTCGACCCCGATCGCGCGCTCCGCCGGGCGGGCCTGGCATCGCGGGAGCGAACGCTGGCCACCTGGATGGAGGCGGCCGCCTGGGCGGGCGGACGCGACGGCGGCGGCCGCGTCCTCGTGCAGACGGCGGAGCCGCGCGACGCGGCCGTGCAGGCGCTCGTCCGCTGGGACCCGTGGCACTTCCATCGCGACGAGCGGGCGCGCCGGACGGAGGCGGGCTTCCCGCCGGGGCATCCGGTGTTTCGCCTCCGGGGGACGCCGGCCCTCGAGGGAGCCCTGTCCGCCGTCGCCCCGGTGCACCTCCTGGCGACGAGCCTCGGGGACGAGGCGGTATGCTTGGTCACGCTCCGCCCGGAGTCGATCCCCGAGTTCCGGAGCCTCGTCCGCGGCCTGGCAGAGAAGGGGACGGTCACCCGCGTCGAGGCGGAGCCCCAGCTGTAGGAGGAGGCTCGTGGCGATACTGCCCATCAGGACATTCGGCGACCCGGTGCTCCGCGAGCCGGCTCGTCCGGTCGAGCGTTTCGACGACGCGCTCCGTCGCCTCGCCGACGACATGCTGCAGACGATGTACGACGCCCCCGGCGTCGGGCTCGCCGGGCCCCAGATCGGCAAGAGCATCCGCCTGTTCGTCTTCGACATCGGCGAGGGGCCGCACGCGGTGGCCAACCCGGTGATCTCCGAGCTCTCCGGCGAGCAGGACGGCGACGAGGGCTGCCTGTCGGTGCCCGCCCTGTACTTCCCGCTGCGCCGTTACGGTCACGCGCGGGTCGACGGCCTGGACCCGGACGGCAACCCCGTGACCTACGAGGGCGACGAGCTGATGGCGCGCATGCTCCAGCACGAGACCGACCACCTCGAGGGGATGCTGCTGCTCGCCCGGCTGGATCGGGCCGAGCACAAGCGGGCGATGGCCGAGCTCCGCGACCGCGCGCTCGGCCTCGACCACGAGCCGCACTGACCTCATGCGCGTCGTCTTCCTGGGAAACGACCCGTGGTCGGTGCCCTCGGTCGAGGCGCTCGCCGCCTCCCGCCACGCGCTTGCCCTCATCGTCACCCGCGAGCCACGCGCGGCCGGCCGCGGCGGCAAGCTCCGGCCGACGGCGGTCGCCGACGCCGGGCGACGCCTCGGCCTTCCGCTCCGGGAGGTGGACACCGTCAAGCGCGGACCCGGGCTCGAGGCGATCCGCGCCGCCGAGCCCGAGGTGCTCGCGGTGGTTGCCTACGGCGAGATCCTGCCCACCGAGGTGCTCGGCCTCCCGAGTCGCGCCCCGGTGAACATGCACTTCTCGCTCCTGCCCGCCTACCGCGGCGCCGACCCCGTCCGCCGGACGCTGCTCGACGGCGCCGGGATCACCGGCGTGACGACGATGCGGATGGACGAGGGGATGGACACCGGGCCGGTGCTGCTGCAGCGCGAGGAGCCCGTCCGGGACGACGACGACGCCGGGTCGCTGGGCGAGCGGCTCGCGGCGATCGGCGGCGACCTGCTGGTCGAGACCCTCGACGGCCTCGAGGACGGCACGCTCGCCGAGCGCGAGCAGGACCACGCGGGCGCGACGATGGCGCCGAAGCTGAAGCCCGACGACGAGTGGATCGACTGGACGCACGACGCGCCGTCGCTACGCCGGCTGATCCGAGCGCTCTCGCCGGACCCCGGCGCTCGCACCCGTCACCGGGGGAAGATCCTGAAGGTGTACCGCGCGCGCGTCGAGGAGGGGACCGGCGAGCCCGGCACGATCCTGGCGGCGTCCCAGCTCGGGCTCGTCGTCGCCGCGGGCGCCGGGGCGCTCCTGCTCGAGGAGGTCCTGCCCGAGGGGAAGAGGAGGATGACCGGTGCCGAGTTCGTCCGGGGCTACCGGCCCGAGGCGGGCGACGCGCTCGGCTGAGGCTCGCGCGACCAGCCGGACGGTCGCGATCGAGGCCGTCCGCCGCGTCGCCGACGACGGCGCCTACTCGAACCTCGTCCTGCCGGCGCTGCTCGACCGGTCCGGCCTCGACGCCCGCGACCGCGACCTCGCCGCCGAGCTGACCTACGGAACGCTCCGCAGGATGCCCGGTCTCGACGCAGCGCTCGCCGGGCTGGTCGAGCGTCCGCTCGCCGACGCCCCCTCGCGGGCGCGGGCGGCCCTGCGCGTCGGCGCCTACCAGCTGCTGTTCACCCGCATCCCCGACCACGCCGCCGTGGGCGAGACCGTCGGCGCGGTGCCGAAGTCCGAGCGGGGGTTCGTGAACGCCGTCCTCCGGCGGCTCTCGGCGAACGCCGGCGACGCCCGGGCATCCGTGGAGAGCGTCCCTCCGATCGTCCCCTGGGCGATGGACGAGCTGCGGCGCCTGCTCGGCGACGAGGCCGAGGCCGCGGCGGCGGCCCTCGCCGAGCCGGCGGGGCTCACGCTGCGCACGAACCCGTGCCGGGCGGAAGCGGGGGCTCTGGCCGCCGCGCTTCGGGACGCGGGGCACGCGCCGGAGCCCGGCCGGCTCCATGTGGGAACGGTACGGCTCGCCGGCGGGCGCCCCTCCGAGCTGCCGGGCTACGGGGAGGGATGGTTCGCCGTCCAGGACGAGGCGTCGTCGTGGGTCGTCGACGTCCTCGATCCGCAGCCGGGCGAGCGCGTGCTGGACGCCGCCGCCGGCCCGGGAGGGAAGGCCGCCGATATCGCCTGCCGGGCCGGCTCGGTGGTCGCGGCCGACGCCGCCCTGCACCGGGTATCGCTGATCGGCGCCACCGCGAGAAGGCTGGGCGTCCGGGCGCTGCTCCTGGCGCAGGACGCGGGTCGCCCGGCGCTCTCGGGGGGCTTCGA
>DASWKG010000164.1:0-5636 GCA_036396755.1 Actinomycetota bacterium
GTGAGATCGGGCGTGCGATCGATCTCCCACTGGAGGCCGAGGGACGCGAAGCGCTCCGTGGCCCGCTCGACCATCTCGGGATCGGCTCGCGCGACTCCCAGCGCGCGCAGCGCGAACGGCTCGATGTAGGTCCCCGGCACGACGAGCGAGGGCGCCTCTCGCTCGATCGCCTCCCACTCCCCCAGGGCGAGGAGCCCGTCGAGCCGGCTGGTCACGTCGACCGCATCGCCGGCCCCCAGCAGCTCCTCCGGCGGCATCCCCTCGAGAAGCCCGCCGATCCGGTCCCTCTCCCCTCGCACCAGCGCCAACCTGACCCGGGTTGGGTTCATCCCGAGGTCGTACCCCTGCATCCCCAGCGCGTCGGCGGCATTCTCCAGGCGGCGCGATTCCTCGATCTCCCCCGTCGCCGCCGCCGCGACGGCGCAGTCCAGCAGCGCCAGCGGGTTCGAGACGCAGGGAGTGGCATTCGCCGCGACCAAGGCCTCCATCTCGGGGGTGAGATCGCGGATCGTGGCCCACTGCCGGGCCGCCTCCTCCACGAATATCCGGCCGGTGAGGGCGTGGACCCGATGGTGCGGCGAGAGGCGGGCGGTGATCACGCGATCCCACTCGACGACGCGCCGCGCGTCGTCGAATCGTCCGAGCGCGAGGTACGGGTACACGGCGGACCCATGAGCTTCGGCCCGGTGGTCGGGATCGCTGATCCCCGAGACGAGGTCGAGCCGGTCCTCCGCGAGGCGCCGGGCCGCCTCGAGCTCGCCGGCGGCCAGGCTCGCCGACATCCTCGCCCCGGTTGCCCACGACCGGAGCTCCACGTCCCCGAGACCCTCGGCGATCCGGGCCGCCTCGCCCGCCGCGTCCCGGGAACCGGGATCGGCCTGGTGCCAGTACGCCCGCGCGATCAGCGCCTTGGCGCGCTCGGCCGTGCCGGCGCCGGCGGATCGCAGGACGGTGTCGATCCAGCCGTCGACGAGGTCGGTGGCCGGCTTCGTCACCCACATCGCGAAGCGGGTCGCCGTCTGGAAGGCCAGCTCCGCGTGGATCTCGGCCGAGGCTCCGGGGTCGGGGGACAGCTCCAGCGCCCGGCCGAGGGCGACCGAGAAGGCCTCCCCCTCGTACTTGAAGGCGTGGGCCCGGCCGATCGCCATCCAAAGGCCGGCGAGCTCCTCGCGGGGTGGCTCCAGCTCGATCGCCCGCCGCAGCAAGGACATCGCCTCGTCGATCTCGTAGCGGCCGATCGCGAGCTCCGCCGCCCGCCGGAGCCAGGAGCTCGCGTGTGCCCGCAAGCCCGCCAGGTCCTCCTCGCGCCCGGCCCAGGCGAGGTCCGCGAGATCCGGCGCGGCGGCCTCCGCGTAGTGGTGGGCGAGCATCGGCGCCAGGGCGTCGTTCCCGTTCCCGAAGTCCTCCAGCCACTCGGCGAACGCCGCGTGCAGGCGCGCGCGGCGCGACTTCGGGATGCCGGCATAGGCCACATCCCTGATCACGGCGTGCTTGAAGCTGTACTCGCGGTCGTCGGGCATCGCGGACAGGCCGTTGAACCGCACGAAGTCACGCTCCAGCAGCAGGTCCAGATCGGGCTCCTCGCCTTCCAGCAGCTCGCGGAGCGGCCGGACCCAGAACGCCCGGCCGATCACCGACGCCGCCTGGAGGCCCGCCTTCTCGTTCGCGGGCAACAGGTCGATCCTGGATCCGATCAGCGCCTGCACGGACCCCGGGAGATCGAGGTCCGCCGGCAGCTCGCCGAACGCCCACCCACCGGCTTCCCGGCGGAGGAGGCCCCGGTCGATGAGCACCCCGATCTGCTCCTCCACGAAGAACGGGTTGCCCTCCGTCCGGTCCACGATCGCAGCTCGGACAACCTCCGGCACCGTCACACCCAGTGCCTCGTCCAACATCCGGCCGGTCTCGCGGGCGGTGAGCAGGCGGAGCCGCACCGAGCGGCCATCACCGCGGCGTACGACGTCCGCCTCCCCCCCGCGCTCGGGGCGGGTCGTCGCCAAGAGCAGCAGGGCTCCGCGCACCTCCGCGCACACGCGGTCGACCAGGTCGACGAGCGGCGGCTCCGCCCAGTGCATATCCTCGAGGACCACCACCACCGGCCGTTCCCGGGCGCGCTCGTCCAGGAACGCCACGAACGCTTCGTGCAGACGCTCTCGCGCCGCCATGGGGTGGAGGTCCCCGGCGACGTCGAGTCCCAGGGCCAGCCCCAGGATCCGCCGCTCCCCCAGACGCTCCAGCACCACGTCAGGAGGGTCGGTCTCGGAGAGCTCGAACTCCTCCCGGAGGATGTCCGCCACGGGACGGTAGGTGAGCGCGTGCCCGTAGGGGAGACAGCGGCCGGTCCGCCGGATGGGGGCTTCGGCGGCGCCGCTCAGCCGCTCGAGCGCCTCGGCGACGAGCCGCGACTTCCCGATGCCCGCCTCGCCGGTGACGGTCACGAGGCGCGGCCGGCCGTTCCCGACCGCCTCCCCGTACGCCTCGAGCACCTGCCGGAGCTCGGCCTCGCGGCCGACGAAGACCCGCCGGAGGCCGGGCACGCCCCGCGGGCGGACCAGGGAGAGGGCGCGGTTGAGCGACCGGCACCCCAGCCCCGTCGAACCATCCCTGCCGTCGACCGCCCCGGCGGCGCCGAACTCGAACGCGCCGCCCACCGCCTGGACCGTGCGCTCGGCGACCAGGATCTCCCCGCCCCCGGCGGCCTGCTCGAGTCCGACGGTCGCGTTCACGCTCTCCCCCGTCGGCAGCCACCCGTCCTCCGGCGAGCCGCCCACCGCCACCTCCCCGGTGCCCACCCCGATCCGAACGGCACGCCCGCCGGCCTCCTCCCGCCAGCGGGCCCGGATGCGCAGGGCCGCGTGGAGGGCTCGCTCGGAGTCGTCCTCATGGACGGAGGGCACGCCGAACACCGCCATCACGGCGCCCCCGACCAGCTTCTCGACGATCCCTCCGGTCCGGACGACCTCCGCGCTCACCACCTCGTGGAACCGGTCCGCCAGCGCGCGCGATCGCTCCGGGTCCTCGTTCCCGGCAGAGGAGCGAACCAGGCTGGCGGCCAGCGTCGTCACGACCTTGCGCTCCTGCGTCGGCGGGGAGGCGTCCACCGGCGCGGCGCAGGAGGGACAGAACCGGGCTCCGGTGGGCAGGGTGGCATCGCACCGCCGGCAGGCCTTCCTCGCCGGCCCCCGGCGAGGGGCGATCGACGGGGACGGGGCGGCGCCGGAGGCCGCGGCCTCGATCATCGCGACGCAGCTCTCGAAGCGGTCCGCCGGGGACTTGGCCAGCGCCCGGGTCACCACGGCATCGAGCCCCGAGGAGAGCCCCGGGCGGAGCGCGCTGGGAAGCGGCGGCGCCTGGTAGACGTGGCCCCAGAGGATGCCCGCGTCCAGGTCGCTGCGGAACGGCGTCTCGCCGGTGAGGCACTCGTACAGGACGCAGCCCAGCGAGTACTGATCGGCACGCGCGTCGACGCGGTCGCCCCGGATCTGCTCCGGCGCCATATAGGCGAACGTCCCAAGGAGCTGGCCCGTGACCGTCAGCCCGCTGACCGAGAACGACCGCTTGGTGAGCCCGAAGTCGCCCAGGTAGGCGTGCTCCGAGCCGTCCTCCGCCCGCGAGAGCAGGACGTTCGCGGGCTTCACGTCGCGGTGAACAGGTGCCGCCCATGAGCGGCGTCCAACGCGTCGGCCACCTGCCGCGCGATGTCGAGCGCACGGTCCAGCGCGAGCGGCCGCTCCTTCGCGATCAGGTCTCTGAGGTCCTGACCCTCGACGTATCGCATCGCGATGAACGGGAACCCCTCGGCCTCCCCGGCCTCGAAGATGGGGATGACGTGGGGGTGATCGAGCGAGGCGGCGAGGCGGGCCTCCCGGACGAACCGTCGACGAAAGGTCTCGCTCGTCGAGAGCTCGGGGGAGAGGACCTTGAGCGCCACCCGACGTCCGAGGCCCAGCTCCTCCGCCAGGTAGACGGAGCTCATCCCGCCCCGGCCCAAGAGGGCCTCGATCCGGTATCGGCCGAGGACGCTTCCGAACGGGAGGTCCGACGCGTCACGTCCTGCCACGACTCGCTCCTCCGCCCATCGGACTTGGGTCCGCTTTCGGATGGTAGGCCCATTCACGGCAATTGCGGAATAGTCATTCTGGGCCAGATTCGCCCCCCCGCTTTTGTGCAACTGCACAAAGGTTCGGGGGCCGTCTCCGGCGAAACCGACCCTGACCGGACCGATCACGAAAGGAAGGCCGCCAATGCGACGTCGCGTCCCCGTGCTCCTCGTGCAGGGGCTCCTGCTCGGGATCCTCCCGTTCACCGGCATCACCGCCCAGGAGGTGACCTGCCCCGAGGTGAAGGCGCCCGAGGTGGCCTTCGACGAGCCCATCTACATCGACACCCAGCGCGCCGGCGGCGAGCCGGTCAGCGTGGTGGCCCACGACGGCTCGATCAGCGTCTCGGCGCACGCCGGCACCACCCACATCTACAAGAACCCGCAGGCGGCACCGGGCGCACGCGACTTCGCGGCCGGCTACTTCAACCAGACCCTCAACTGGCGGTCCACCGACGACGGCCTCACCTTCGACTACATCGGCATCGCCGGCCAGCGCGAGGGCCCCCACTCCCTGACCTCCACCGGCTTCTCCGACCCCGACTTCGCGATCGACCAGGACGGCAACATCTACAACGTCGAGATCGACCTCGCGAACGTGGCCGTCTTCAAGAGCCCCGACGACGGGCAGTCCTACCCGATCGCGAACCCCGAGGCGTTCAGCGGCGACCGCCCCTGGGTGGCCGCGCTGGAGCCCGACGAGGTGTTCCTCTACGTCAACCTCCCGAGGAACATGCTCAGGTCGACGAACGGCGGCATCACCTGGGAGCTGCTCCCGAGCCCCTCGATCGTCAGCAAGCCGGTCCCCGATCCCTTGAACCCGAACGACGGGCTGATCGGCCCCACGGGCATCGGCGGCTTCGCGATCAGCGACGACGACGCGCAGTCCTGGGAGGACTTCGACTTCGGCTCGATGGGCCCGAACGAGGGGTTCTCGGAGATCGCCGTCGACCAGGCGGGGAACGTCTACCAGGCGGCCGCCGCCGGCTACACGGGCGGGAACGACACGACGCCGAACGGGAAGGTGACCTACGGGTACTACGAGCGCGCCACCGGCAGTCGCAACGAGGCTCAGATCGCGCTCCCGATCCCCGAGGGGGACGCGCTGTGGCCCTGGACGATCGCCGGCGACGGCGGCCGCGTGGCCATCACCTGGCTCCAGACCTTCAAGGGCGCGCCCCGGAAGTTCTACGTGTTCGCCGCCGTGACGCACAACGGCACCGGGACGACGGTCGAGTGCTCCGACGGCTCCAGCCGGTTCGTGCCGCCGCAGTTCACCGTGGTGAACGCGTCGGGCCGCTACATCCACGACGGTGCGATCTGCCTGAGCGGAACGGCCTGCAACGCGAACACGAGCTTCGAGAACGGCGACCGCCGGCTCGGCGACTTCCACACGATCAACTTCGACAAGGACGGCGATCTGTTCGTGGTGGTCACCGACACGCTGCTGCGCAACCCGCTCGGCGGTCCGAAGCCGGTCGGCAACCCCGTGATCGTTCGCCAGACCTCGGGCGACCGCATGCTCGCGACGCCGATG
>DASWKG010000165.1:0-3588 GCA_036396755.1 Actinomycetota bacterium
CCGGCCGGGACGATCTCGGCGGCTCCCGGCTCGACGATCAGCGGAGCTTCCGGCTGGTCCGTCGAGGGCCCGGTCTTCACCGACGTGGGCGATGGAGGGTTCTTCCCAGTGTTCGACGTCGGTGACGGCGTCTCCACCGTCGACGAGTACACGGTCCCCGGCAAGCAGGTCTCGCTGGCGATCGCGGCGCCCGGCCTCGACCCCGCGGCCGTCTCCTACACCAAGACGGTGGTCCCCTCCGGGAGCGGCAGCTTCGCGGCGATCCTCAGCACCTCGGAGCTCGCCCCCGGCGACTACTCCGTGTACGCGCGGGCGTGCCTCGGCGCCGGCAACTGCGGGTACGGGACCAGGGCAGTGACGATCGTCTGAGCCCGAGCACGGTTCTCTCGGGGGGCGCCGGGCACCACCCCGGCGCCCTCCGACTCGTTCTGGGGTCTCAGCCGGTGCCGTGCTCGGCGAGCATGAGGGCCCGGGCCAGCTCGGCCTTCAGCTCCGCCTCCTCTTCGAGATCGGCCCGCCGGCGGAGCTCCTCGACCCGTGCCTTCGCCGCGGCCACGTCGACCTCCTCGGGCAGGTCGGCCCGCTCGGCGAGCACCTCGACGCGGGTCGACTCCTCACCCGGGGTCACGTGCAGGAAGCCGCCGTCGACGAGGACCGTGCGCTCGCCTTCCGGCTGGATGATCCGCACGGGGGCGACGGCGAGGGAGATGAGCATCGGCGCGTGGCTCGGGAGGATCCCGACGTCGCCGTCGGTCCCCTTCGCGACGACCATGTCGGCCTCCCCGGAGTAGACCTCGCGCTCCGGCGAGACGACGTGAACCTCGAGCGTGGCCACGAGCTCTCCTAGCTCTCCGCGCCGACGGCCGCCAGCTTCTCGCCGGCCTCGATCGCCTCCTCGACGCCGCCGACCATGTAGAAGGCCTGCTCGGAGACGTGGTCGAGCTCGCCCTCGGCGATCATCTTGAAGCCGCGGATCGTGTCCTTGACGTCGACGTACTTGCCGGGGATCCCCGTGAACTGCTCGGCCACGAAGAACGGCTGGGACAGGAACTTCTGGATCTTGCGGGCCCGGGTGACGATGACCTTGTCCTCCTCGGACAGCTCGTCGACGCCGAGGATCGCGATGATGTCCTGCAGGTTCTTGTAGCGCTGCAGGATCTCCTGGACCCGCCGGGCCACCGCGTAGTGCTCCTCGCCGAGGTACCGGGGGTCGAGGATGCGCGAGGTGGAGTCGAGCGGGTCCACGGCCGGGTAGATGCCGAGCTCGACGATCTGCCGCGAGAGGACGGTGGTCGCGTCGAGGTGGGCGAACGTGGTGTGCGGCGCCGGGTCGGTGATGTCGTCGGCGGGCACGTAGATCGCCTGCAGCGAGGTGATCGAGCGGCCCTTCGTCGAGGTGATGCGCTCCTGCAGCTCCCCCATCTCGTCGGCGAGGGTCGGCTGGTAGCCCACGGCGCTCGGCATGCGCCCGAGCAGGGTCGACACCTCGGAGCCGGCCTGGACGAAGCGGAAGATGTTGTCGATGAACAGCAGCACGTCCTGACGCTGCACGTCGCGGAAGTACTCGGCCATCGTCAGCGCGGCCAGGCCGACCCGCAGCCGGACGCCCGGCGGCTCGTCCATCTGACCGAACACCAGCGCGGTCTTGTTGATGACGCCGGTCTCGGACATCTCGCGGAAGAGGTCGTTGCCCTCGCGGGTGCGCTCCCCGACGCCGGCGAACACCGAGACGCCGCCGTGCTGCTCGGCGACCCGGTAGATCATCTCCTGGATGATGACGGTCTTGCCGACGCCGGCGCCGCCGAACATCCCGATCTTGCCGCCCTGCACGTAGGGCTCGAGCAGGTCGATGACCTTGATGCCGGTCTCGAACATCTGCGTCTTCGGCTCGAGGTCCTCGAACTTCGGCGGGTCGCGGTGGATCGGCCAGCGCTCGTCGGACTCCACGTGGTCGGTGTCGAGCGGCTCGCCGAGCACGTTGTAGACGTGCCCCAGCGTGCCGGTCCCCACCGGGACCGAGATCGGCTGTCCCGTGTTGCGCACCGGCGCGCCGCGGACCACGCCGTCGGTCGGCTTCAGGGCGACCGCCCGCACCATCGAGTCGCCGATGTGCTGGGCCACCTCGCAGACGATGGTCTGCGTCTCGCCGCCGAGGGTCCGGTCCAGCTCGAGGGCGTGGTGGATCTGGGGAAGCTCGTCCGGCGCGAACTCGACGTCCACCACCGGCCCGATGACCTCGACCACCCGTCCGTCTCCGTGCTTCTTGTCAGCCATGACTCGCCTCACTCTCTGCCGCCTGGCGCAGGGCCTCGGCCCCGCCGACGACCTCCATCAGCTCCGTCGTGATCTCCGCCTGGCGCGCCTGGTTCGCGACCCGCGTGAGCCGGCGGATGACATCTTCCGCGTTCTCGGTCGCGGCCTTCATCGCCCGCCTCCGGGCCGCGTTCTCGGAGGCCGCCGACTCCAGCATCGCGTGGAAGATCTTCGCGGTGACGTACCGCGGCAGCAGCCCGCCGAGGATCTCGTCGGGCTCCGGCTCGAAGATGTACTCGGCGGAGGGCTCCCCCTCGGTGCCCGAGACCTCCTCGGGCGCGATCGGCAGGAACCGCTTGTCGACCGGGCGAAGCGTGAACGCCGAACGGAAGTCGGTGTAGACGGCGTGCACCGCGTCGACCTCGCGCTCGGAGAACGCGCCGATCAGCCGGGCCCCGATCTCCTCGGCGTTGTCGTAGGCCGGCACCTCGCTGATGCCCTGCCAGGTCTCCGCCAGGGGCACCCCGCGGAACCGGAAGTACGACTGGCCCTTGCGCCCGACGACGAACAGGACCGGCTCGACACCGTCGCCGCGGAGCCTGCCCATGACCCGCTCGGAGCGCCGGAGCACGTTCGCGTTGTAGGCGCCGGCGAGCCCGCGGTCGGAGGTCACGATGAACACGGCTGCGCGCTGCGGGTCGGGGCGCTCCTCGAGGAGCGGGTGGACGAGCGCGCCGGTCTGGCGCGCCACGTCCTCCATCGCGGTCGTGAGCTGCTCGGCGTAGGGGCGCGCGGCGAGCACGCGCTGCTGCGCCTTGAGGATGCGCGAGGCGGCGATCAGCTCCATCGCCCGCGTGATCTTCATCGTCGACTGGACGGAGCGGATCCGCCGCCGAACCGTGCGTAGCTTGGCTCCCACAGGACCTCCGCCTAGGCCGGCGGCTCGGGAGCCGCCGGCTCCTCCTCGTCGTCGCCCTGGTCGCCCATGCGCTCCCAGCCGACGTCCTCGCGGAGCTTGTCGATGGGGCCGCCCTCCGCCTTCGCGCCGACCGGGTCGGCCTCCGTGGGCTGGAACTGCGACGCGAAGCTCTCGATGGCCTCCTTCAGGGTGGCGGCCATCTCGTCGGGCAGGGCTCCCTGCTCCGCGATCTGCTTGGTCAGCTCGGGGTGCCGGGTATCGACGTAGGCCAGGAACTCCTCCTCGAAGCGCTTGGCGTCCTCGACCGGGACGGCGTCGAGGTGGCCGTTCGTGACGGCCCAGATGCTGACCACCTGGTGCTCCACCGACATCGGCCGGTACTGGGGCTGCTTCAGGATCTCCACGACGCGCGCGCC
>DASWKG010000166.1:0-10622 GCA_036396755.1 Actinomycetota bacterium
CTGCCCGAGGCGGCCGCGTGGGGCGGCCTCGCCCCGGGTACGAAGGTGACGAAGGGGGAGTCCCTGTTCCCCCGGCTGGAGGAAGAAGAGGAGAAGGAGTGACCGATACCTTCATCGACACCCACTGCCACCTCTTCATGATGGAGGGAGAGCCGGCGACCCACGTGTCCGAGGCGCTCGCGGCGGGCGTCGAGGCGATGGTGTGCGTCGGCATCGACCCGGAGTCGAGCCGGAGGTCGCGCGACCTCGCCGACGCGCGCGAGGGCGTGTTCGCGACCGCCGGCGTCCACCCGCACGAGGCGACGGCGTTCGACGCGGTCGCCGGACGCGTGATCGAGGAGCTCCTGGCCGACCCCCGCGTGGTGGCGGTGGGGGAGACGGGCCTCGACCACTTCCGGCTGCACTCTCCCGCCGACGACCAGGAGCGCGTGCTCCGGGCCCACTGCGGGCTCGCGCGGGAGCACCACAAGCCGATCGTGATCCACGCCCGGGAGGCCTGGGCCGACGTCTTCCGCGTCCTCGAGGAGGAGCGGCTCGAGCGGGTGGTCCTGCACTGCTTCTCGGGCGGCGAGGCCGAGGCGAAGGAGGCCGCGGCCCGCGGCTACCACTGCTCGTTCGCGGGGCCCGTCACCTACCCGAAGAACGACGCGCTCCGCGCCGCCGCCGCGGCGCTCCCCGCCGAGCTGCTGCTGGTCGAGACCGACAGTCCGTTCCTCCCGCCGCAGGACCTCCGCGGCACCGGCAACGTGCCCGCGAACGTGTCGCAGGTGGTCGCGGCCGTTGCCGCGGCGCGCGGGGAGGACCCCTCGGCGGTCGCGGCGCTCACCGTTCGCAACGCGCGGGCCGCGTTCTCGCTCCCTGCGTGACCCGAACGCCGGTTCGGTCTAGAGTTTGTCGTTGAGGTTGAGAGTTTGCTAGCCTCCCCGACGGTTTGCCCGACTCAACGAGAGTCCAGCGTTCGCGGACCTCTTCCCCCCCGCGAAGACGCTCGAGGCACGTGCGCAAGCACGCCCCGAGCCATTCGCCCATCCCCCGGCTGGGCGGCTTCGGCCGCGTGGTGCTGGCGCTCGCTCTCGTCGGCGGGCTCGGCCTCTACCTGCAGATGGAGAAGAAGGTCGTGCTGTCGGTCGACGGCTCCGAGACCACCGTTCGGACCTTCGCCGGCACGGTGGGCGACTTCCTGGGCTCGCGGGGCATCGAGGTCGGCGAGCACGACGAGGTGACCCCCGAGCTCGCCAGCCCAATCGAGGACGGGATGCGGGTCGAGGTCCAGATCGCCAAGGAGATCACCCTGGTGATGAACGGAGCCCCCCGCACGATCTACGTCACCGGCCAGACCGTCGACGAGGTGCTGCAGCAGGTCGACGTGCGCGAGAGCGGGGCGTACGTCCACCCCTCCCGCGGCGCGACGGTCGAGGAGGGTGACACGATCGTCTTCCGCGAGACCGTCTCGGTGGCCCTGGCGGCCGACGGCCACCAGCGCGAGATCATCACCAACGCCCCGACGGTCGGCTACCTGCTCGACAGCATGGGCATCATCCTTCGGGCCCGCGACCGGGTGGAGCCCGGCGCCGAGACCATGCTCGAGCGCGGGATGAAGATCCAGGTGGTGCGGGTCCGCTTCAAGCAGATCACCGAGAAGCGGGCCATCCCGTTCGACACCGACGTCCGCCAGACGGACGACCTGGTCGAGGGCGAGCGCCGCATCGAGCAGGCCGGCCGCGCCGGCCTCGAGGAGACCGTCTTCATGCTCCGCCTCGAGAACGAGAAGGAGGTCGGGCGGAGGCTCATCGAGCGCCGGATCGTGTCCCAGCCGGTGACCCAGATCGAGCTGGTCGGAACCCGCCCGCCCCAGACCCAGTACGGCGACGCCTCCTGGTACGAGCGGACCGGCATGGTCGCGGCCCACCAGACCCTGCCGTTCGGGACCCGCGTCAAGGTCACGAACACCGACACCGGCGAGAGCGTCTACGTCACCATCAACGACCGGGGGCCCTACGTCGACGGCCGCATCATCGACCTCTCCGACGACGCGTTCTCCCAGCTCGCGCCCCTGTCGAACGGGACGATCAACGTCCGGATCTCCTGGTAGCGAGCCCTCCGGGCTCCTCACCCGCCGCTCCCTCCGCGACCTGGCGGCCCGCCACGGCATCCGCCCCCGCAAGTCGCTCGGCCAGCACTTCCTCGCAGACGCCAACCTCGCGCGGGCGATCGCCCGGGAGGCGGGGGCCGGGCCCGGCGAGCGGATCCTCGAGATCGGGGCCGGGCTCGGGTCGCTGACGCTCGCGATGGTCCAGGCCGGCGCGGAGGTGCTCGCGGTCGAGGTGGACCCGGCGCTGGTGCCGGCGCTCAACGAGGTGGTCGGGTGGACCGCCCGGGCGCGGGTCGTCGAGCTGGACGCGGCGCGGGCCGACTGGGGTGAGGTGCTGGGCGAGGGCGCCTGGCGGATGGCGTCGAACCTGCCGTACAACGTGGCGGTGCCGGTGGTGATGGGCCTGCTGGAAGGAGCGCCGTCGGTCGACCCGATGCTGGTCATGGTCCAGCGCGAGGTGGGCGAGCGGCTCGCGGCCGGCCCCGGCGAGGAGGCGTACGGCGGGGTCAGCGTCCGGGTCGCCTACCGCGCGAGCGCGAAGGTGGTGCGGCGCATCCCCCCGACGGTGTTCTGGCCCGAGCCGCGGGTGGAGTCGGTCCTCGTGCGGCTCGAGCGCCGCCCCCCGCCCGTCGACGTGCCCGAAGCGGAGCTGTTCCGCCTCATCGAGGAGGGCTTCCACCAGCGCCGGAAGACGATGGCGAACGCGCTGGTCCGGCTGGGCGTGGAACGCGCGCGGGCGGTGGAGGTCCTCGAGGGCGCCGGGCTGGATCCCCGGGTGCGGGCGGAGGAGCTGGGGCTGGAGGAGCTCGCGAGGCTCGTGGAGCTGCTCCGTGACTGACCTGGGACCGATCCGCGAGCCCGCGCCCGCGAAGCTCAACCTCTTCTTGAGGGTTGTGCGCCGCCGCGACGACGGCTACCACGACGTCGAGACTGCCGTGCAGCCCGTGACGCTGGCCGACGGGGTGGAGGCGAGCCCTTCGGAGGACCTCCAACTGGTCGTCGTGGGCCCCGAGGCCGAGGGCGTGCCGCGCGGCTCGGACAACCTGGTGATCCGCGCCGCTCGCGCCCTGGCCGAGGAGGCGGGGATCGGGCCCCGGGCACGGCTGCTCGTCGCGAAGAAGGTCCCGGTGGCGGCGGGGCTGGGCGGAGGGAGCGCCGACGCGGCCGCGGCGCTGAGGGCGCTGAACGAACTGTGGGGGTGCGGGCTCGGCGCGGACCTGCTCGCCGGGGTCGCCGCGCGGGTCGGCTCCGACGTCCCGGCGCTCGTGTATGGCGGCCCGGTCCTCGCGCGGGGCCGCGGCGAGGCCGTGGAGCCGATCGAGGTTGCCCGCACGTGGTGGGTGCTCGTGCCGCAGCGCTTCGGGGTGTCCGCCGCCGACGCCTACCGGTGGTGGGACGAGGACGGCGGCGTGACCGGGCCGGACCCGGCCGTGCTGCTCGAGGCGCTGCGCGCCGGCGACGTCGAGGCCGTCGCCGGGCTCGCGTTCAACGACCTCGAGGCTCCGGTGGCCGGACGCCACCTCCAGATCGAGGAGGCCCGCGGGGCCCTGCGGTCGGCCGGGGCGCTCCGCGCGCTCCTGTGCGGCAGCGGGCCGACGGTGGCCGGCCTGTGCCGGGACGGCCCGCACGCCGAGGAGGTCGCCGCCGCGGTCGGAGGGATCGCGGTCGGCTCGATCGGCGCCCGCTGAAGTCACCGGCACGCCCCAAGGGTGTTCGCACCGCGAAACCGCACGTACGTTCGGCAGGAAACCCTGCCGAGGCGTCGAAGGCTTGCCACGCGACCCCATCCCGCCCGTGCCCGAGGAGGCGACCATGAGAACCTGGCTCACCACGCTGGCCCTGATCGCCGGCGCACTGCCCATGACGGCCGCGCCGGCCGCCACCGCCCAGACCGACCCGCCGGTGCCGCTGCCGGACCCGGTGGTGGTGCCGTACCAGATCACGGGACCCCCGGCCGAGCGACTGAACCTGGTCATCCTCGGCGATGGGTACCAGTGGGACCAGCAGAGCCTCTTCTTCGAGGACGTCGACCGGAACCTCGCGGTCATGTGGGCGACCGAGCCCTACAAGTCGTACCGCAACTACATGAACGTGTACCAGGTGTCGATCGCGTCGGTCGACTACGGCGTGCGGTGCGATCCCGACGGGCGGATCCGCCACCCCGACGGCACGGTCCGCGACACGGGTGAGCGCGAGGGGCCGATCAACACGAAGAACACCGCGCTCCGCATGATCTTCCAGAACGGCTGCAACGACCCCCTGGCCCGCGGCACCGTCTACGGCGGGGCCCCGGTCAACTGCCAGGACTACGCGGCCTACTACAGCGACCCCGCGGACGCCTGCGAGACGGGCACCGCTGCCCACAACCGGATCATGAGCGACTTCGTGGCGCCGGTCCTCGGCATCCCGTCGACCTCGCAGAACGTGCAGACGCTCGCGATCTTCAACACGTTCACCTACGGCGGGATCGGTGGCTCCCAGGCGACGACCTCGGGGGGGAGCCCCCAGGGACCGCTCATCTCGCTGCACGAGCTGGGGCACTCGCACGGGACGATGGCAGACGAGTACCCCTACTCGTCCCGCGACGTGGTGCGCCCCTGCTACACGGGCGCCGAGCCGACGAGCTTCCACCACACCACGTTCACCTCGACGCAGGACATGGCCACCGCGCAGCACAAGTGGTGGCGGTGGAACGGCGAGGAGAGCCTCTCGGGCGGCCAGATCGGTCTCCACGAGGGTGGCAACACCTACCCCTGCGGGATCCGCCGCCCGAGCGAGCACTCGATCATGCGGTGGATCGGGTTCCCCTGGGACCAGATCGGGCGCGAGCACATGGTCGCGAGGATCACCGGCCTTCGGAACGGCGGGCAGATGCCGCTCCCGAGCCGGCCGGGGCTCGACCTCGGGCAGGTCGGCCCCGCCGCCCTGGAGGGCGTCGTCGGGCCCGACGAGGTGCTCTGGGTCAAGCCGCTCCAGCCGCGGTTCCATGCTCTCCAGGTCACGTGGCGCATCGGCGGCGCGGCCGGTGAGGTCCTCGCGACGCACAACGCGCCGTTCCTCGACCTCGAGGCGCTTGACCTCGCGCCGGGGACGATCGTCCACGTCGAGGCGCGCGACCCGGTCGGGCCCGACGGCCTCGACTGGGTGCGCAATCCCTCGACCGGCAACTCGGCGACCGACGCCGGCTACAACGGGCCGCGGTTCGTCCAGACGCGCCAGTGGGTCGTGGGCGTCGTCCCGGTCACGTCGACCCCCGCCCCGGCGGACCTGATCACCGGCGGGACCCTGCCCGACCGGCGGCTGGGCGGGAAGGAGTGGGCGTACGTGGAGACCGCGCAGCTCCCCGACCGGGTGCTGAACGTGACCTGGGAGCTGGACGGCGAGTCGATCCCGAACCCGTACAACCTCCGGAACCTCGACCTCGGGGCCCTCGGCCTCGAGGAGGGGACCTACTCGCTCCGGGCGGTCGTGACCGATCCCCTGGATCCGAGCGCGTCCGACTCGCGGGAGTGGGTGGTCGACAACGTCCTCCCGACCGCGCCGCGGACGCTGTCGGAGCCGCTCACGACGCTCGGGGGCGAGCTCGAGCATCCCGTGTACTTCGGGGGCTGGGACATGTGGCTCGACCCTCAGGACGAGCTGACCGGCTACGACGAGGAGCGGTTCGTCGTCGGCGAGTTCCGCCTGGACGGCGATGGCTGGTTCAACTACTTCGGGTTCCCCGAGCAGCCGATGCCCAACTCGCCGTTCCGGTTCCGCCACTCCGGCACCAACGTGAAGGCGCTCACCTACGGGAACCTCGGCTCCGGGGGCCTGTCGAAGGCGACCTTCGAGCAGTACTTCGACGGGCATCCGAGCGGGACGTTCGAGCCGGGCTTCGGGACCCACGTCGTCGAGCACCGCGCGGTCGACCCCGCCGGGAACGTCGGCGAGACCGAAGCGTACCGCGCCACCGTGCTCCCGGGCGGGTCGCCGGAGTGCACGCGCACGGTGTCCGGCGTTCACCCCGGTCAGCTGACGGTCGAGGACGGGGTGACCTGTCTCACCGGCGACGCGCGGGTCGAGGGTGTCGTCGACGTTCGTCCCGGCGCCTCGCTCGTCGTCTCCGACGGCGCGGTCCTCGGGGGCCTGCGGTCGGACGGCGCGAGCGTGCTCCAGCTGCTCGGCGCGACGGTGGAGGGCGACGCCGAGGTCTCGGGGACCACGAACGATCTGGTCCTCGTGGGGTCGGAGTTCGGTGGCTCGGTCGCGCTCACCGGCAACCGGGGCATGGTCGTGACGATCCTGTCCGGCGCCCCGCGCGAGTACGGCGTCCTCGCGATCGGCAACACGATCGCGGGGGACCTCGTGTGCAGTGGGAACACGCCGGGTGTCAACGCGTTCGACGTCCCGAACACCGTCGGAGGCAGCAAGCTCGACCAGTGCGCCGGCCTGTAGCGGCGAGCGACGGCCGCGCGACCGTTCGGGGCCGGGCGCGGGTTGCCCTGCTGCTCGTGCTCGCGACGGCCTGCGGCGGCGAGCGCGATGCGGGAGCGGGATCGGGCGGGCCGCGGCCCCCGAGCGTGCCCGTCGTCGGCGAGGTGGCCCCGCTCCCCGGCGGTGCGGTGGCGCGCGTCAACGGGGTTCGCTTCGACGTGACGCTCGCGCCGGGCCTGCCGCCGCCGGAGCCCGGCACGAGCCTCGTTCGCCTCGACGTCGAGCTGTGCGCCGGCGCGGCGCGGCTCCGCGTCGACCCGGCGTTCTGGCTCGGGCTCGGCCGCGACGGCGCCGTCTACAGCGCGCACTCGGGGGTGCAGGGCCTGCTGACGTTCACGCTCGCGCCGGGGACCTGCCAGCGCGGCGACGTCGACATCGCGGTCGACGACGGCGTGGGCCTGGAGGAGGTGCTGCTGATGGGCCTGGAGAGGACGACGGTCGCCCGGTGGTCGGTGGGGGGAGACCCGGTTCCGCCGGAGGAGCCGCTCGACTCCGGGCTCACGCCCCTGACCGTGGAGCTCGGGTCCGAGGTCCGGCTGGCGGCCGGCGCCGCCGTCACGCTCCGCGGGTTCGACCCGGCGAGCGATGACGGACCCTCGTTCCGCCTCGAGGTCGAGGTCTGCGCCGGCGAGTCGCAGCTGCAGGTGGGCCCCCGGAGCTGGCTCCTCCAGCTCGCGGACCATCGCCTGATCGTCCCGGATCCCGACGGCGGAACGCTGCGGACGGGATCGGTCGAGCCGGGCGGCTGCCAGCAGGGCGAGATGGTGTTCGTGCAGACCTCCGACGCGGACGCTGTCGCCGTGATCTACACGGCCGACGGCGCTTACGAGGAGGCCCGCTGGTCCCTCGTGGCCTGACGGCGATCAGCCCGCGCCGACCGTCACGTCTCCGAGGTCGAGGATCTCGCCGCGCCCGATGAAGACGTCGCGCGTCGCGCTCAGCTGCCCGGCGGTGGCGGTGAGACGGTAGGGTGCCTGTTCGCCGCGCTCGAGCATGTAGGGCCGGCTGCTCGGGTTCACGTGCCAGGCGAAGGTGCCGTCGGCCTCGGTCTCGATCGCGGTATCGACCGACTCCGGTACCGACGGGAGCCCGGTCGGGTTGGCGCCGTTCCCGTTCAGCCACATGATCGATTCGAAGTCCTGGCCGAGGTGCACGGTCCCGGCCACCGCCGCGCCCGCCTCGTCGACGAGCCGTCCACGGAGGATCCCGTGGTGGAGCTTTCCCTCGAGACCGAACTGGGCGAGGTGCGGGGGGAGCGTGCGCCCTTCCGGCCGCTGCTCGGGCGGCAGGCACCCCTCCTCGGCGAGCAGCAGGAAGGCCGGGCGGTTGTCGACGTACATCTGCGGGATCGTGCTCTGGTAGGAGGGGTGGAACGCCGTGGTGTGCTCGAACGTGTAGCTGATCGTCCCGTAGGCGCCGTACGCGTGGTCGACGCACACGCCCGTGTGGATGTAGAGCTGACGGGACTTCTGCGGCGTGTAGCCGTTGTAGCTGGCCATCGCCCGCCCCATCCCCTCGATCAGCTGCTGGTCGTGCAGGTCGTTGAGCGTCCAGCTCCAGGCCCACAGCACCAGGCGGCCGCTGGTGTGGTGGGTGATCATCGCCGCGACGTGGTGGGTCCGCAGGATGTGGGCCACGTTCCTGTTCTCCGGCTCCGAGAGCGGCGACGGGCCCCGGTAGGTATCGGAGCTGGTGCTCGCCGACGAGCCGTCGCCGCCCCAGCCGTAGCTGTAGTTGCGGTTGGGGTCGACGCCGTGGGCGCCGTAGCCGGGGATGAGGGCGTCGAGCGCGTGGCCGTCGTTCCGCCGGTTCTTCCGCCAGTACGCGTTGCCGATCGCGGGGTGACCGACACCCGAGACGTCGATCAGCGCCGAGCGGGAGAAGTGGAACCCGTCGGGATTCATGATCGGCACGATGATCGTGCGGACGTTGTCGACGATGTTCGTGATGCGCGGGTCGGTGCCGTCGCTCTCGAGGAGGTCGAACGCGAACATGATCGGCATCTCGGCGGCCGGCCACTCACGGGAGTGGTGGATGCCGTCCATGTAGAGGACGGGGCGGCCGTCCGAGCGCGCGACGTCCCGCGCGATCTCGATGCCGCGGACCGTTCGCCCCTCGTGGCTCTTGTAGGGGAGCTCGAAGACGCGGGCCGTGTCGGGGAACCGCGCCGCGAGGTCGTCGAGGTCGGCGTTCATCTCCGCGAGCGTGCGGTACGCGGTGCGCTCGCCGGGAACGGGGGGGAGGTCCGGCCGGAAGCCGGCCAGCCGCTCCTCCTCGGCGAGGTCGCGCGCGATGAGGTCGGGGACGGTGATCTCGTAGCGGAGGCCCGTGGCGTCCAGCCGAGCCCGGTCGCCGGGCCACAGGAGCAGCTCGAGGCCGTCGGGGTAGAGCGTGTGGGTCTCGTCGAAGTCCCCGACGAGGTGCGCGGTGTCGTTGGTCAGCCACACCCGCGCGAGCTGGAGCGTGGGCCAGCGCTCGGCGGCGCCCGCGGGCCAGGCGCCGAGCGGCAGCTGGCTGGCGGCGATGCCCCCGGCGGTCAGGCCGGCGCGGCGGAAGAGCTCACGGCGAGTGATGCGGCGTCCATCGGCGGGCATGGCGGGCATACGGCTCCCTCCTCGTCTCGGTGATCAGAGGGTTCGCCGTCGGGTGCCCGGATTCCTTCCCTCGAGTGACGCGCCAGAAGCGGCGGAGTTCCGGGAGGAGGATTCGAACCTCCGTCTCACGGCACCAAAAGCCGGCGTCATGCCTCTAGACCATCCCGGAGCGTGCTGTCCAAGTATCGCGCAGCGCCGGTCCCTGGCCTCGAGCATCGCCCCCCGACTGGAGGGCTCGCTCGGTCCATCTGAAAGTTGACACTTTCGTAAGTCTCTGCTAAAACGCGCTCATGGAGCAGGCGCTGAAGGCGATCGCGGACCCGCGCCGGCGGGAGATCCTGCGTCTGGTGGCGGCCCGCGACCTCTCCTCGGGGCAGATCGCGGCGCAGTTCGACGTCACCGGCCCGGCGATCTCCCAGCACCTCAAGGTGCTGCTCGACGCCGGACTGGTCTCGGTTCGCCGGGAGGGCACCCGGCGCATCTACCGGGCCCGGCCCGAGGGCCTCGCCGACGTCCGCCGCTATCTGGAGGACTACTGGAACGAGAGCCTCGCCAACCTGCGCGAGGCCGCCGAGCTCGAGGAACGGAGGAAGCGGTATGGCGCAGACCCCGCAAGCAACTGAGGCCGTCGAGCTGGAGGTGCGCGTCGCCGCCACGCCGGAGACCCTCTGGGATTTCTTCATCGACCCCGAGAAGATGACGCGCTGGAAGGGCCGCGTGGCGCAGCTCGACCCGAGGCCGGGTGGCGTCTACCGGGTCGAGCTGAACGACCAGGCGACCGTGAGCGGCGAGTACGTCGAGCTCGTGCCCCACAGCCGCGTCGTCTTCACCTGGGGCTGGGAGGGCGACCATCCGGTGCAGCCCGGCTCATCGACGGTCGAGATCGACCTCGAGCCCGACGGCGACGGCACCCTCGTCCGCCTGCGCCACACCGGCCTGCCCGACGAGCACCAGCGCGTCGAGCACACGGGCGGCTGGAACCACTACCTGTCGCGCCTGGTCGCGGCGGGCGCCGGGGGCGACCCCGGGCCCGACCCGATGGCCGAGGGCGCGCCGAAGTCGTAGGGCTCACACGGGGCCCACGCCGCCCTCAGGGCGGGGGAGCGAAGGGAGGAACGCATGCCGAACCCGGTGGTGCACTGGGAGATCGGGACGAGCGACGCCGGCAAGCTTGCCGGGTTCTACAAGGGGATCTTCGGCTGGCACGCGGAGGAGTTCCCGGGCGAGCAGCCCTACCAGATGATCGATGCCCACAACGAGGAGCGCGGTATCAACGGTGGGATCGCGCAGTCCGATCAGTCGTGGCTGACCTTCTACGTCGAGGTCGACGACATCGACGCCTACCTCGCGAAGATCGGGGAGCAGGGCGGGCGGACCCTGGTGCCGCGCACCGAGATGGGGATGGTCACCTTCGCGCAGTTCGCCGACCCCGAGGGCCACGTCGTCGGCCTCGTCGAGCC
>DASWKG010000167.1:0-12060 GCA_036396755.1 Actinomycetota bacterium
GTGAGCTGCGCGCGAACCGCGGCGTGCGCCTCCTCGACCGTGGGGCCGTTCCCCGCCCGGGCCGAGGCCACGCCCGCGAGACCGTCGAGGATGGGCCCGGCCTCCGCCGCGCCGGGCCCGAACCACCTCGCGACGAGGAACGGGACCAGCGCCCGCGCGAGCGGCTCCGGGGCATCCGGACGGACGACCCTGACGATGCCCTGATCGCCCGCACGCAGGGAGGGCTCGGCGCCGTCCTCGGGCGCGACCGGGTCGATCAGGTAGAGATCGATGCGGCCCGCGCGCTTCTCGGCGGGCGGGTCGAGGAGGAGGGCGAGCGCTTCGACCACCGCGTCCGCCTCGCGCAGCTCCCCGTCCGCTCGCGACGCGGCCCCGGAACCCTCGGCGACACGAACGCGCACGGTCTTTCCCTCGAGGTCGCGCCAGGTCACGCCCTCACCGCCTGCTGCCATCGACCCTCCCTCGAGCTCCCGACCGGGCGCGGGCCCACTTTCGCAGAGGGACCGCCGGTCGGGCAAGCGAGCGGCTCAGGGGCGCATGGCGGAGGCGAGCCTGACCAGCGCGAGCGCCACCCCGGCGGCCCCGTCCAGGTAGCCCGGCGACAGCCGATCGGGGCGCGCGGCGTAGGGCTCGAGCAGCGCACCCAGCCCGGCCGCCGCTCGGAGGTGCCCGCTGTCTCCGCCGCGCCGGAACGCGACGAGCTGCGCGTCGATCATCCCGGCGAGGCCGTCCCCGAACGACGGGCCCGCCCCGCGAGCGCCGTCGGCCACCATCGCGAGCGCACGGCTCGCGGGGCCCGCCGCGCCCTCGATGCCGACCGCCGCGGCTCGCGCGAGGACGCGCCCGATGCCCGCGGCGCCGCGCCGCCACGAGGCCCCGGCGGGAGCGCCACCCTCCTCGTCGGGCCACACCAGGCCGCGCCCGTCGGCGAGCGCCGGCAGGGCCGCTCGGGTCAGCCGGACCACGACGTCGCGCACGGGCCCCAGCCAGCGCTCCTCCCCGGTGGCCTCGTGAACGTCGAGCAGGGCCTCGGCGATCCCCGCGGCCCCGTGCGCGTAGCCGAGCGGGGCCGTCCCCGAGAGCTCCGCGTTCCCCTGCGGGATGACCCATCGCCCCTCGCGGCCCGACCCGACGAGCGCCTCGCCCGACCGCGCGGCCGCGTCGAGGTCGGAGCCGTCGCCCGTCTCGCGCCACACCGCGACGAGCAGGCGGAGCCGGCCGGCCTCGCCGGAGAACAGGTCGGGCGAGGCGATCGGCGCCCCCGACAGCCGCCGCGCGCGATCGGCGGCGCCGGAGACGAGGCCGTCGTCGCCGAGGAGCCGGCCGGTCCGAAGGAGCGCGGCGGCGACCCCGCCGGCTCCGGCGAAGAGGCCGGGCGGGCCGTCGCCGGTCTCCGACAGCCCCCGGGCCGCGTCCCGCGCCGCAGCCTCGAGCGTCGCGTCGCGCGTCGTCGTGGCCACCTCGGCCAGCGCGATCGCGACCCCGGCGAGGCCGACGCACAGGTCGGGTACCGGGGCCCCGGGCACCGACGGAACCAACCTGGCAGCGGCGAGCCCCGACGCCACCTCGAGCAGGCGAGCCGCGTCCGGCCCACCCCCACCCATTCCGTTGACACCCAGCCTCGGAGAGCGAGGGTCAGTGTCAACGGAACGGGGGGTGGGGGTGGGGGGCTCCTGCGGGTCGGCGCCGGTGGCGAGATGGACCAGGAGCGCGTTCAGGCCGTGGAGGTCGTCGGCGGCGCTGGCCGGCGAACCGGCGAGCTGGCCCGCCGATGCGAAGCCGGGCGTGCCGCCGGGCTCCCCCGGCGCGCCGAGGTCGAGCGCGTGCTCGAAGTCCACCAGCCGGACCGAGCCGTCGGGGGCGAGCAGCACGTTCGTCGTCTTGACGTCCCGGTGCGCGATCCCCGCCTCGTGCAGCGCGGCGAGGGCCGAAGCGACCTCGCGCCCCACGGCCGCGACCCGGTCCCCCGGAAGCACCCTCCCCCATGCGGCCTCCCGCGCCACCACCCGGTCGAGGCGCTCGCCCTCGAGCTGCTCGAGGACGAGGAAGACCGCGTGCTCCTCCTCGACCACGTCCAGCACCCGCGGGAACCTCGGGTCGCCCTCGACGCGGCGGAGCATCCCGGCCTCGGCCCTGAGGCGGTCTCGGGCGTCGCGACCGTCGGGGGTCCACCAGGCGCCCGCCGGCGCCTCCTTCACCACGCACGACCGTCCGCCCTCCACGTCGGCCGCCAGGTACACCGAGCCGCGCGGCGAGCGGTGCAGGCGCCGGACGAGCGCGTAGCGTCCGCCGACCGAGCGGCGATCGCCGCCGCTCGCGACGCCCGCCGCGACGAACGGGTCGCTGGTCCATGAGGGGACCTCGAACCGGCTCCGGTCGTCGGGCACCATCGCGCCGTCCGGACCCGTGAGCATCGGCCACACCCGGCCGAGCGGATCGACGGCGAGCTCACCGCCGAACGCACCGTACCGGTAGTGGACGACGGAGCCCGGGCGGATCGGACGGTCGGAGACGACCGGAGGACCCACCAGCCCCCGCGTGGCCTCGTCCAGCGCCTTCGCGAGGCCGACCGCCTCGGCGTCGGTGGCCGGGTAGATCGTCACGACCTTGCCGACCTGGGTGGGGCCCGCGGCGCCGGCGTTCAGGATCGCGACCGCACCCGTCGAGATCGACGCTTTGAAGGTCGCGGCGGCCTCGGCGAGCACGGGGAGCGCGCGCCCGATGAGCTCGGTCGCCGACCCCTCGGTCGCGGAGAGGTGCAGCTTCCACCCCTGCCGCGGGGGGCGGGCTCCCGGGGGAGCAACGCGGGCCCAGAGGCCGCCTTCGCCGGGGGGCTCGACCGTCCAGCCCGCGGGGACGCCGGCACGCAGGAGGTCGAGCAAACGCTCGCTCAACCGGACTCAGACGCGAACGAGGGAGGCGCGCGATGCGCCTCCCTCGTGGGATCGCGTGGGGGGGGTGCTACCACCACACGTGGTGCCAGTGCGCCGGCCTCCAGTAGCGGTGACGGTGCCAGTACCACTGGCTGTAGTTCGCGGACTGGCCGGAGACCTCGCTGCCCATCATGGCCTCCTCGGGGTCCTCGCCCCCGCTGACACCCAGCTCGGCCATCGCCGAGTCGGGGTCGTCGAGGAAGCGCTGCTTGAACTCCGGGTCGCTCGCGGCCTTGTCGAGCACCTTCTCCATCGCCTCGCGATCCGCGCGCGCGATCTCTTCCTGGCCGGCGAACTCCTGCGCCCCCTCCGGCTTCGATTCCTGTGGTCGCTGTTCCTCGCCCACGTCTTCTCCTTTCCCTCGCTCGAACCGCCCCCAACGTACGCGACCGGTATAGCACCGGATGCTCACTTCGGGCAATCGAAACCTTGTCGCGCGGGGTGTCAAATGGGGAACATCGCTCACCGGCGGCGCTTCGCGAGCCCCGCGAGGTCGCGAACGGTGATGCGACGATCGCCGCCGATCGTGATGAGCCCGCGCCGGCGGAACCCCCCGAGGACCTGGTTCACCCGGACGCGCGACGCGCCGACGAGCGCCGCGATGTCCGACTGCGTGAGCGGGAACGGGATCACGACCCCCTTCCGCGTCGATCGCCCGTACTCCGTCGCGAGCCCCACCAGGTGCCCCGCGACCCGGCCGCTCACGTCGAAGGCGGCCATCGACTCGATGTGCAGGTTCGCGAGCCGGACCCGGCGGGAGAGCAGCCCGACCAGGTTGTAGGTCATCCCCGGGATCGTGCGGAGGCACTCCCAGAAGGTGTCGCCGTCCATCCAGAGGAGCGTGGCCTCCTCGAGCGTCGCGACGCTGGCCGATCGGCCGAGGCTGTCGACCACGCTCATCTCCCCCACGACCTCGCCCGGCCCGAGCACCGCCAGCAGCGCCTGACCCCCCCGCGGAAGGTCGAGATGGATCTTCACGCTCCCCTCGACGATCACGTAGGCGACGCTTCCCGGCTGGTCCTCGATGATGATGTCGACCCCGGCCGGGAAGGTCCGCGCGTGCAGGAGCGCCGACAGCCGGCGCAGGTCCTCCCTCGCGAGGCCCTTGAAGAGCGGGATGCCGGCCAGCGCGGAGGGCGCGGTCGGTGCCGTCACGCGGTGGCCACGTTCGCCGCGAGGGCGCGCAGCACCGACTTCACCTGGAACGGAGTGAGGCCCGGGTGCTTTGCGAGGATCCTCGTCACCAGCCCGGCGATGTGCGGCGTCGCGAAGCTGTTCCCGGTCATCGTCATCGAGCCCCCGCCCTTCCACGCCACCTTCACGTCGATCCCGTGCGCGCCGAACTCCACCGGCGGCTCGGGGTTGTAGTAGAAGAGGTCGGGGTCGGGCGTCGCGTGCGAGGCGACCGAGATCACCGACGAGTACATCGCCGGGAAGCTCGGGATCGGCATGTTGTTCGCCGAGGTGACCAGCACGACGTTCTTGAAGTACGCGAGGTCGGCCAGCTCGTGCAGCAGCCCGAAGAACTCCTGCTTCGGGGTGGTGAGGCTCAGGTTCGCGACGTGCATCCCGTGCTCGATCGCCCACCGCAGGCCGGCCGCGAACACCACGCCCCGGCCGGTCAGCATCGGGCCCAGCACCCGCACGCTGTAGATCTCGCACTCGGGCGCGAGCGCGCGGATGATCCCCGCGCAGGCCGTCCCGTGGCCGTAGACGTCCTCGTGCTCATCCTCCGAGTAGACGAGCTCCTCGCCCTTGCGCGGCTCGTCGATCGCGACGTACCCCTGCACGCCGCCGACCGCCGGGTGCGACGCCTCGACGCCGCTGTCGATCACGGCCACCTTCACACCGCGGCCGGTGCTCCCCTCCCAGGCCCACTCGGGCGTGATGTCCTCGAGCGGGTGGACGCGGCCGACGGTCCGAAGGTTGTCGGGCGCGAACGGCGACGACCAGCCGGGCGGACGGGTGGCCGGCGGGGTCTCGCTCATCCGTGGAGCCGCGGGTTCCGCGCGGCCAGGTAGTCGGCGAGGCTCTGCAAGACGCTGCGCACCATCTCGCGCTCGGCGTCGCCGGTCCAGGCGATCCGCTGCACGAGGGCCGACAGCTCGATCGTCTCGCGGTACGCCTCGTCCTCCTCCATCGAGGCGGCGAACGCCTCCGCCCGCTCGAGCAGCGCCTCGCGGTCGAGCGCGGCCGCGTCGGTGAGCGAGCCGAGCAGCTCCGCGAGCATCGGCGCGACGTGCTGGTAGGTGCGCGAGAGCTCGATCGCCACCGCGGCCTGGTTCGCGAAGCGCCCGAGCAGCTCCATGTCGGCGGGCGAGAACGACCCCCCGCCGTTCTTGTTGAGCAGCTCGAGCACCCCGATGACGCGGTCGGTGTGGAACATCGGGACGCACAGGATGCTGTCGGGCACGTAGCCGATCGTCTCGCCGATGTCACGGGCGACCCGCGGGTCGGTCTCGCCCTCGGCGACGGCCATCGCCTGCCCGCTCACCGCGACGAGCCCGGCGATGCCCTGGCCGAGCGGAACGCGGAAGCGTGCTACCTCCTGCGCCTTCGGCCCGTACGCCACCTCGAAGATCAGGTCCCCCGCCGTGGGGTCCACGAGAAGGAGCCCGCCGGACTCCGCCGAGCAGACCTGGGCGGCGGTCTCGACGATCATCCGCAGGAGCCGCGTGTGCCCGACCGGCGAGGCGATCTTCCCCGCCGCGGCCGCGAGCGACAGGATGGCGCTGAGCTCCTCGGCGAAGCGCTCGTCCGCCGCCCGGCGGCGGAGGCGCTCCAGCTCGGCCTGCAGGTCCGCGTCGGCCATCGGGAACGACGATAGCGAACCCGGGTGCGCTCGGCACCCGGGCGCTAGGCGCGGGGGCGGGCGCGGATGATGAGCAGGGCGGCGTCGTCCTCGCGCGGGCCCGCGTGGAAGCCGGCCGCGTGGCGGAGGATGCGGCCCGCCATGAGGTCGGCGTCGAGGCCGCCTGCCAGCCCGACGAACTCGGCGAGGCGGTCCTCGGGCGGGACGGGCGCCGTCCGGCCCGGGTCGACGACCCCGTCGGTGTAGAGAAGGAGCGACTCGCCCGGGCCGAGCTCGACCGTGACCTCCTCGACGTCGAGGTCATCGACGACGCCGAGCATCTTGCCGGGCGGGGAGACCCGCTCGACGGAGCCGTCGGCGCGCAGCACGAGCGGCGGCACGTGCCCGGCGGTGCCGAGCGTGACCCGCACGCCGTCCGTCGCCTCGAGGCGGCCGAGCGCCACGGTGCAGTACTCCTCGACGTTCTCGCGGAGCACGGCCTGGTTGAGGATCGTGAGGATCTCCGTCGGCGTGCGGGCCTGCTCGAGCCAGGCGGTTCGGACCGTGTGACGCGCGAGCGCGGTCATCGCGGCGGCCTTCGGGCCCTTGCCCGAGACGTCGCCGATCACGACGGCCCAGGTGCCGTCGCCGATCTCGAACAGATCGTAGAAGTCGCCCCCGACCTCGCTCCCCTCCCCGGCGGGCTCGTAGCGGGCGGCGACCTCCACGCCGGGGACCTCCGGAAGACGCCCGGGCAGGAAGCTGCGCTCGAGCGTGCGCGCCAGCTCGGTCCGCTCCCGGTAGAGACGCGCGTTGTCGAGGGCGAGCCCCGCGCGGCGTCCGAGGTCCTCGGCGAGCGCGAGGTCGGCCGACGCGTAGCGACGCGCGCCGGTCCCGATGAACGAGATCGCCCCCAGGATCCGGCCGCGCGCGGGCAGCGGGACGACCATGTGCGACGAGACCCCGAGCTCCCGAAGGAGCCGGAGGTGCTCGGGGCCCTGCGCGTCGTGGGCGACGTCCTCCTCGGCGATCTCGGTCGCGATCTCGGGGTTCCCGCTCGCGATGACGCGCGGGATCACGTGGTCCTTGGGGTCGGGAGGGAAGCGGAGTCGCAGCTCGCGGATCAGCTCCTCCTTCGCCGGGTCGACGTGTCCGACCGCGAGCTGGCGGAGCGTGCCGTCCCGCTCGGCGACGTCGACGATGCACCAGTCGGCGAGCCGGGGGACGCACAGCTTCACCAGGCGACGGAGGGTCTCCTCCCACTCGAGCGACCCCGAGAGGATCTCGGTGGCCTCGGCGAGGAAGTTGAGCCGCTCCTGGCGGCGCACGGCCTCCTCCCGGGCCGCTCGCTCCGCCTCGAAGAGCCGAGCCCGCTCGAGCGCCTCGCCGCACTGCTGCGCGACGATCGCGAGGAAGCGCCGGTCCTCGTCATCGAACTCCCGCGGCTCGCCGAAGGTGAGCGCCATCGCGCCGACGACGTCGTCGTCGCGCGTCAGCGGCAGCGCGGCCCAGGCCTTGCCGGCCGGGCCACCCTCGGGCCCGACGAGGTGCGGGTATTCGGCGGCCAGCGTGTCCGGGTCGGGGATGATGACCGGCCGGCGCGACCGGACGGCCTCGGTGACCGGCAGCGGCGCGTCGACCGGGAGCGCGCTCCACTGCGCCAGCGTCTCGTCGTCGAGGCCGACGGCCCCCACGAGGCTGAGGCGCCTGCCGGCCTCGTCGAACACGCCGAGGGAGGCGGACGCGGCGCCGGTCACGTCGATCACGATCGGCAGCACCGACTCGGTCACCGCCGAGATCGTCCCCGCCTTCGCGAGCGCGGCCGCCACGCGCTGAAGGCGGGCCATGCGGGTCGCGTTCTCCTCGGCCGCGAGCCGGGCGGCCGTCTCCCGCTCGTGCAGACGGGCGTTCTCCACGGCGACCGCGGCGCGGCCGGCGAGGTCCATCGCGAGCTCGAGGTCCTCCTGCCCGTAGGGCCTCCTCGAGCCGGCGGTGATCAGCGAGATCGCGCCGATCCGCCTCGGGCCGGCGGTCAGCGGAACGACCATGGCCGAACGAAGGTCGAGCCGCTGCAGCTCGGCGAGGTGCGCGGTGTCGACGGCGGCGTCGCTGAGCTCCTTGCCGGTGATCTCGGGCACCAACTCGGGCTCGCCGGTCTCGATGACCTGGTGGATCGGCGACGCCGGCAGCGGGGCCGAGCCGAGCTGCGACCCGAGCCGACGGACGAGCTGCTGCATCGCGGGGTCGCTGTGAGTGACCTGGACCCTGCGGACGCCCCCCTCCTCGACCATGTACACGGCGGCGAGGTCGGCCAGCCGCGGCACGAGCAGCTCGGCGAGACGGCGGAGCGTCCCCTCGTAGTCGAGCGCGGTGGCGAGCAGCTCCTCGCTGATGGTGGCGAGGAAGCTGGCGGCCTCTCGGGTCCATCGCTCGTGCGTGACGTCCTGGAAGATGTTGACCACGACGGGTGACGACCCACCCGTCGCCAGCGGAGCCGCCCGGACGAACGACCACCGCTCCACGCCCGAGCGCCGGTCCCGGTACCGCAGCGTGACGCCCTCGGTCTGCTCGCCCTCGAGCACCCGCCGTCCGGGGAGGTCCTCGAGCGGGAACAGGTTGCCGTCCTCGTCCAGGATCTCGTAGTCCTCGACGAGGCGCGGGAGCGGGGCGGCGAGCAGCTCCTCGGCCGAGCCGTAGCCCAGCACCTCGGCGGCCGCCCGGTTCGCGTAGAGGATCCGGCCGGTCGCGTCCTGCACGGTGAGGCCGTCGGCCACCCCGTCGAGGATGGCGCCGAGCTCGGCGTGGATGCGCTCGGAGGCCTCCAGCTCGGCCGCCATCCGGCGCCGGGCTCGCACCGCCGCCCGGGCGCGCGCCACACCCCACATCGCGATGCCCGACGCCGCCACGAACAGGAGGAGGACGAGCCGCTGGTCGCCGGCGACCTCGAACGAGCCGCCGGGCGGGAGGAGGTACGCGAGCCAGGCGAGGGACCCGGCGAGCGCCACGGCGGTCGCGATCGCGGCCCGGCGCGTCATCGGGCGGGCCCCGCCCGGTCGATCTCGAACCAGACCCGCGTGGCGCGGTCGCGCTCGACCCCCCAGCGGTCGCTGATCCTGTCGACGAGATAGAGGCCCCAGCCTCCCTCAGCGTCGGGCTCGGGCGGGCCGGCCGGCGGAACGAAGCCCGGCCCGGGGTCGATCACCGTGACGCGAACGCCGGCGCGGCCCACGTCGGCCGTGATCGTGATGGGCGTCCCCCGGCGAAGGCCGGCGTGCCGCACGCTGTTGGTGACCAGCTCGCTCACCAGCAGACGGAGGTTCTCCTGCAGCTCGGGCTCGAGCCGGTCGCCGAGCCCATCGAGCGCGTCGCGTGCCCGGGCGGCCGCCTCGGGCCCGCACGCGACCTCGAGGTCGACCGAGGGGATCATCGAGCGCCCCCGGCGCCCCACTCCTCGCTCACCCGCAGGACGAGGATCGCGACGTCGTCCCGCAGGGACTCCCCCGAGACGTCTCGAGCCCAGGCCTCGAGGCCCGCGGCGATGCCCGCGGCGTCCCTGCCCGCCAGCGACCCGAGGAAGTCGTCGAGCGAGCCGTCGCCGTCGGGCCGGCCCTCGATGACCCCGTCGGTGAACAGCACGAGCGCGTCGCCCGGCCCGAGGACGGCCTCCCGGTCGTGCAGCTCGGGGTCGTCGAACAGCCCGAGGAGCGTGCCGTGACGTCCGATCGGCTCAACCGCGCCGTCGGCCCGGATGGCCCTCGGGAGCGGATGGCCGCCGCACGAGACCACCGCCTGGAGCCCCCCGTCGGCCGCGGTCACGCGGGCGCAGGCCACCGTGCAGAAGCGCTCGGTCCCCTCGGCGCCGACCGCGTCGTTGAGCGCCGAGAGCACCGCGGCGGGGGGACGCCCGTCGGCCGCGGCGGCCCTGACGGTGTGGCGGGCGAGGCCGGTGAGCGAGGCGGCCTCGGGTCCCTTCCCCTGGACGTCGCCGACCACCACGTACCACGCGCCGGGGTCGCCCTCGAACAGATCGTAGAAGTCGCCGCCCACCCGCATCACCTCTCCGGCGGCCTCGTAGCGCGCGGCGACCTCGACCCCCGGCATCTCGGGAAGCGACGCGGGCAGGAGGCTCCGCTGGAGGGTCCGGGCCACGTGGCTCCGCTCCTCGTAGAGGCGGGCGTTGTCGACCGCGAGCGCCGCATGCCCGCACAGCTCATCGGCGAGCGCGAGGTCGTCGGCGCCGTACCGCCGTCCCGACTCCGCGGAGATGAAGGAGATGGCTCCCAAGATCCGGCCGCGCGCCTGGAGCGGCACGCACATCCACGACCCGATGCCGAGCATCTCGAGGAGCCGCGCGAGGCGCTCGGGATCGTCGACGTCGGACGCGAGGTCGCGTGCGGTGGCGACCGGGATCAGGGAGGGCTCGCCCGTGCGGAGGACGAGCGGCACGCCGCCGGCAGCGTCCGGGTCGATGTGGAACCCGCGGATCTCGTCGGCGAGCGCCGCCCGCGCGGGATCGACGTGCGCCATCGCCACCCGCTCGATCGCACCCTCCTCGGTGCGCAGGTACACGACGCACCAGTCGGAGAGCCGGGGGACGGCGAGGTTGGCGATCTTCTCGAGCGTCCGGTCCTGATTGAGCGACGCCGACAGGATCGCGCTCGCCTCGGCCAGGAAGGCGAGGCGCTCTCGGGCCGCCTCGGCCTGCTCGCGGGCGGCGCGCTCGCGCTCGAGCAGGGCGAGGCGCAGCTCCTCGGCGTGGCGGCGCTCGGTGATGTCGGTGGTGAGGCCGGTCACGCGCACGGCCGCACCGGTCTCGTCGCGCTCGACCCGTCCGTGCGTCTCCATCCAGCGCGCCGCTCCCTCGCCGCCGGCCAGACGGTACTGCGCGCGATAGGCGTCGCCTTCGCGGACCGCCCGCGCGAGCTCGGTCATCACGTGCTCGCGGTCGTCTGCGTGGATGCTCTTCGCGAAGGCCTCGAAGGTGCCGGGGAACGCGCCGGGCGCGAGGCCGTGGATCTCCTCCAGGCTGGCCGACCAGCGCACCGCGTCGGTGGACAGGTCCCACTCCCAGACGCCCATGCTCCCGGCGGCCAGGGCCTGCCGGAGGCGCTCCTGGCTCTCCTCCAGGGCCCGGCCGGCCTCCTGGCGCTCGGTGAGGTCGCGGATGAACCCCTTGAACGTGGGCGACCCGTGGAGCGCGACGCGGGTGACCGCGAGCTCGATGGGGAACTCCGAGCCGTCCTTCCGCAGGGCCGACAGCTCGACGCGGCGTCCCAGGAGCCCGGACTCGCCGGTCCGCAGGTACCGGCCGAGGCCCCGCCGGTGCCGCTCGCGGAGCGACGGCGGGATGAGCAGCTCGGCCAGATCGCGCCCGATCGCCTCCTCGCGCCCGTAGCCGAACATGCGCTCCGCGGCCGGGTTGAACTCCGTGATGCGGCCGCGGTGGTCCATCGCCACGATCGCGTCGAGCGCGGCCTCGAAGATCGCGCTGCGGCGGGCCTCACGATCGCGCACCTCCTCCTGCACCCGCGCCCGCTCGATGAACTGGCCCACCTGGCTCCCGACCGCGTCCATGGCCTCGAGCAGACGCTCGTCCCTGGCCACGGGCTCGCGGGTGAAGAACTCCAGGACGGCGTACACCCGCTCTCCGAGGCGGACCGGGAACCCCATGGCCGCGCGCAGCCCGGCGCGCTCCATCGCGCCCGCCCGGGGAAGGCCGGGGTCGGAGGGGACGTGCTCCACCCAGAGGGGCCCTCCCGCGTCCCAGACGCGGCCGGGGAACCCCTCGCCCCTGGCGAAGGCCAGCCCGCGACTGAGTGACTTGAGCTCGGACGCGTCGAGATCGGGCGCGTGCCAGAGGTCGACGAAGCGGAGCAGCCCGGACCCCTCGTCGAGGATCCACAGCGCTCCCAGGTGCCACCCGATGCTCTCCGCGACCCGCGCGAGCAGGGGCGGCCCGGCCTCGGAAAAGCGCTCGGCCGACGCGAGCACGCCGACGGCCGCGTACTGGGCGGCGAGCCGCCGCTCGGCGCGCACGCGCTCGGTCAGATCGACCGCGATGACCACCGTGCCGAGATCCGCCCCGTCGTGGCCGGCCGTGGAGACCCGCAGGGAACAGGTCAGCGGTCCGCGGGCGGTCCGAACCTCCACCTCGGCCTCACGGTCTGCGGGGTGGCGGATCGCCGCGAGGACCCCGGCCGCCTCCTCGCCGTGGAGGAGAGGGCCGAGCACCTCGCCGGAGTCGCGGCCCACGGCGGCCTCTCCGGACACGCCGAAGAGCCGCTCGGCGGCGGGGTTCCACCGAGAGATGACGCCCGCAGGGTCGGCGGTGAACGC
>DASWKG010000168.1:0-26697 GCA_036396755.1 Actinomycetota bacterium
GCCGCGGGCGAGGCCGTCACCGCGGCAGCTGGAGCGCTCGGAGGCTCGGTGGCCGCGGTCGAGAAGGAGCTCGTCGGTGGCGAGTGCGCGTTCTGGGCGTGCATGCCCTCGAAGACCCTGCTCGACGTCGCCCATCGCCGCCGCGTCGGCGCCGACCTTCCCTGGAAGCACGCCAGCGATCGCCGCGACTGGATGATCTCGCGCGAGGGCATCGACTACCCCGACGATGCCTCCCACGTCGGCCGCCTCCCCGAGGGCACCGAGCTCGTTCGCGGCACCGCGCGCGTGACGGGGCCCGGCTCCGTCGAGGTCACCACCGCCGACGGCGGCCCGCGGTCGCTGGAGGCGCGCAGCATCATCGTGGCCGCCGGCGCGACGCCCGTGATCCCGCCGATCCCCGGGCTCGCCGACGCCGGCTTCTGGACGAGCAGAGACGGCACCTCTCTCCGGGAGCTGCCGTCCAGCATCGTGGTCCTCGGAGGCGGGCCGGTGGGCGTGGAGCTGGCCCAGGTGTATGCGCGGTTCGGTGCGAAGACCACGATCGTCGAGGGCGCGCCCCGACTCCTCCAGCGGGACCACCCGAACAGCTCTCGCGCGCTCACCGAGCAGCTGGAGGAGGAGGGCGTGGAGGTTCGGACCGGCGTCCGGGCCGCGGGGGTCGAGCGGGGCGGGGCGGGGCGACGTGTGTCGCTCTCCGACGGATCGACCGTCGAGGGGGCCGAGCTGTTGGTGGCGGTCGGCCGCCGCCCGGCCAGCCTGCGCGACCTCGGGCTGGAGGAGGCGGGCGTGACCCTCGACGAGCGCGGCGCTCCCCCGCCCCACGATCAGCAGCTGCGGATCGCCGACGGCGTCTTCGTCGCGGGGGACGCGGCCGGCGGCCTCCAGTTCACTCACGTCGCCGACTACGAGGGCCGCATCGCGGCCGCGGCGGCGATGGGTCGCGACGCTCGGGTGGACCTCTCCGCGGTGCCTCGGACCACCTTCACCGACCCCGAGACGGCGGGCGTGGGCCTCACCGCGGAGGAGGCCCGCGAGAAGGGCATCGACGCCCTCGAGGTGAGCGAGGACTTCGCGAACACCTCCCGAGGAGTCACCGTCGAGGGCGCCCGCGGACACCTCACGCTGGTGGTCGATCGGGAGCGCGGCGTCATCGTCGGCGCCTTCGCCGCATGCCCGGGCGCCTCGGAGCTGATCCACGAGTACGTCCTCGCGATCCGCGCGAAGGTCCCGGTCCGCTTCGTCGCCGAGACCATCCACGCGTTCCCCACGGCCGCGCGCGCAGCGATGTTCGTCGCCGATGAGGCCGCGAGGCAGCTCGCCTAGGTCTTGTCAACGGAGCGAGCGCAGGCGTACGCTCAACGGCCTGAGGGCAGGTGGCCCTCGACGCGAGGGAGGTGGGCACGAGCATGATCGAGTTCAAGGCGGTCGCCGCCACATTGCCGGCCACGGACTGGGAGCGAGCGAAAGCATGGTACGCCGAGAAGCTGGGCCTCAAGCCCGCCACGGAGGACGAGGGCGGGGCCTACTACGAGCTCGGGAACACCGGCTTCCTGCTCTACCCCAGTCAGTTCGCCGGGACCAACCAGGCCACGGCGGCCGGGTTCGGCGTCGACGACGTGCCGGGCGCGGTGGCCCGCCTCCGGGAGAACGGAGTGGTCTTCGAGGAGTACGACCTCCCCGGGCTCAAGACCGAGGCCGGCCTCGCGACCATGGAGGTCGCCGGAAGGACCATGTACGGCGCTTGGTTCAAGGACAGCGAGGGCAACATCATCGCCCTCGAGGACGCCACCCAGAACAGGTAGGACCGGATCTGCGGATCGAGCGAACGGGCGGCCCTCGGGCCGTCCGTTCTCACGTCGCCCCGGCGATCTCCTCGATGAGCGCCCGGAGCTCGGCCTCGTCGCGTGCCCCGGAGAGCCGCAACCGGAGCGCGCCACCTCGATCCACGATGACCGTCGCGGGGAGGTAGGCGACGCCGAACCGGCGCATGAGGTCGCCACTCGGGTCCGAGACCGAGGGGTAGGTCACGCCGAACTCCTCCAGGTAGGCGAGCGCGTCGGATTCGATGTCCATCGAGTTCACCCCGATGAAGCGGACTTCGTCGTCCCGGTACTCGCGCCACAGCCGCTCGAGCCCGGGCTGCTCCTCGCGGCACGGCGCGCACCACGAGGCCCAGAAGTTCACGACGACCACCGAGCCGCGGTAGTCGGCGGGAGACACGACGCCCCCGGCGAGCGCGGCCCCCTCGATCGGCGGCATCAGCCCGGACAGCGGCACGGCCGGCGCCGGCGCGGGTCGCGGCGCGAACGCCAGCGCCAGGATCACGGCACCGGCGGCGACCGAGGCGGCGATCACCGTGCGCTTCATCGGAGCCGCCACGCTAGCAGGAGGAAGGAGGAGTGGGCCTGTAAGCCGGATCCTGTGCCCGCCGAGGCGGGCGGCGACCATCTCTCTGGGAGCCGCGTTGCCGCGACCCTCGTGCGGCCTACCCGGGAGCATCGGACGGGCCGCCCGCTCCCTGCTTGGCCTTGCTCCGGATGGGGTTTGCCGAGCCGTGCCGGTCGCCCGGCGCGCTGGTGAGCTCTTACCTCACCGTTTCACCCTTACCCCCCCACGAAACCGGAGGGGGGCGGTCTGCTCTCTGTGGCACTTTCCGCGGGTCACCCCGCCTGGGCGTTACCCAGCATCCTGCCCTGTGGAGTCCGGACTTTCCTCGACCCGGGCCGAAGCCCGAGCCGCGGCCGCCCGGCCCACTCCTCGCTCGAAGTATAGGACGCGATCAGAACAGGGAGTCCTCCGGCGGCTCGGTGCCGTCCGCGCCACCAAGGGCGAGCCACTCGTCGACCCCCTGGTTGGCGAGCGCGTCCGCCTCGACGTTTCGCTCCCGCGGAACGTGCTCGAGCCGGACCTCCTTGAACGCACGCATCGCGGCGCGAGCGTCGAGGTGGAGCGGGATGAGGTTGCGGGCCTTCACCTTGAACCGCCCCGCGAGCTGCTCGATGAGGAGGCGGCTGTCGGAGCGCAGGAGGACCCGCTCGGCCCCGTGCTCCGCGGCCGCGCGCAGGCCCGCGATCGCCGCGCGGTACTCGGCGACGTTGTTCGTCGCGACGCCGATGCCCTCGGCCACCGTGGCCACGATCTCGCCCGACTCGTCGGTCACGATCGCGCCGATCCCGGCGGGGCCCGGGTTGCCTCGGGCCGCGCCGTCGGTGTGGACGATCAGGAGACCACCAGGATGCGGCGGCAGTACTCGCACCTCCGGAGCCCCTCGACCCGCTTCAGGCGGTCGAGCTCGAGCGGGGACAGCTTCTGGTGGCAGCCCTGGCAGACGCCGTCGATGAGCGCGGCGGCGCCCACGCCCTTCTTGCTCGAGCGCAGGTCCTCGTACAGGTCGTGCAGGTCTCCGTCGAGCTCGGTCACCAGCGCGGCGCGCTCGCCCGCGTGCTTCTCCAGCGACACACCGATGTCCTCGACCTCACGTTCGGAGCTGGTCTCGAGGTCGTCGATCACGCGGCGGGCCTCGGCCAGCTGCTCCCCGAGGGCGGGGAGGCGGTCCTCCATCTCCTCGCGACGCTCCATCTGCCCGAGCAGCTCGTCCTCGACGCGGCCCTTTCGGTTCTTCAGCCCTCCGACCTCGGCCTGGATGGACTCGAGCTCCTTGGGGTTGGCCACGCTCCCGTCGAACAGCCGGCGCTCCTCCGCCCCGATCTTGGCCTCCAGCGACGCCACCTCGGTCTCGAGCCGCGTCTGCTCGCTCCGCACGGAGTCGAGGGCCAGGCCGAGCTCCCCCACCTGCTCCTCGAGCTGCTCGGTCCGCAGCCGGGATCCGCGAAGCGCCGCGCCGGACGCGAGCTCCTCGCGGCGCGCGACGAGCCGGTCGACGGTGAGGTCGAGCTCCTGCAGCTCGAGCAGGCGGTCGAGGCCCTTCATCCCTTCACGGGGCCGTGGTGTCTCAGCGTGGCGGAGCAGGTCGGGGCCATCGGGTCCGTAGCATAGCCCGGACGCGCACCATCGCTACGATCCCCGTTCGCAGCTGCGGAGCCTGTCGCGGTCGGGGCCGCCCCGGCAGGTGTCCGTTCCCGGTCCGGCGAGCAGCGTGTCGCGGCCACCGCCGCCCCGGAGCCGGTCGCGGCCACCGCCGCCGATCAGGAGGTCGCGACCGCCGGTGCCGCGGAGCGTATCGTTGCCGCCGAGACCGCACAGCACCTGGGTGCCCGGGCCGCCGATCAGCACGTCGCCGCCCGAGGTGCCCACCACGTGGCGGCCCGGCGCGGCCGAGCGGACCGGACAGAGGTCCCCGAACTCCATGACCTGCTGGAAGGTCGGCCGGTTCTGCCACTGCATCGGGACCTGACCCTGCACGCCCACGACCGTGAAGCGGATGTCCTCGAGCGTCTCGTCGAAGTCCCACCCCGCGGGGTCCCCGCCGAAGTCCGCGGCGAGCCCGTCGATCGTCGCGGCGAGGCTGTCGCGGAGCGACTGCCGGCAGTCGGCCAGGACGCCCTCGCCGCAGTAGGCGTGCGAGAACTCCCCCTCGACGGGGTCGCCGAGCAGGGACCGCAGGTCCTTCTGGAGCTGGCCGTACCACCCGTTCTGGAAGGCGGAGCCCAGGTGATCGGGCCGGTTGTGGTCGTCGTGACCGATCGGCATGTCGTCGAACGCCTCGCCCAGCACCGGGCCGAAGGCCGCCTCGAGCGCCGGGCTCCACCACGCCTCCATCAGCGCGGTCGCCGCCTCGTGCTCGTAGTCCCCGTCGCCGTCTCGGTCGCGGCGGTGCGCGCCCGACTCGTGCCATGCCCACAGGAGGTCGACGGCCTGGGCGAGCGCCTCGTCCTCGGGCTCGCCGATCACCCGCAGCATGTACGGGAGCACCTTGTCGCCGCGCAGGTCGACCGTGGCCGCGTCGCCCATCGCGTTCACGAGCTCGAGCAGGTCGACCTTGCCGTCCTCGGCGGCCACGAGGATGCGGTCGTCGAGCGGCTGGCTCCGGTAGACGGGGCCGTAGGACCAGTTCCCGTCGTTCGCGCGGAACCCCGGCGCCTGCTTGTTGTTCCAGCTCGTGATGAAGCCCTTCCTCGGGTTCGTGTCCTTCGGTATGTCCTCGAAGGCGAGGTAACCCGTCCAGTCGGTCTCGGGCCGGTCCCAGACGGGCAGGTCGGGGTCGACGCCCTCGGCGCGGATGGGGTTCAGGCCGCCGAGCTGGTAGGCGATGTCGCGGTCGTCCACGTAGAACCAGTTGAACGTGAACGTGAACTTCGAGAACAGCTCCTGGAAGTCGGCGGCCCCGTTCACCTTGTCGGGATCGAGCAGGTCGACGTAGGTGAGCGCCGAGTCGACCTCCCTCCCGTAGCTCGAGCGCTGGCGGACGAAGACCACGGGCGTGCCGTCGACGGTGCCGCGCGCCTGCACGATGCCCTTGTCGGTGCGCTCGGTCGTGAAGGACACGAGGATCGCCAGGTTCGTGGGGTCGGGCAGGCCGCCGGCCGACGGCTTGGCCAGGAACTGGTCGGTGCGCGTGTACAGCTGGACGCAGTCGTCGCCGTCCATGTACCCGGTGCTGTCGACCGTCGCGGCTCCTCCCGCCGGGTCGCACAGCTCGACCGCCCAGATGTCGACGAGGTCGGAGCCGGCCGAGGTGGCGCTCCACGCGTAGTCGGCGCCGCGGCCGAGCAGCACGTACAGGGAGATGCCGGGGAAGGCCGCGCCGCGCGCGTGGATGCCCGGGCCGTGCAGGTCGATCTCCATGAGGATCTCGGGCGACCAGTAGCCGGTCTGCGGGCCGAACACGGCGAGCGGCCGGCCGGTCGCGGACAGCTTGGAGCCGACCACCAGCGCGTTGCTCGCCGCGCTCGGGAAGCGGAGGCGGATCTTCCCGAAGGGGCCGTCGACCGCCGCGGGCGGTTGGGCCGCCCGGAGCTGCTCCAGCACGGCCTGCGGGTCGTCGGGGATCGCCACGGTCGAGGGATCGACCGGCCCGAGGTCGTTGTTCCAGGGGAACCGGTCGTCGGTGGTCGTCGGCGCTTCCGGGTCCTCGGCGAAGCGGAGGTCGTCGAAGATCTCGCGCGCCTCCGCGGGTGAGTAGCCCTCCTCGAGCGCCGCGAGGAAGGCCGCGTTCTGCAGCTCCGCCCCGCCGCCGACCCCCAGGGAGGCGCCGATGAGTGAGGCGATCGCGATGCTGTCGGCGCGCGTCCAGTCCTCGGGCACGATCTGCAGCGCCGTGTACTCACCCGGCAGGAGGGACGGGTCGGACCGCGCCTCCTCGAAGAACGCGTTCACGCCCTCGGTGAAGTCGGTGCCGTCCTGCACGAACTGCGCGCCCGCCACGGGGTCGAGGTCCACGAGGCGCTCCCCCATCGCGAGCAGCTCCTCGTCGGTGTAGTCGGCCACCTTCCGCTGGGCGACGTCCATCGCGAGGTTGGCCGGGCTGGCGCCCAGCAGCTCCGAGAGCCGGCCCCTGGCCGCGTGCCGGAGCACGTCCATCATGAACATCCGGTCCTCGGCCGAGACGTAGCCGGCCCCGAACATCACGTCGGATCGGGTCTCGCCGTACACGTGCGGAACACCGAACGAGGCGTCGCGGAGGATCGTCACGCCCGCGCGAGGGGAGTACTCCCGCTCGATGTCGTCGGGCGCCACGCCGAAGGACGCGTCCTTGAAGAGGTCGGTGAGCTGCGCCGAGGTCACCTCGGGGGCGGCCTGCACCATGTCGTCGTACATCGCGAGCTGGTCGGTGTTGTGCGGCGGCTGCGGTCCGCCGCTCTGCGCCTCGGCCAGCTCCGCCGAGTTGAGGTACCGGCCCTGCCCGGGCGGAAGGATGTTGAGCGCGGTGATGCTCCGGTCGCCGGCGCGATAGGGCTCGACGGGCGGGTCCTGCGCCGGAGCCGGGGGCGCCGCGACGGTCAGCGCGAAGACGAACAGCAGCGCGGTGGTTCGAACGAGGCGGGGCACGAGGCGAACCTCCATCTCTCAGGGTTGTCCGCCGAGCATGCCATAGGTCGGCTCGGTGACGCACTTCGTCGAACGTGCCCCCCGGACCTCCCCGTCATCCGGATGCCCCACCGCTCCGAACACAGACGGGCGCTCAGAAGGGGGTGGATAGCCGGGGGGGCTCGGCTCTGAGGGGGAACCCGTTCATCGCACCACGGACAAGGAGGTCCATCGCATGCATCCAGTTCGACACCGATCTCGCCTCGCCGCGCTCGCAGCGGTGACGGCGACGGCCCTCGGGCTCGGCGCCACGGCGCTCGGCCCGGTCGGCGGCGGCGCGTCCAGCCACCGGGAGGCGCCGCTCGTCGCGGCGGATCCCCAGGTGGACGTCACCGACGTCTACGCGTTCGTGAGCCCCGACGATCCCACGACCGTCACGCTCATCAGCAACTGGATCCCGTTCGAGGAGCCGGCCGGGGGGCCGAACTTCTACTCGTTCGCACCGGGCGTCCAGTACGACATCCGGGTCGACAACGACCACGACGCGAAGCCAGACCTGATCTACCGGTGGCTGTTCGCGAACCATTACCGCACGAAGGCCACGTTCCTCTACAACACCGGCCAGGTGACGTCGCTGACCGACGGCGACCTGAACTTCTACCAGACCTACGACCTCCAGCTGATCAAGCCGGAGAAGAAGCACAACAACACGACGACGCTCTTCAACGACGTCATCGCGGCGCCGTCCCACGTCGGTGATGCCTCGATGCCCGATTACGAGGCGCTCCGCGACGAGGCCATCCACACCTCGGGGGCGACGAAGACGTTCGCCGGGCAGGCAGACGAGGGCTTCTTCCTCGACCTGCGGGTCTTCGACCTGCTCTACGGCGGCGCGCTCGAGGGCGACGGGACGTTCGCCGAGGACGGCGACGACACGACCGACGGGTTCAACGTGCACACGATGGCCCTGCAGGTGCCGAAGGCGGCGCTCGCGGCCGGCGGCGACGCCGAGGCCAACCCGATCATCGGGATCTGGAGCACGGCGCAGCGCCGGAGCACCCGCATCCTGAAGGCGAACGGAAGCCAGAAGCACGAGGGCAAGTTCGTGCAGGTCTCCCGGCTCGGGATGCCGCTCGTGAACGAGGTCGTGATCCCCGTGGGGCAGAAGGACCTGTTCAACGCCTCGGCTCCCGCCGACGACGGCCAGTTCGCGAGCCACGTGACCGACCCGGAGCTCCCCAAGCTCATCGAGCTCATCTACGGGATCCCCGCGCCGGCGACGCCTCGCGACGACCTGGTGGCGGTGTTCCTCACCGGGGTCGAGGGCCTCAACAAGCCCGACGGCGTCGTGCCGAGCGAGCAGCTGCGGCTGAACATGTCGATCCCGCCGTGCGAGGAGGGGTGCGCCGAGCACTCCACCCTCGGCGTGATCGGCGGCGACATCGCCGGCTTCCCGAACGGGCGCCGGCTGACCGACGACATCCTCGACATCGCCGTGCAGGTGGTCGAGGGCGAGCTGGTCGGCAGCCCGAACGACCTCGGCGACGGTGTGGACGTGAACGACGTGGCGTTCGGGGAGACGTTCCCCTACCTCGCGCTCCCGCACTCGGGGTCGGACGCCTCGCCTCACTAGGACCAGCCGATCGACGCGGGGCCGGCCCGGGCCGGCCCCGCTCGGTCGCTCATCGGGAGGGTCGAGTGAAGAACGCGATGCGGATCGTCGGGGCCGGGGTGCTGGCCGCGGCCATGTTCGCCGTCGGTGGTCTCGGCCTGTTCCGCGGCGACGCAAGCCCGACCGCGCCCGCCGCCGCGTCACGCACCGACGCCCTGCTCTCGTCCCCCGGGTCCTCGAGCGGGCTGGGGCGGACGATCGCCACCCTCCAGGAACGGCTCAAGGCCGACCGCGAGGATGCCGCGGCGAACGCGACGCTCGGGCTCGCGTACCTGCAGATCGGGCGGCTGACCGCCGACCCCACCTATTACCCGAAGGCGGAAGGGGTGCTCCGACGGGCCATCTCCCTCGACGACGCCGGCTTCGCGGCGCCCCTCGGGATGGGCGCGCTCGCCCTCGCTCGCCACGATTTCGCCGGAGCGCTCCGCTGGGGCCGCCGGGCGCTCGCGCTCAACCCCTACAGCGGCCAAGTCCGCGCCGTGATCGGCGACTCGCTCCTCGAGCTGGGCCGCTACGACCAGGCGGTCCGAGCCTTCCAGCGGATGATCGACCTCCGCCCCGAGCTGTCCGCCTACGCCCGGGTGTCGTACGCGCGCGAGCTGCACGGCGACGTCCCCGGGGCGATCGAGGCGATGACCGACGCCCTCGACGCGGCGGGGACCCCGGAGGACGCCGCCTGGGCCGCCTACCACCTGGGCGAGCTGTGGTGGGGCATCGGCGACCTCGAACGCGCCGAGCGCGCATACCGCATCGGGTCGCGGTACGCGCCGTCCCACCCCCTCCCCGCGGCCGGCCTCGCCAAGGTGGCCGCGGCGACGGGCGACCTCGACGGTGCGGTCGCCCTCCTCGACGACGTGGTCGACCGCTACCCGACCGCCGAGCTGGTGATCCTGCTCGGCGACCTGCACGCGCTCGCCGGCGACGCGAACGGGGCCGAGGAGCAGTACGAGCTGGTCCGAGCCCTCCAGGCGCTCTCAGCGGAGAACGGGGTGAGCACCGACCTGGAGCTGGCCCTGTTCGAGGCCGACCACGGGACCGTCGACCCCTCGGTGGTCGCCCGAGCCCGCGCCGAGTACCTGCGCCGCCCGAGCGTGCAGGCCGCCGACGCCCTGGCGTGGACCCTGCACGCCGCCGGTCGCGACGCGAAGGCCGCCCCGTACGCCCGCGAGGCGCTCCGCCTGGGAACGCGAAGCGCGCTGTTCCACTTCCACGCGGGGATCATCGCGCTGCGCCTGGGAGACGCCTCCGGCGCGCGCGAGCACCTGTCCTCGGCGCTCGAGCTGAACCCTTGGTTCTCGTTCCTGCACGCCGCCGAGGCTCGAAGGGCGCTGGCGAGGCTCGGAGGGTCGCCGCGGTGAGCCGCCTCGCGCGGACGCTCGGGGCGGTCGCCGCCGCGGTGGTGCTCCCGCTGCTCTCGTCGTCGCCGGCCGGTGCGCACCCGCTCGGCAACTTCACCGTGAACCTCTACAGCGGGATCACGCTCTCGCCGGGAACCGTCACGATCGACTACGTGCTGGACATGGCGGAGATCCCGACCTTCCAGGAGCGGGACCGCCTCGACGCCGACGGCGACGGACGGGCGTCGGCCTCCGAGCGCGAGTCGTGGGCCGCGCGGGTGGCGCCGTCCCTCGCGGCGGGCCTCTCGCTCGACGTCGACGACCGGCCCGTGCCGCTCGCCGTCGCCTCGGCCGAGGCGACCCTCGGCGAGGGGCAGGGGGGGCTGGACGTCCTCCGGCTGGAGATGACCATCGAGGGAACGCTCGCGGGATCGGGTCGCATCGAGTTCCGCGACGGGAACTTCGCCGACCGCGTCGGGTGGCGCGAGATCACCGCCGTCGGGCTCGACGGCATCGCCGTGCGCGACGCGACCGTGCCGGCTCGAAGCGCGAGCGATCGGCTCCTCGCCTACCCGGCCGGGCTGCTGTCGAGCCCGCTCGCCGTGACCGAGGCCCGGCTCTCGTTCGCGCCGGGTGCGGCGACCGCGGCGCAGGCGCCGTTCCGGGACCCCGGCACCGCTCGGCCCGACGTCGGCGGTGGCGCGTTCGTCGGGCTCGTGTCGCGCCCGGACCTCAGCGTTCCGTTCGTCGCGCTGGCCCTGCTCCTCGCCGCGGGTCTCGGGGCCCTCCACGCGCTCGGCCCGGGACACGGCAAGACGATCATGGCGGCCTACCTCGTCGGCGCCGGGGGACGAGGGAGGCAGGCCCTGACGGTCGGGGCCGCCGTCTCCGTCATGCACACCGCCTCGGTCCTGGCCATCGGGCTCGCCATCCTCGCGGCGGGTCGCGTCTTCCCCGCGGAGCGCGTGTATCCGTGGGGCGGGCTGGCATCTGGCCTCGTCGCGCTCTCGCTCGGGGCCGGGCTGCTCGCGTCCCGGCTCCGGCAGCGTGACGGGAGCGGGCATCGGCATCCGCACGAGCACGAGCATCCGGACGAGCATCGGCATCCCGAGCGGGACACCCACGCGCATGCGGAGGCCGCCGGGGGGGCGGGGCCCCTCTCGCGGAAGGGCCTCGCGGCGCTCGCCATCTCGGGCGGCCTGTTGCCGTCGCCCTCGGCCCTCGTCGTGCTGCTGGCGGCGGTGGCGCTGCACCGGGTCGCGTTCGGCGTGGCCCTCATCGCCGCGTTCAGCGTCGGCCTCGCGGCCGCGCTGACGCTGATCGGGCTCGTCGCCCTCCGGGCGCGCGACTCGATCGCTCGAAGGCTTCGGGGCCGTGCGGCCCGGCTGGTCCCCATCCTCAGCGCGGGCGCCATCCTCGGCGTCGGCGCGCTCCTCATCGTCGGCTCGGCGGGACAGCTCTAGGAGGTGCCGGTGAACGGGACATCGATCGCAGGCGAGAGACCGGCGGATCCCGCGCACGGCCGCCGCCCGACGACCGCCGTGCTCGGAGGGGCCGGCCTGCTCGTGACCGTGGCGCTGCTCGCGACGGCCGTCGTCACGACGCGCTCGCCGCTCGACCTCTCGGGCTCGGAGTGGCAGACCGTCGCGCGGGCGCTCGGGACGCGGTTCCCCGACCTGGAGCACTCGACGCCGATCGAGGTCCTCTGGGCCGACCCGAGGGGCATCGGCGGTGCGGAGGCATTCGAGACCATCTCCGCGTCGGTCGAGCGCATCGGCGCCGATCCCGAGGTGGCCGAGGTCGTCTCCGTCGCGAACGCGATCCCCGAGGCCACGATCGAACAGGCCCGCGCCTTCCTGAACACTCCCCTCTCCTCCTCGGCGCTCGACGCCCGCGTCGCCGACGACGGCCGCTCGACGATCATCTCGATCACCCCGGCACGCGCCGGCGGCGCCGAGGCCCTGGTCGGGCGGCTCCGGACGGACCTGCTCGCCGAGCTCCCGGGGCCGATCTCGATCTCGGTCGGTGGCGACGCGGCCCGCGCGGTGGACGCGCGGGAGCGGGCCGCCGGCGCGCCTCCGGTCGCGCTCGTCCTCGCCGTCCCTGCGGCGGCCGTGTCGCTGTTGCTGCTCCGGCGCCGCCCCGGCCTCCCCTCCCACGTCGTCGTGTAGCTTGGGGCCCGGCCCCGCCCGGGGGCCGTGCTGAGAGGGGGGGACATGAGAACAACGATCGTGCGCAACGCAGCCGTGCTCGCGGGGCTCCTGGTCGCGGGAGGAACGGTTCCGTCGGGAGCCGGGACGGCCGCCGTGCAGTGCAAGGGCGAGACCGCGACCATCGTCGGGACACCCGGCGCCGACACTGACCTCGACGGGACCAGCGGCGACGACGTCATCGCCGGCCTCGGGGGCGGCGACATCATCGACGGCCTCGGCGGCGACGACCGCATCTGCGGCGGCGGGGGGAACGACGACATCTTCGGGCGGGCCGGCGGTGACGCGATGTTCGGCGGTGGCGGCGACGACGGCATCGTCGGCGGCGCCGGGCACGACCTCGTGAACGGCGGCGCCGGCGACGACGCCGGGTTCGGGGGCGGCGACGCCGACGACATGTTCGGCCTCGGCGGCGACGACCGGCTGAAGGGCCAGGGCGGCGACGACTTCATCTTCGGCGACAACGGCTCCGACGAGCTGATCGGCGGCCCGGACGACGACTGCATCACGACCTCCGACGGCGTCGGCGGCAACGACATCGGCAACGGCGGCCCGGGCACCGACCGGGCGCAGGCGGACGACGGCGACACCCTCAAGAGCATCGAGGAGACCGGCGTCTGCGGGGACTGACCGACCGTTAGCGAGGGGTGTCCGGCCCGGGCCGGAACATCGCGCCGTGGCCGGGGAGGATCCGGTCGGCCAGCTCGAGCACCAGGGCGCGCCCCGCGTGGAGCGCCGCGGGATCGGTCGCGAAGGGGTCCTCGGGCGGCCCCTCGGACGCCCACCACAGGTGGGTGAGGGCGACCACGGCCTCCGCGGTGCCCACGAGCACCGTGACGCACTGGGGCGTGTGGCCGGGCGTCTCCCGCAGGGTGACGTTCGGGGACACCGCGAACCCCTCGGCCGGGCGGGTCACCCAGAGGTCGCCGCGGTACCAGGCCCAGTGGTCGTGGACGCGGGCGGCCGGGAACAGGCCGGCGTGCATCGTGTGGTCGGGGTGATGGTGCGACAGGATCACGTCGGTCACGTCGTGGGGCGCCACTCCGAGCCGCTCGAGCGGATCGAGGATGACGTCGGGCGACGGCACCATCCCCGGGTCCCAGACGATCCTCGCGTCGCCGTCCCGGATGAACGCGACGGTGGCCGCCGTGTGCTCGCCGACGTATCCCTCGAAGAGGACATGCAGCTCTGCGGGGCGCTGCACCGCTACGCGCCGGCGTCCGAGGCGTCGCGCGCGAACACGTTTCGGACCACGAACCAGACGTTCGACGGCTTCTCCGCGAGGCGGCGCACGTACCACGGGTACCAGGCGGGGCCGTAGGAGACGAGCGTCCGCACCGGGTAGCCCCGCTCGAGCAGGCGGAACTGGTCGCCCTGACGGATCCCGTAGAGCATCTGCGTCTCCCAGGCCGTGGGGGGAAGACCGATCGACCGCGAGGCCGACGCCACCTTCCCGAGCAGCGCGAGATCGTGGGTGGCGGCGGCGAACCGCCGGACCTTCCCCGCCTTGAGCCCGCCGAGGAGCGTCTCGGAAAGCGAGAAGAAGGCGACGTCGTGCTCCGCCCGCGTCGCCAGCGCCACCTCCTCGGGCTCCCGGTAGGCGCCCTTGACCAGCCGGATCGACGGACCGAGCGGCAGCAGCTCCTCGAGGTCGCGGGGCGTCCGGTGCAGGTACGCCTGGAGGCAGAGGCCCACCAGGGGCGCCTGCTCGAGCACCCGGCGGTACACCTCGACCGTCCGCTCGACGAAGGCGCTCGCCTCCATGTCGATCCACACCCACCTCCCGGTGGGCGACGCGCGCTCGACCAGCCGTTCGACGTTCGCCGCCGCCAGCCCCGGGTCGAGGTCGAGGCCGAGGTGCGTGAGCTTCACCGAGACCTCGGCGTCGAGCCCCGCCTCCGCGATGCGATCGAGGGCGTCCAGGTAGCCCTGGGTCGCCGCCTCGGCCTCCTCCTTCTGGTGCACGTTCTCACCGAGGTGGGTGAAGGTGGTCGGGAGCCCGCGGTCCTGCAGGCGCCGCGCGGCGTCGACGCCGTCGTCGAGGCGCTCGCCGGGCATGAAGCGGCGGACGGCGCGCTGCACGAACGGAAGGTGGGGCACCAGCGCCCGCAAGCGGTCGTTCTCCGATGCCCACAACAGGGTGTCGCGCGCGATCTCCACGTGCCCTCCTCGACGGCCGGCGCGCCCCAGAGCATACCGGTCGGGTCGCTCCGCTCGTCCGCTCCGCGGCTCAGCCACGGAGAAAGAGCGACAAGAACGTCCGATCGGCTTGCAACGTCCGGGGGCGTCCGATAGATTCGCCCATGGAACCGCTGGAGTCTTCGGGCTCCGGCGGTTCCACTTTTTATGCGGCCTGCGTCTCCTCGTCCTCGTCGGGACGCTCGACGAGCGGCCCGGGAAGGTTGAAGGGGATCTCGGCGCCGGGGATCTGTGAGCCGACGGCGATCTCGGAGCCCAGGTGAGCCTGCAGCCGTGGCGTCGATCCGCCGTCGAGGTACTCCTCCGGCTCGCGCTCCCAGTACAGGAACGGGAGGCCGATCCTCGCGCTCACGAGGTCGATCGTCTGCTCGGTCGGAACGTGGACCCAGAAGCCGCTGCTCGAGGCGTCGCTGCCCCCGACCACCACCCCGATCCGGTGCCCGGCCGGGATCCGCCAGTCCTGCCCGTAGAGGTCGAAGGTGGCGAACTGATCGCCCTGGGCACGCAGGAGGTAGGTGCCGCGGTTGATGAGCACGGCGTCGCCGCCCGGACCCACGTCGTACACGTCGGCCACCACGTTCGCGCGGGGCGCGGGCGCGTTCACGCGCACCTTGACGATCGGCTCGCCCGACAGCCACACGTCGTGCTCGAGCGGCGCGGAGAACGACCAGACGCGGTCGACGCCCTGCAGGTTGATCCCCGCGTCGTCGGTGTAGGTGCCGGAGCGCAGGTCGCTCCAGTACGTCGACATGTCGACGGGCGGCCACTGCGACTCGGCCCGGAACATCCCGCGGTTGTCCTGCACGGCGACCGCCGGGTCCTCGACCGCCGGCTCGATGCCCTTCAGGTGCTCGTCGAGGAACCGCATCGCCTGGTCGATGAAGCCGGCGCGGCCGGCGGCGAGCGGGCCGGTGTTGGATCCCCCGCCGCAGGCCGTCTGCGTCTCCCACGCCCGGCAGTGATCCATCTGCACGAACCACGCGTGACTCTCGGCGAGGTCGAGGCTGTTCCAGTAGTCGAAGGCGCCGTCGGGCTTCGTGTTGTTCTCGAGGAACCCCTGGGTGAGGAGCAGCGGGGTCGACTCCCCGACCGAGGAGATGAGCAGGTCGCGCTCGCGCCAGAACTCGTGGCTCGGGTCGTCGATCTGCCCGATCGCCATGTTCACGCCGTAGCACCACGCCTGCGGCGCGCCGTTCGCGTGGTACATCGGCGTGTCCTGGGTGGTCCCGGGCTTCGCGTCGATCGCCTGGAACAGCGCCGGCGTGGCCACCGAGTTCAGGAAGCGGACGCCGTTGTTGTAGTAGTAGCGGTACCCGGCGTAGACGGGCTCGAGGGAGACCACCGCGGCGAGGCCCTGCGGCTGCTGCGAGATGCCCATGAGCCCGGTCCAGCCGTCGTAGGACTTGCCGAGGAGCGCCACCTTGCCGGTGGACCAGGGCTGGGCGGCCGCCCACTCGACCGCGGCCTTCACCGCCGCCTGCTCGCGGAAGCCGCCCCAGTCGTTGCAGCCGCTCGAGCCGCCGAAGCCGGGGAGGTCGACCTGCACGTAGGTGTAGCCCTTCTTGAGCGCGCCCGACAGGGTCAGGAAGTCGTAGAAGCGGCTGTTCGGGCCGGTCGCGGTGAACTGCGTCTCGGTGGTGCCCCCCGAATGGTTGCCGTAGGGGGTCACCGCCATGATCACCGGCGTCTTGTGCTCGGCATCGAGCGGCATGCCCTTGGGCCGGAGGATGTCGGCGTGCAGGTTCGTGGCGAAGCCGTCGTTCGATGGGAAGTAGGCCTCGCTGTAGTCGCCGTCGGGGTGGGGCGCGGCCGCCGCCGGCAACGCCGGCATCACCGCGAGCGTGAGCAGGGCCGCTGCACAACCGATCGTTCGCCTCATCGAGAGCACGTCTCCCTTCGCGTCGTGGGTGCGGCTACGCCGCGACCTGGGTCTCCTCGTCGTCGGGGCGCTCCACGAGCGGGCCGGGCAGGTCGAACGAGCGCTCCCCCGCCGTGATGGTTCCCGAGTCGATGCTGATCGTGCTGTCGAGGTGCTGCTCGAGCCGCGGGGTCGACCCGCCGTCGAGGTACTCCTCGGGCTCGCGCTCCCAGTAGAGGAACGGGAGGCCGATGCGCGCGTTCACGACGTTCACGGCCTGCCCCGAGGGGACGTTGAGCCACCATCCGCTGCTCTGGAGGTCCGAGGAGGAGATCGCCACGCCGATCCGATGGCCGGCCGGGATCCGCCAGTCCTGTCCGTACAGGTCGAACGTGGCGAACTGCTCGCCGCGTCCCTGGACGAGGTAGGTCCCCCGGTTGATCAGGGCGGCCTCGCCGTTCTCGGCGACGTCGAAGACGTCGGCGACCACGTTCGCGCGCGGCAGCGCGACGTCGAGCTCGACCTTGATCACCGGCTCGCCCGAGAGCCACGCGTCGTGCGCGAGTGGCTCGGTGAACGACCAGATCTGCTGGTTGCCGCCGGCGCCGTCGTCGTAGCTGCCGAGGTTCAGGTCGCTCCAGAACATCGACATGTCCACGGGCGGCCACTGCGACTCGGCCCGGTACATGCCGCGGTTGTCCTGGACGGCGATCTTCGCGTCCTCCACCGCGGGCTCGATGCCCTTGAGGTGCAGGTCGAGGAACCGCATGACCTCGGCCATGAACACCGTGCGGCCGGTCGCCGGGCGGTTGCCGCCCCCGCCGTAGCCGCAGACGCCGCCGGTCTCCCACCCGCGGCAGTGGTCGAACTGACCGAACCACGCGCGGCTGTCGGTGAGGTCGAGGGCGTTCCAGTAGTCGTAGGCGCCGTCCTGCTTCGTGTTGGTCTCGAGGAAGCCCTGGGTCAGGAACAGCGGTGTCTCCTCACCGGTCGAGCCGATCGCGAGGTCGCGCTCGCGCCAGTACGGGCCGTGCTCGCTCTCGTCCCCGGAGGATCCGGCGATGTTCACGCCGTAGCACCATCCGGTGGGCGCGCCGTTCGCGTGATACATGGCCGTGTCGTTGGTCGTCCCGGGCTTGGCGTCGCCGGCCTGGAAGGACGCGATCGTCGCCGCCGTGCTCTGGAACCGAACGCCGTTGTTGTAGATGTAGCGGTAGCCGGAGTAGACGGGCTCGAGCGCGACAACCGCCGCGAGCCCGACGGGCTGCTGGGCGATGCCCATGAGGCCGGTCCAGCCGTCGTAGGACTTGCCGAGGAGCGCGACCTTGCCGGTGGACCAGGACTGCGCGGCGGCCCACTCGACCGCGGCCTTCACGGCCCCCTGCTCCCGCAGGCCGCCCCAGTCGTTGCAGCCGCCGGACCCGCCCGTGCCGGGCAGGTCGACCATCACGTAGGTGTAGCCCTTCGTCAGCGCGCCCGAGAGGTTGAGGAAGTCGTAGAAGCGCTCGCTGGGACCCACCCGGGTGGGGCCGAAGTCGGTCGGGACGTTCCCGCTGTGGTTCGTGTAGGGGCTGACCGTCAGGATCACCGGGGTCTTCTCGGTGAGCGGCATCCCCTTGGGACGAAGCACGTCGGCGTGGAGCATCGTGCCCAGGCCGTCGTTCGCGGAGAAGTAGGCCTCGAAGTTGTCCGCATCGGCCCGCGGCGCCGCCGGCGCCTGGGAGAGCGGCAAGAGCGTCGTCGCGAGCAGAGCCGCGACCAGGGTCAGTGGTCCTCTCGACACCTTCATCCTCCGTCTGTGTCCGGGCGCGCGCGGGCACGCGCCACCGTTGGCGTTCTGAGGGGTACTTCGACGGCCGCGGGGCCGGTTCCTGCCCGGGCCGGGGCCCAGGGAGCTGAGAAGTGCAGGTGAAACCGCCTCCGTCCTACGATGCAGCACGATGACCGTACGGAGGGTCCGGCAACTCGGGGACCGCGTGCTCCGGGGCAGCGCGGGCCGAATCGCCGACCCACGCTCCCCCGAGTCGGCTTCGCTCGCGCGCGACCTGCACCACACCCTCCGCGCGACCCGCGCCGCCACGAGCTACGGGCGGGCCATCGCCGCGCCGCAGATCGGCGAGCCGTGGCGGATGGTCGTGGCCGACCTCGGAGAGCCGTGGACGCTCGTCAACCCCGAGATCACCTGGGCGAGCGAGGACCGCGTCGAGTGGTGGGACGCCTGCCTCAGCTTCCTCGACACCTTCGGCCGCCTCTCGCGGCACGCCGCGGTCGAGGTCCGGTGGCAGGACCTCGAAGGTGCCGAGCACCGCGAGCGTTTCGAGGGCGACCGCGCCGAGCTCCTCCAGCACGAGCTCGACCATCTCGACGGCGCCCTGGCGATCGACCGGTTCCTCTCGCCCGCGACCACCTGCACCCGCCTCGAGTTCGAGCGGCGGCACCGGCGCGACAGCCCATACGCGACCACCGCCGGGACCGGTCCCGATCCCCTCCGCATCTCGCTCGCCTCGCTCGAGATCGACCCGGCCTTCCTGCACACGCCGCAGGTCGTGAACGACTCGCTCTCGGAGCGCGTGGGCGTCGAGGTGCTGGCGAAGGTCGAGACGCTCACCCCGATCCGCTCGTTCAAGGGGCGGGGAACCGACTGGTTCCTCCGAGCGCTGGAGGGCGACGAGCCCGTGGTCTGCGCCTCGGCCGGCAACTTCGGGCAGGGCCTCGCCTATGCCTCCCGGGCCGGGGACCGGCGGTGCACGGTGTTCGCCGCGACCGACGCCAACCCGCTGAAGGTCGAACGGATGCGGGCGCTCGGCGCCGAGGTTCGCCTCGAGGGCGACGACTTCGACGCCGCCAAGGACGCCGCGCGCGCGCACGCGGAAGCCGCGGGGCTGCGGTTGGTCGAGGACGGCGCCGACCCGGCGATCGCCGAAGGTGCGGGGACGATCGCGTCCGAGCTCGGCGCGCACCCAGCCCTCCTCGACGCCGTGCTGGTCCCGGTCGGGAACGGGGCGCTGATCGGCGGCATCGGCACGTGGATGAAGGCCTTCGCTCCCCACACGGAGGTGATCGGCGTCTGCGCATCGGGCGCGCCCTCGATGGCGGACTCCTGGCGGGCCGGGGCGCCGCGCCCCACGGACGAGGCGCGCACGATCGCCGACGGCATCGCCGTCAGGGAACCGGTCCCGGAAGCGCTCGAGACGATGCGTGCGGTCGTCGACGACATGCTGCTCGTCGACGACGCGGACCTGATCGCTGCGATGCGCCTGGCGCACGAGCACCTGGGGCTCGTCGTCGAGCCGGCCGGGGTTGCCGGCCTCGCCGCCGCGGCCCGCCATCGCGACCGCTTCAAGGGCCAAGTCGTCGCCGTCCCGCTCTGCGGCGGGAACGTCACCCACGAGCAGGTCGCCGAGTGGCTCGGCGCGTAACGGTCCGCCGGCCGGCGGGCTGCGGGGGCCGGCTCGAGCGTGCCGGCCCCCGGTCCCGGCGGGCCCTTAGAGGGAGGCCCCGTTGGAAAGGCTCGGAGCCCGGATGGCGATGATCTTCAGCCACTTCACGTGGGCGTCCTCGCTACCGGCCGCACCGTCGTCGGCGCACTCGATGGTCGCGCTGCCCGGCTCGGCGAACGTGTGGACGACCTCGAGCGAGAGCGACGCGTCGAACTCACCCGTCTGCGTCCGCGTGTGGTCGACGTCGACCCCGGCGACGAGCGCGCACTCGATGTGCTGGATCGTCCCCCCGTGCTGCTCGGCCCAGGCCTTCCCGAAGATGGCGAAGCGCCCGGCGGGCAGGCGGAGCGTGGCCATGGTGCCGAGGTCGCTCACCGGCAGCGCGTCGATCGACATCGGCCCCACGCCCGGCGTGCTCTGGGCCGCGTCCTTGAACGTCGCGAAGATGCCCTCGGTGCTCCGGTAGCTTCTCCGCGACAGCGACCCGCCGGCCGCACCCGCCGGCATGACCCACGACGCGATCGCCGCGACGGCGACCAGCGCCAGCACGATGATGCCCCGGATCGGAGTGATCCCCTGATTGCGCATCGTTCTCCCTTCTCTCCCGTCTCGGCACCGTTGCCTCGACTCCCGGCACCCTACAGGTGGAGCTTTCAGTTCCCTGAGCCTCCCGCCCCTTGATCACGCGGAGCCCTGTCGCACCTGGAAGGAGTAGTACCATCGGCCCGCCAGCCGCCCGCCAGCCGAAGGAGGCAGATGCGCCCTCATCGGTCGGGTCGGGCCCTGGAGGCCTGGCGTTGAATGACACTCCGGCCTCGAAGGTCCTCCCCCCGAGCATCCCCCCGGGGTTCGTCGCCCGGCCGCGCGTCGACGACGTGCTCCCCGAGGCGCTCCAGCGCCGGCTCACGACGGTGGTGGCGGGCCCGGGCTTCGGGAAATCGTGCCTGCTCGCCCACTGGGCCGACCAGGTGCCCGCCGCCTGGTACACGCTCGACGCCGGCGACGGCGCGCTCGGGCCGTTCGCCCGCGGCCTGGGCGACAGCCTCCGGCTCCGGATCCCCGGGCTCCCCGGCGACCTCACCGCGGCGGCGGGAACCGGGGGCGGTCCCGGGGCCGACGAGCCGGCGCGGGCCGAGGCGCTGGTGGGGCTGCTGTGCGAGGCGCTCCAGAACCAGCTCACCGACGACGTCGCGCTGATCCTCGACGACGTCCACGAGATCGGGGAGGACTCGGCGGCCGCGCGGCTCATCGAGGGGCTGTCGCGGCAGGCGCCCGACCGCCTCCACATCGTCGTCGCGAGCCGCGCCGACCCACCGTTCTCGATCCAGCGGATGCGCGGGCAGGGACAGGTCCTCGAGCTGAGCGGTCAGCAGCTCGCGTTCACCCCGGACGAGGTCGGCGCGGTGCTGAGAACGGTTGCGATCGATCCCGAGCGCCTCGCCGTGCCCCTCCACGAGCTCACGGGAGGATGGCCGGCGGCGGTGCACCTGGCCGCGGAGATGCTTCGCACGCTCCCACCGGAGGAGCGCGACGCAGCGCTGCGGCGCCTCGGCCGGCCGGAGGGACCGATCTTCGGGTACCTCGCCGAGGAGGTGCTGCGGTCGGAGCCCGCCGAGGTGCGCGACCTGTTGCGGACGCTGGCCCCGCTCGAGCGGTTCACCGCCGGGCTGTGCGCCGCGCTCAAGCTGGACCGGGCGCCCGAGATCCTCGGCCGGCTCGAGCGCCGCGGCCTCTTCGTCGAGCCGCTCGGCGGAGGCGACGGATGGATGCGCCTGAACCCCGTGGTTCGCGAGTTCCTCGAGGATCGCGACCCCGTCCCCGAGGACGACCGGCGCGACCTGCGCCGGCGGGCGGCCGAATGGTTCGAGGCCATGGGCCACCACGAGGACGCCCTGCGCTCCCTGCAGGGCGCGAGCGAACCCGACGCCCTCGGCACCTTCTTGCTGGCCCACGGCGAGCGCCTGATCGATGCCGGCCTCGCCCGGCGGGTCGCGGAGGCCGCCGAGGAGGTTCCCGACCGGCCGGCCGAGCTCGACGTGGTGCTCGGGATCGCGAGGCAGGCCCTCGGCGAGTGGGACGATGCCCTCCCGTTGCTCGACCGCCCCCGGGGGCCCGATGCGCTTCCGGCACGCCTCGCGTGGAGGATCGGCCTCATCCACTACTTCCGGGGAGACCCGGGGTCGGCGCGGGAGGCGTTCGAGCGCGGCCGCATCGAGGACGGCGACACCGCCGACGAGGCGCTGCTGCTGGCGTGGAGGGCATCCCTGCACTGGATGCAGGGCGATACCGAGTCGTGTGCCTCCGACGTCGAGGGAGCGCTCCGAGCGGCCAGCGCATCGGGCGACCAGCGCGCCCTGGCCGCCGCGCACACCTCGCGCGCGCTGCTGGCCGCGCTCGAGGGCGACCGCCGCGCCAACGACGCGCACTACCTTCGCGCCCTCGATGCCGCCGAGCGAGCCGGGGACCTTTCCCAGGTGGTCCGGATCCGAACGAACCGATCCTCGCACCTCTACGAGGAGGGCTGGTACGAGCAGGCCCGCGAAGAGCTGAACATCGCCGTTCGCGTCGGCGAGGTGGCCGGATTCACGCCCCTCCTCGCCCTCGCGTACAGCAACCGCGGTTGGACCTGGCTGCTCCAGGGCCGACTCGACGACGCCGCCGGGGACTTCCAGCTCGCGCGGGACCTCTACCAGCGCCTCGACTCCCGGCGGATCGCCTATCCCCTGGTCGGGCTGGGCGACGTGTACCGGGAGCGGGGCGACCTCGCGCTGGCGCGGGCGAGCTACGAGGAGGCCATCCGCCAGGCCGAGCCGGCCCACGACCTGCAGGGGCTCATCCCCGCCCTGGCCGGACTGGGGCGGGTGCTCGCGGCCGAGGACCCGGTGGCGGCGATGGCGGTCTGCGAACGCGCGATGGGGTATCCGGGCAGCCTGAACCACGTCACCGCGGTGCTCGGCGGCGGCTGGGTGGCGCTGGTGGCCGGGGAGCGCGAGCGGGCACAGGAGCTGGGGCGCGCGGCGGCCCTGCTCGCGAGGGAGCGCCGCGACCGCGCCGGGCTCGCCGAGGCGCTGGAGCTGGAGGCCCTCGCCTCGGAGGCCCCCGACCACGGGCCGCTCGAGGAGGCGAAGCGCCTGTGGGAGGAGCTCGGCAACGAGGTTGGGAGCGCGCGGGTCGCCACCGCACTCGATCGGCTCGCCGGGACGGGCTCCCCCGGGGAACCGTCGCCGAGCGAGCGTCGGCTGGCCGCCCTGGGCGTCCGGCCCCAGAGCGGCGCGGCCGGGCTGCTGGCCGCGCTCCCGATCGTCTCCCCGGACCCGACGACCGTCCGGACGCTCGGTGGCTTCGTGGTGGTGCGCGACGGGCGGCCGCTCCCGGTGGCGGAGTGGCAGTCGAAGAAGTCCCGCGACCTCCTGAAGGTCCTGCTCGCGCGACGGGGCAGACCCGCCCACCGGGAGGTCCTGATCGAGGCGCTCTGGCCCGACGACGATCCCGACGCCGTGGCCAACCGGCTCTCCGTCGCGCTCAGCGGGATCCGATCGGCGCTCGACCCGGACAAGCGCCATCCCCCCGACCACTTCGTCGCCGGCGACCGCGAGTCCGTGGGCCTGGACCTCGAGCACCTCCACGTCGACGTCGAGCGCTTCTTGGCGCTCGCCGATCGCGGCCGGGCCCTCGTCCGCGAGCACCTCGACGAGGAGGCGATCCCCGTGCTGCAGGCGGCGGAGGAGATGTACGCGGGCGACTTCCTCGAGGAGGATGCCTACGAGGAGTGGGTGGTCCCGCTCCGCGAGGAGGCGCGCGCGGCCTACATCGCCGTCGCCCGCGCCCTCGCGGACCGGGCCGGCCGGCGAGGCGATCACGACACCGCGATCCGGTGCTGGCTCCGCATCCTCGAGCGCGACCCGTACGACGAGCCGGCCGGGCTCGGGCTGGTGCGCTCGGCGATCGGCGCGGGACGCCACGGCGAGGCCCGGCGCCACTACCGGACCTACGTCGACCGGATGCGCGACCTCGACGTCGAGCCGGCCCCGTTCCCGACGGCGGACGAGCCAGGAGCGATCTCAGGGAACTGAAAGGCTCCCGTGCATCATGAGCCCATGGAGAGCTTCATCGTGCGCGTGTGGGTCCCGGGTGACGACGAGCACGAGGTGACCCCCGGCCTGCGCGGGCAGGTCCAGCACCTCGCCACGGGATCGACCAGAACCTTCCGGAACCCGCAGGAGCTCCTGGCGTCCATCCTCGAGGCGCTGGAGGCGCGCGTACCATCCCCGCCCCTCGAGTAGCGGCTGGACTCCGGTCGAGCGGCGGCACTACGCTCGCGCCGTCCCCGGCCCGAGGGGCCGGTTCCCGAGCGAAGGGGGATTTCATGGCCAAGGTCCTCTGCGTCCTGTACGACGACCCCGTCGACGGCTACCCGCCGGCGTACGCGCGGCCCGACATCCCCAAGCTCGACCGCTATCCGGGCGGCCAGACGACGCCGACGCCCGCAGCGATCGACTTCCTCCCCGGTGAGCTGCTCGGCTGCGTCTCGGGCGAGCTGGGACTTCGCTCGTTCCTCGAGCGCGGCGGCCATTCGCTCGTCGTGACCTCCGACAAGGACGGACCCGACTCGGTCTTCGAGCGCGAGCTCCCGGGCGCGGACGTCGTCATCTCCCAGCCCTTCTGGCCCGCGTACCTCACCGCCGAGCGCATCGCCAAGGCGCCGGGGCTCAAGCTCGCGATCACCGCAGGCATCGGCTCGGACCACGTCGACCTCGCCGCGGCGATGGAGCGCGACATCACGGTCGCGGAGGTCACGTACTGCAACAGCATCAGCGTCGCCGAGCACGTGGTGATGATGATCCTGGCCCTCGTACGCAACTACATCCCGTCCTATCGGTGGGTGGTGGACGGCGGCTGGAACATCGCCGACTGCGTGGCGCGCTCCTACGACGTGGAGGGCATGCAGGTCGGTGTCTTCGGCGCGGGCCGCATCGGCGCCGCGGTGCTCCGCAGGATGAAGCCGTTCGACGTGGGGCTCCACTACACCGACAAGCACCGCCTTCCCGCCGAGGTCGAGGAGGAGCTCGGCGCGACCTTCCATCCCGACGTGCAGTCACTGGTGCGCGTCTGCGACGTGCTCTCGATCAACACCCCGCTCCATCCCGAGACCGAGCACCTCTTCGGCGAGGAGCTGATCGGCACGATGAAGCGCGGCGCCTACATCGTGAACACGGCTCGCGGCAAGATCTGCGACCGCGAGGCGATCGCGCGGGCGCTGGAGAGCGGCCAGCTCGCGGGGTACGCGGGCGACGTCTGGTTCCCCCAGCCGCCCCCGAAGGAGCACCCGTGGCGGACGATGCCGAACCACGGGATGACCCCGCACACGTCGGGGACGAGCCTGTCGGCCCAGACGCGGTACGCGGCCGGGGTCCGCGAGATCCTCGAGTGCTGGCTCGACGCCCGACCCATCCGCGACGAGTACCTGATCGTCGACGGCGGCAAGCTCGCCGGTGCCGGCGCCCACTCCTACACCGCGGGCAACGCCACCGGCGGCTCGGAGGAAGCCGAGCGGTTCGGAGCCGGCTGATCCGGACGGGTTGCGATCCCCGGGGCAGGGCGTAGCCTGAGCAAGGAGCGGAGGATCGGGAGCATGAAGACTCGCAACGTCTCGTCCCGCGGGCGGCTCATCGGCGCCCTCCTCTTGGTGACCGCCCCGCTCGCCACACCCGCGTCCCCCGCCACGGCCCTCCTCGAGGTCCCGAGCGGTCACGACCTGTTCGCGACCGACCCGACCACCACCGTCGCCAACGTTCAGCTGCCGGCCGGGTTCTTCGGCCCGGGGTCCGACCCGTTCACCGGCGACGTGATGTTCGCCGGCGAGCCACTGCAGACCTTCGACGGCCACCACGTCGGCGACGCGAGCACGGTGGTACAGCGCGCCCAGGCGGCGGAGCCGATGCCCACCGACACCGTCCCGATCGAGATCGTCGCCCTCTCGCTGATCAGCGTGGAGCCGATCACCGTCACCTACGACGGGGGCACGAACGCCGAGGAGTGGGACGTCCGGGTGGGCCTGTCGTCCTCGGGCCCGTCGGAAGGGCAGGTCGTCATCACCCAGACCAGCGCGCAGGGTGGGACCTTCGAGGCGCAGCTCCAGGTCGTCCCCCTGTTCACCTTCACCCGCCTCTCCGACGGGAGCACGCGCACGCTCGACGGGGCCGAGCTTCCGCCCGGGGGGTTCAACCTCACGGCGGGCGGCGTCCCCTGGCGGGCGGGGTGCATCCTCCCCGCCCTGGCGGTCCCCGGCCTCAACGACGGCTTCTGTCCCAGCTTCACCCCGGAGGGGCAGCTTCAGCCGACGGTGTTCACCGCGGCGTTCGTCCACCACGGCGTCTACCCGGCGCAGCCCGCCTCCGAGCACTTCAAGTGCTACCGGCTGGAGAAGGCCGACTTCAAGGCGCGCAGCGTGACCCTCGCCGATCAGTTCGGCAGCCGGTCGGCGAAGGTGACCGCACGGAGCGAGCTCTGCAACCCCGTCCAGAAGAACGACGAGCCGTTCCTGAACACGCAGGCGCACCTCGTCTGCTACGCGACGAGCGGGCCCGACGAGGGCACGCTCGTGGCCGTGCGGAACCAGTTCGGGTCCCAGCGGCTGCTGGTCGGCGAGGCGCGCCGGCTCTGCGTCCCGTCGCAGAAGCGCACCGGCAAGTCCCGGTTCGACCTGATCGAGGTTCCGATCGACCACGTCCAGTGCTACGCCGTGAAGCCCGAGACGCCCCTGCGCCGGTTCGGCGACCTGGGAACGATGGAGCTCCGCGACCAATTCGGACGAGAGCGGGTGGCGGTCCGGAATGCGGTCCAGCTGTGCGCCCCCGTCCAGAAGAACGACGAGCTGATCATCCAGCACCCCCTTCACCATCTCGTCTGCTACGCGATCCGCGACGATCGCGTGGAGAAGCAGGTCATCGTCCGCAACCAGTTCGAGAAGAAGAAGGTGCGGACCGTCCGGCCGGTCCGGCTGTGCGTCCCCTCCGACAAGCTCGTCCTCGAGTAGCACCTGCCGACGGCGTCG
>DASWKG010000169.1:0-6989 GCA_036396755.1 Actinomycetota bacterium
TCACGATCCACCGCTCGACCGACCGAGGGGAGACCTTCGACCCGGTCGGCTTCTCGTTCCCGAGCTCGCTCTGGGGGTTCCTCGACGCCGACCCCAACTCGCCGTACGTCTACGCCTTCATGGACGAGACGAACACGGCCAACCTCGTCACCTGGGTCTCCCCCGACCGCGGCGTCACCTGGACCCGGCACGTCGTCGGCTCGGTGAGCCCGGCCGGCTCCGCGAGCGAGGTCGGCTTCCCCAGCATCGCCGTCTCGCCGGTCGACGGGACCGTGTACGTCGCCTACGACGACAACAGCCACGTCTACCTCGGCGAGTCGAAGGACCACGGCGAGACCTGGACCGTGTACGACGTGTCGCCGTTCGCCGGCTACTTCGCGCACCCGTGGCCGTCGGTCGGACCGACCGGCGACGTGGCGATCGTCTTCGACGCGGACCCCGCGTCGATCGGCGGCGGCCGGTTCGTCTACGGGATGATCTGGAGCCCCGACTCCGACTGCCTCACCGACCCCGAGAACCCGGCGTCGGCGTGCACGGGGCCGTCGCGCATCTACCGGCGCCTGCAGCCGGGGTCGGTGCCGGCGCAGGAGGACTTCATCCAGACCGAGATGCTCTCGGGCAACCGGCTCGCGGCCCCGTTCGAGTCCACGGAGGGCCACATCCGCTTCACGGTGCAGGACGGCGGCCCGAACATGGACGGCACCCCGACCTGCGGCCTCGTCGGCACGCCCTGACCCCCCACCGTTCTGTTGACACACAGCCTCGCCCACCGAGGCCCAGTGTCATCAGAACGGGTTAGGGGGCGGGGCGGGGCGCGGCGACGAGGTCGGCGATCTCGGCCATCATCGCGGTGAGGTCGTGGTTGCGGGGGGTGTAGACGCGCGCCACGCCGAGCTCCACGAGCTTGCGGCCGTCGTCGTCGGGGATGATGCCGCCGACGACCACCGGCACTCGCTCGGCGTCGACGCCCTCCTCGCGCAGCCGCTCGAGCACGCGCGGGACGAGCAGGTTGTGCGCTCCGGAGAGCACCGAGAGGCCGACGACGTGCACGTCCTCTTCCGCGGCGGCGCGAGCGATCTCTTCCGCGGTGAGCCGGATGCCCTGGTAGATCACCTCGAAGCCGGCGTCGCGGGCGCGGACGGCCACCTGCTCGGCGGCGTTCGAATGACCGTCGAGGCCGGGCTTGGCGACCAGCATCCGCAGCCGCGAGACGCCGGCCCGGGTCGCCGCCGCCTCGACCCTTGCCCGCGCGGCCGCGAGTGACGCGGTGGAGGCTCCCGGCGCGGCGGTCGCGGACACCCCCGTCGGAGCGCGGAACTCCCCGAACACCTCGCGCAGCGCGCCGGCCCACTCCCCCGTCGTCACCCCGGCCCGGGCCGCCTCGATCGAGGCCGGCACGAGCTTCTGGTCGCCCTCGGCGGCGCGGCGGAGCGCGTCGAGCGCCTCCCGCGCCGCCGCCTCGTCCCGGTCGGCCCTCCAGCGCGAGAGCCCCTCCAGCTGCTCGGCCTCCAGCGCGGGGTCGACCTCGTGGAACGAGCCCATCCCGTCCCCGAGGCCCTCCACCAGCGGCGACGGCTCGGTCTCGGTGTAGCGGTTCACACCGATGAGGGACAGCTCGCCCGACTCGATCGCGCGCAGGCGCTCCGCGTGCTTGGCGACCAGCCGCTCCTTCATGTACCCGAGCGCCTCCACCGACCCGCCCATCTCGAGCACCCGCTCCAGCTCCTGCCACCCCTCCTGCTCGATCCGCCCGGTCAGCTCCTCCATCACCCGCGAGCCCTCGAACAGGTCGCCGTGCTCGAGCAGGTCGGTCTCCTCGGCCAGGATCTGCTGCGCGCGCAGCGACCACTGCTGGTCCCAGGCCCGCGGCAGCCCGAGGGCCTCGTTCCAGGCGGGGAGCTGGACGGCGCGCGCCCGAGCGTCACCCGGCAGCGTCACCCCGAGCAGCTCGAGGAGGATGCGGTAGACGTTGTTCTCGGGCTGGTCGGCGGTGAGGCCGAGCGAGTTCACCTGCACGCCGTAGCGGAACCGGCGGAGCTTCGGGTCCTGCACGCCGTACCGCTCGCGCGCGATGCGGTCCCACAGCCGCGTGAACGCGCGCATCTTCGCCGCCTCCTCGACGAACCGGATGCCGGCGTTCACGAAGAACGAGATGCGGCCGACGAGCTGCGGGACATCGGCCACCCGGCCGGTGGCGACGGCGGCGTCGAGCACCGCGATCGCGTTGGCGAGCGTGAAGGCGACCTCGAGCACCGGGTCGGCGCCGGCCTCCTGCAGGTGGTAGGAGCAGACGTTGATCGGGTTCCATGTCGGCGCGTGCTCGAGCGTCCAGGTGACGAGGTCGGTGGTCAGGCGCATCGACGGGGCGGGCGGGTAGATGAAGGTGCCGCGCGACAGGTACTCCTTCAGCACGTCGTTCTGGGTGGTGCCCGCCAGCGCGGCGCGATCGGCGCCCTGCTCGTCGGCGACCGCCACGTAGAGCGCGAGCAGCCACACCGCGGTCGCGTTGATCGTCATCGAGGTGTTCATCTCGGCGAGCGGGATGCCGTCGAGCAGCGCGCGCATGTCGCCGAGGTGCGAGACGGGGACGCCGACCCGCCCCACCTCGCCGGTCGACATCGAGTGGTCGGCGTCGTAGCCGCATTGCGTCGGCAGGTCGAACGCGACCGACAGCCCGGTCTGTCCCTTCGAGAGGTTGGCGCGGAACCGCCCGTTGGTGGCGCGCGGGGTGCCGAACCCCGCGTAGGTGCGGTAGATCCAGGGACGGCTCACGGCCCGAGTATACGGGCGGGTAGGTTACGGGAGGGCGCTGCCTCGGGCGGGCGCTACCCGCTGCCGTTGACGCCGCAGACGACGTTCAGGAACGGGTACGGGGAGATGGCCGAGCCTCCCCCCGGGTGGTACTCGAAGTGGTCGTGATAGGGCGTGCCGGCGGCGTTGCCGGTGTTCCCCACGAACCCGATGATCGTCCCCGCCTCGACGTGCTGCCCGTCCACCCCCGCGTGCTTGGACAGGTGGGCGTTGTACACGTAGTCGGCGCTGGCCGAGGCGTACACGTGGACGACGGTGCCCCCGAGGCCGTCGAGCCCCTCCTCCGCGGTCCCGTCGAAGGGGGCGAGGATCGGCGTCCCGAGCGGCGCGAAGATGTCGTTGCCCTGGTGGGTGTGGCCCACGCGCGGGAACCCGAAGTCGTCGATGTAGGAGCGGGGCGGCGCCACGGGGCAGGTCTCGAAGGGCCCCTTGCCCTTGATGATGACGACGCCGTCGGGAAGCAGCGCCAGCAGCTCGCGCTGGTACTTCTTCTCGAGGTCCTTCACGAGGTCCTGGGCTTCGGCGAGCTTGTCCTCGATCGAGGCCTTGATCGCGGCCTGCTCCTCCCACTTCTCCTGGATGCGCTCCGCCTCCCGCTGGAGGTCCTCGAGGATCACGGCGAGGTCGGCCTGCAGCTCCCCCAGGAACCCCTTCTGCTTCTGCAGCTCCTCCTTCACCAGCTCGACGCCGGCCGCGGTCGAGACGTCGCCGCGTGACAGCGCGTCGAGGAACGAGATGCGGTCGGAGAGGTCGCCGAGCGACTCGGCGGTGAGGACGAACTCGAGCGTGCCGATGGGGCCGTTCATGTAGACGTCGCGGGCCCGCGCGTTGAGGCGCCCCTGCAGCCGCCCCTCGCGCCGCTCCTTCTTGGTGATCAGGCCCTCGGTGAGCTGCATCTGCTCCTGGATCGCCTCCCGCTGCCGGAGCGCCTCCGAGAGCCGGATGGTGATCGCGTTGATCTCGCGCTGGACCAGCTCGAGCCGGCCCTGCTGGCGGGCGAGCTCCTTCTTGATCTGCTCGACCTGGGCCTCGGCCCGGTTCAGCTTCTCCTGGGTGGTCTGGGCCGTGCCCGGCGCGACCTGGGCGAGCAGGCCGAAGCAGGCGACGGCCACGAGGGCCCGCCGCCCGAACGGCGAGCGCCGGCGACGAGGCACCGGCTCCCTGTGCCTTCCGGGTGCGTGCGACAGTTGTCTACTCCTGTGACTAGCGTGACTCGCGAATCCTCCTGGTTCAAGGACCCGGGAGAGGTCATAGACGATACAGGCGCCCCCGGAAGTTGCCAAGGGAGGGGTCCGAGGACCCCTCCCTTGGGCCGAGCCGCGGCGGCGCCTCGGCGGCTAGCCCACCCGGAGGCTCGCGAACGCGCAGGTCACGCCGGTGCACGCGCGCGCGTAGACCGTGTCGTTCGCGCCGCCGAGCCCGCCCACCGAGCCGGAGAACGACCCGCCGGTGAGGCTCACCGCCGGCCCGTAGGTCGCGGTGGCCGGGTCGATCCCTGCGGGGCCCACGGCCAGCTGGACGCGCTCCCCCGCGTAGTACGGGGCCCACCCGCCGATGTGGCTGCTGAGCGCGTCGCTGGTCACGACCGCCTGCAGGGACCCGGCGATCGACATGCCCGCGAAGGTGGCGCTCGTGAGCGCCACGCCCGGGGCGAAGTCGGGGGCCACCACCGTGCCGGCCGCGTTCTTCGTCTGGAACGGCCAGTCGATCGTCACCCGGTTGCCCGCGGGATCGAGCGCGCCGGTCAGCCGCGCGAGCTGGTGGCATTCGGCGACCGGGAGCCCCTCGTACGCGTCCTGGCAGTTCCCGCGGAGGCGGAACACGGGCTGGCCGCCCGCGGCCGCCTGCGCGTGGCCCGCGGGGTCCTCCAGCGCGTTGACCGACGCGGCGTTCGTCCGCTTGGCCTCGAGCTGGTAGACGGTGCCGGCGCTCGTGCGGAGCGTCCAGGAGTACCGGGCCGCCTCGGGCGGCGTGCCCACGGCGGGGTCGGGCATGTCGGTCGCCTCCCAGATGAACCGGAGGCCGCCGGCGATCGGGGCGACCTTCCCCGCCACGAGGTCGAGCCCCGCGGCGGCGCCGGCCGGCTGGACCTGGGCGTTGAACCCGGTCTTGGTCCCGCCCACGCTCTCGGGGCCGCCGATCGTCGGGAACGCCGAGCTCCCCGAGACGGTCACGGTGTCGCCGTCGTGCACCGCTGCCGGGTCGATGTCGAACGCGAACGTGTTGACGCTGGTCCCCGCCGTGGCCCGGTTGTTCGCGGGCTGCTGGTCGAAGAGCGCGGCGCTCACCGAGACCTCGTTCTGCACGAACCCCGGCGCGGTTGCCGTCGCGACGATGACGGCCGAAACGGTCTCGCCCACGGCGAGCGGCCCGAGCTCGCAGGACACGGTCCCACCGGCCGGCGATCCGTCGTGCGTGCACGAGCCGCCGGGCGCATCCGCCGCGGAGAACGCGAGGCTCGCCGGGAGCCCATCGGTCAGGAAGGCGCCCTCGGTGTCGACGGGGCCCTCGTTGGTCGCGGTGACCGTGTAGGTGATCTCCCCGCCGACGGTGACCTGGCTGGGGGTCGCCTGGACCGCCGCGGAGACGTCACCGAGCACCGGCGACAACGTGAACTCCTGGGTCTGGGGGTTGAGGTGGCCCAGCGTCTGCGCCCCGCCGACGCGGATGTCGTTCAGCCGCCAGGTGAGCAGCCCCCGCGTGATGTCGCTCTCGTAGATGTGGCCGTCGTACCAGTGCGTCGACCAGTCACCCCCGAGCTGCGTGGGGCTGAGGGGAGCGGGGTCCGCGGAGGCGATCTCGATGGGGTTCGACGGGTCGCTGAAGTCGACCACGGCGATCCCGGCCTGGTAGCTGCCGCTGACGAGGATGTTCGCCCGGTCCGTCGGCACCACGTTGAAGTTGTGGATCGTGCAGTTCTCGGCGCTGGTCTGCGGGCGCGGGAGCACCCACTGGCCGACCTCGGTGAACGTCTCGGTCTCGTAGAAGAAGACGGTCTTGTCGACCGTCGCGCTCGACGCCTGGCAGCGGGCGCCGCTGCCGCCGCCGGGCTCGTGGCCGAAGACGAGCGTCCTCCCGTCCCAGGAGAACGTGGCCGCGTGGCCGATCGTGACGCCCGGGATCGTCTGCGAGTGCAGCTGCTCGGGGTCCTCCAGGGTCCCCCCGCGCTCGCCGCCGAGGCTCCACACCGTGAAGCCGTTCCCGCCGGCGCAGGCGGCGAGGTTCGCGTCGCCGAGGATCACGGCGGTGTCGTGGCAGCTCCGGCCGGACGGCTCGCTGCGGATGTAGGCGGCCGACGCCGGGTCATCGAGGGGGATCCCCACGACGTGGATGCCGGAGCACACACCGCTGCCGCTCGAGGGGTTGCTGTAGACGAGGAGGCGGTCGTTGGCCGGGTCGGGGACGCCGGTCGCCGTGTGCGAGCCGCAGTAGGTGCGCAGGTCCACCGACCCCACCAGGACGGGGCTCGCGGGGTTGCTGACGTCGAAGATGTGGAGCCCCTCCCACCCCGAGGGCACGACCTGACCGCCGCAGGTCGAGGAGGCACCGGCGGGCGAGTTCCATGCCCTGACGAGCAGGTGCTCGTAGGCGATCACGTCGCCCTGGTTCCCGTTGCACAGGCCGTAGTCGAGGATCTTCTGCGGGTCCTCGGGGTTCGAGATGTCGACGACCTGGAACCCGTCGTAGGTCCCCTCGTAGGCGATGTCGCCCCAGAAGGCGAGGTCGGAGTTGTAGGTGCCCGAGGCGGGGTTGGGCCGCGCCGAGAACCCCAACGGCTCCATGTTCGCGGTGTAGGCGAAGGTGGACACCGGGGGGTCGGGATCGGCCGCGGCCGGTGCGGCCGGCAGGCCGAGCGCGACCACGAGGGCGGCGGCGAGCGAGGCGGAGCGGGCGAGGGAGCGAGTCATCGGATCCTCCTGAGGGCCGGGGTTCGTGCCGGGCGACCAAGGGTTCGGAGCGGACCGACCCCCTCCCTTTGTGCGGCTGCACAGCGTTCGCTCAGTGAAAAGGCCCGCCCGCGAGCCCGGCGGCGGCAGGAGTTCCTCGACGCGCCATCGAATCCCTCCTCGACCCGAAGGATCCTCGGGAACCGGCCCGACCCAGGAGGAGATCGCCCCGATGCGCCACCCGTCCGCCCGCGTCGCCGCGGCGCTCGTCACGCTGGCGCTGCTCGCCGG
>DASWKG010000170.1:0-12925 GCA_036396755.1 Actinomycetota bacterium
GCCCTCGTACGGTGCGAGCTCGCCGGCGGTGTCGTAGCCCCAGCATCGAACGTTCCCGCTGGAGAGCAGCGCGCACGTGTGGATCTCGCCCGCGCCGACCGCCACGGCGTCTCCGCCCGTGTAGTCGGCGGCCTGACCCAGGTCGTTCCAGCCCCAGCACTCGACGTTCCCGTTCGAAAGGACCGCGCAGTTGTGGAGGCCGCCCGAGTCCACGGCAACCGCGTCTCCGCCCGTGTAGTCGGCGGACTGGCCGTAGTCGGGGTTCCCCGGGTCGTGCCGGACCACCCCCCAGCAGTCGACGTTGCCGCTCTCGAGGAGCGCGCACGCGTTCTCCATGCCCGCCGACGCCGCGATCGCGTCCCCGCCGTCGTAGAGGTTGTCCACGTCGAGGTGGCGGTCGTCGTCCTCGGGGTCGAAGCCCCAGCACCGCACGTTCCCGTTCGACAGGAGCGCGCACGAGTTGAACCCCGCCGAGTCCACGGAGACCGCGTCGCCGCCCGAGTACCCGTCGATCGCGCTGCTGTAGTAGGGGTCGCCCCAGCACCGGACGTTCCCGTTCGAGCGGAGGGCGCACGAGTGAAGCGCACCTCCGCTCACCGCGACGACATCCCCTGCCGCGTAGCTATTCGCCTGACCGTACTGGTCGTCGCCCCAGCAGCGCACGTTCCCGGTCTCGAGGAGCACGCACGTGTGGTACGCGCCCGCCGCGACGCCCGTCGCCTCCTTCGTCCCCACGAGCCCCACGCACGCGACCGTCGGCGCGCAGGGGAGCTCGGGGGCGGGGTCGGCTGCGGGCGCCCCCGTGTCGTAGGCCACCGTGCCGTAGAGCTGCCGGTTGCTGCGCGTCACCTGGTCGCGCCGGTTGACCATGGTGGTGAGGTAGAGGCGGCCCCCGCCCGGGCTGAGGCTGAGGAAGTAGGCGAACGAATCGAGGTCGATCGCCGTGCCGACCGGGGCGCTGTTGTAGCGACCGGACCAGCGAAGGCCCCCGGTCGCGTCGTACGCCAGCACCCTCGAGTCGCCGCGGTAGCCCAGCGTGGTGAGGTGGTACTCGAGGCCGGCCACGTACACGCGGCTCCCGTCCCGAGCCGCGGCGATCGCGAAGCCCTGCGGGGACGTCCCCGCCAACGGGGGCTGGTAGTCGCTCCAGACCTGATCACCGGTCGCGCCGTCGTACGCCACCGTGGCGATCGCGACCGCGCACTGCGGCGCGGGGCCGGAAGCCTGCCCCGTCACGAAGACCCGCGACCCAGTGCTGTCGGTGGCCAGCCCGAACGCCCCGTTGTTGCCACCGGTCTGCCCGGAGTAGCTCTTGCTCCACCGGATCGCTCCCGTCTCCGGGTCCAGACCGACCGTCCCGAACTCGGCGTTCGCGGCGCCCGAGGTCTGCTGGGGCGGACAGGTCGCGGGCGGCGCGACCTGAGACGCCCTCGTCCCCGCCAGGAAGATGCCGTTGTCGGTCGCGGCGAGCGCGCCGCGCGCGGGACGGAACGCGATGCCGGGGTCCGAGATCGCGGCCCACTCCCGCACGCCCCGGTGCTCCTCGCGGTCGTCCTCGATGGCGAGGACCTCGTACCCCGAGCCGAAGCTGGGCGCACCCAACCCGTAGGTGCCCGAGGTGTAGATCCGCGTGCCGCGAACCGAGATCGAGGTCGTGCCGATGGCGTTGTTCCGGTTCGAGCCCGGCACGTGATAGCGCGAGACCCAGTCCCGCTCGCCGGTGGCCGCCATGTAGGAGAGAACGGTCGCGTCGGAGCCGCCCGACGACCCGTCGGCGAGGTCGGCAGCCTGGCTCTCGCCCACGACGTACACCCGCTCGCCGTCCTCGCTCACCGCCACCTGCTCGGCCATGTCGGGCCCCACCGCCGGCCCGTGGTAGCTCGCCGTCCACAACTCCGAGCCGGTCGCGGTGTCGTAGGCGATCGTCACGAAGTCGCCGACGAATCGGAACTCCGTCTCGGTGCCACCGAGGCCCTGGTTCTGGCCGCCGGTCACGTAAAGCCGGTCGCCCGACGGGCTCAGGGCGATGCCCCTGCCGTCGTCGCCGATCGCGTCCTGCGCGCCGCCCGGCCCGTTGAAGCGCGCCACCCATCGGATGCTCCCGTCGAGGTTGTAGGCGAGCGTGAAGATGTCGTTCCCGGGGATCCACCCGCCCGAGCCGTCCGGCTTGTCCTGAGCGTCGCACGCCCAGCCGGTGACGTACACGCCCGTCGGGCCCGCCACCTCGTTCTGCGGGACGTTGTTGGCGGCGCACGCGGCGTTGTCGCCGCCGGGGTTGAGCCAGGCGTGGCCCCAGGCCGGGCAGCGGCTCCCGTCCTCGGGAAGCTGGAGGCACTGGCCCTCGGTCGAGATCTCGCCGGCGGAGCCGGGCTTGCCGGCGGACGCGGCCGGCAGCGCGGAGGCGCCCAGGGACAGGCTGAAGAGGGCGAGCAGGAGCAGGGCGCGACGCACGTGGTCTCCTTCGGTCGGTACGAGGAAGCTTCGACGCCAAGGGGCGGGATACCTCCACCCCGATCGGCGGGCCTACTTCCTGCCCCGAGCGCGGATCGAGAGGCGGACGGGGACTCCCTCGAACCCGAAGGCGTCGCGCAGGCGGTTCTCGAGGAACCGCTTGTAGACGGGCGTCAGGTCCCCGGTGGTGAAGATCACGAACCTCGGAGGCGCCGAGGACACCTGCGTCCCGTAGAGGATCCTGCCTCCGCCGCGGGGGGCGGGCTGGAGGCCCTGCGCGTCCTCCAGCACGCGGTTCACCTGGGCGGTCGCGACCCGCTTCAGCCAGTTGGCGTACACGTCCAGCAGGGCGGGCACGACCCGGTCCACCCCCTTTCCCGTGTGGGCCGAGGTCCGCAGCACCGGCACGCCCGGGAACACCTCGAGGCGCTCCCCGATCTCCTCGAACCGCTGCGCCTTCTCCTCGACCAGGTCCCACTTGTTCGCCACCGCGACGAGGCCCCGTCCCGCCTCCGCGACACGGGCGGCGATCTTCCGGTCCTCGGTCGTCACCCCCTCGGACGCGTCGAGGACGAGCGCCACGATCTCGCTCCGATCGATCGCCTTCACCGCGCGCACGTAGCCGTAGTACTCGAGGTTCTCCGCGCGCGACGGCTTTCGGAAGCCGGCGGTGTCGACGAAGCGCAGCGGCCGTCCCTCCCATTCGATCACGGTGTCGACGGCATCGCGCGTGGTCCCCGCCACCTCCGAGACGACCGCCCGCTCCTCCCGCGCGAGCCGGTTCAGCAGCGACGACTTGCCCACGTTCGGCCGCCCGACGATGGCGAACGCCGACTCGCCGGCCGCCTCCTCGATGTCCGCCTCGTCGGGGAGCACCTCGACGATCCGATCCAGCAGCTCCCCCGACGCACGCCCGTGGAGCGCCGACACCCCGATCGGCTCACCGAGACCGAGCCGGTACAGCTCGGCCACCCCGGGCTCCTGCGTCTGCGAGTCCACCTTGTTGCCCGCGAGCAGCACCGGGACCTTCGCCCGGCGCAGCCGGCGAGCGAGGTCGGCATCCTCGTCCTGCGGTCCGGTGACCGCGTCGACGACGAGCACGATGACGTCGGCGTCCTCGAGGGCCCGCTCGACCTGCTTTGCCACCAGCGCCTCGATGCCGGTCGCCCGCCGCACGTAGCCGCCGGTGTCGATGACCATGAACTCGCGGCCGCCCCAGTCCACCTTCGCCTCGATCCGGTCCCGCGTCACCCCCGGCGTCTCGTGGGCGATCGCCTGCCGGGACCCGAGCAGCCGGTTCAGCAGCGTCGACTTGCCGACGTTCTGGCGGCCGACGAGCGCGACGCGCGGGAGCCGACCGGAGCTCACCGCGGGCCCCCGGCCCGGCGCACCACGGCGACGAGCTCCTCCACGATCTCGTCGATCGTCCTCCCCGTGGTGTCGACATCCACCGCGTCGTCGGCGGCGACGAGCGGGTTCACCCTCGAGTCCATCGCATCCCGCCGCCCGAGCGCCTCGGCAAGCGCGGGGTCCTCGCTCCCCCGCTCCCGGAGCCGCCGGGCGGCCCGTTCCCCGGGATCGGCGCCCAGGAAGATCTTGACGTCGGCGTCGGGGAAGACCACGCGCCCGATGTCGCGGCCCTCGACCACCGCCCCGACCGAGCCGAGGCGGCGCTGGACCTCGCGCAGGGCCGCGCGCACCTCCGGGTGCGACGACACGCGCGACACGGCGGCCTCGACCTCGGGGGTGAGCAGGTCGTCCCCGGGCGGCGCGCCCTCGACGAGCAGCGAGGGCGGCACGGCCTCGCGGTCGAGGTCGAAGCGGAGCTCGGTGGCGATCCGGCCGAGCGCCGGTCCGTCATCGGGGTCCACGCCCCGGCGCAGCGCCTCGCGGGCAACGGCGCGGTAGGTGGAGCCCGTGTTCACGTACGGGAGGCCGAGCTCGAGCGCGAGCCGGCGCGCGAGCGTGCTCTTGCCGGACCCGGCCGGGCCGTCGATCGCGACGATCATCGCGCGCGTTCCCGGCGCTTCGGGTCGGATCCTCGGTAGAGCTCTGCCACCTCGGTCGGCTCGAGGGCGCGCACGTCGCCGGGCTTCAGCCGATCGAGTCGGATGGGGCCGATGCGCGTGCGCACCAGCCGCACGACCGGGTGCCCGACCGCGCCGAGCATCCGCCGCACCTCCCGCTTGCGTCCCTCGGTCATCACCAGCCGCACCGCCGATCGCTCCTTCGACCTCCCGGCGAGCCGCGCCTCGCGCGCCCGGGCAAGCCCGTCCTCGAGGTCCACCCCCCGCTCGAGCCGGCGCATCGTTCGCTCGTCGGGCATCCCGTCGACCTCGGCGAGGTACTCCTTCTCGACGCCGTAGCGTGGGTGGGTGAGCCGGTTGGCGAGCTCGCCGTCGTTCGTCAGGAGCAGCAGCCCCTCGGAGTCGCGGTCGAGCCGGCCGACCGGGAACACGCGGACGCCCTGCGGATAATAGGCGGACACGTCGGGACGGCCCTGCGGGTCCTTCGCTGTGGTCACGACGTTCGGCGGCTTGTTCAGCGCGAAGTAGTGGAGCTCGGGGTCGAGCGGGACGCGCCCGCCGTCGACCTCCACCACGTCCTTCGCGGGGTCCACGCGAACACCCAGCTCCGCCACGCGTCCGTTGATCCGCACCCGTCGCGCCGAGATGAGCTCCTCGCACGCGCGGCGGGACCCGAGCCCCGCCCTCGCGAGAACCTTCTGGAGACGCTCGAGCGCGGCCTCCTCGCGCTCCTTCTCAGACGGCGTCGGGGCCCGCCCCCTCCGAGCCGCGGCCGCCGTCGTCGTCCGCGTCGGACAGGTCGACGACCCGATCGTGCTCGGGCTCGCCGGGTACGTCCTCGACCGCGTCGTCGGGCGCGTCGTCGAGGCTCGCGACCTCGTCGTCGTCGGCGCCTTCGTCGAGCAGCGGCGCGAGCGACGGGAGGTCGCCGACGGACGACAGCCCCATGCGCTCGAGGAACTCCGGCGTGGTGCCGAACAGCGACGGCCGGCCCGGCGCGTCGTCGCGTCCCACCTCGGTCAGCAGCCCGCGATCGATCAGCGCGCGCAGCACGCCGTCGGAGTTCACGCCCCGGATCGCCGACACCTGGTGGCGGGTCACCGGCTGCTTGTACGCGACGATCGACAGCGTCTCCAGCGACGCGCGCGTGAAGCGCGTGTGACGCGAGGACCGGACGAACCGCTCGACGGCCTCGATGGACCCCCCGTTCGTGTACAGGCGCCAGCCACCCGCGACGTCGCGCAGCGTGATGCCCGCGTCGCGCGCCTCGAGCGACTCGGCGAGCCGTCGCAGATGCGCCTCCACCACCGGGCGCTCCGACTCGAGCAGCTGCGCCAGCGCGGTGGTCGTCAGCGGCTCGTCGGCCACGAACAGGATGGCCTCGAGGTCGCGCAGCAGCGCTCGATCGATCGTCAGCTCTTCCATGCCATCATCCCTCCCAGCTCACCTCGATCTCGCCGAAGGTCGTCGCCTGGCTCAGCACTAGCCGCCCCTCCTTGTGCAGCTCGAGCACGGCGAGGAAGCGAACGACGACCTCGATCGGCTCGCGGCAGTCGGCCACGAGCTCGCGGAACATCGACCGGGAGCTTCCCGAGAGCTTCCCGACGACCGTCTCCACGGCCTCGGCGACCGTGAGGCGGATCGGTGTCACGTGCGAGAGGTCGACCATCGGCGGCGGCCGGAACAGCGCGGCGGCGGCCTCGGCCATGTCCTGCGGCGTGACGTGCTCGAGCACGTCGGGATACAGGTGCGCGAACTCCTCGGGTGGCGCCGCGCTCCGCGGCACGTGGCGGGCGCTCTCCTCCATGCGGCGAGCCAGGTCGCGCGCCACCCGCCGGAAAGCGGCGAGCTCGCGGCTCCGCGCGTACGCGAGGTCCGGCGAGGCGCCGATCATGTCCTCCTCGTCGAGCGGCCGCTCGGGCCTCGGGAGCAGCCGCCGGACCTTCAGCTCGAGCAGGACCGCGCAGGTGGCGAGGAACCACGTCGCCTCCTCCAGGGTCCAGCCCTCGGCCTCGTCGGCTTTGGCCAGGAAGGCCTCCACGACCCCGGCGATCGGGATGTCGCAGACGTCCATCTTCTTCTCGAGGATCAGCTCCGCGAGCGCCCGGAACGGCCCCTGGTAGACGGGGAGGTCGACGGGGAACTCGCGGAGGCTGGCGTGCTCCTGCTCGGCTGCCATCGCCCCAATGGTATCCGCGCCCGGAGGGCCCCTCAACGACTCCCCCTCGCCGGCTCCTCAGAGGAGCATGTCGAGCAGGCCGCTCACGATCGGATCGACGATCGCGAAGATCGGCCCCGGGAACAGGAAGAAGATCACGAGCAGGAACAGCGCCCCGTACTGCTCCCACGACCGGTAGACCTCCCGCGCCCGGGGAGGCAGGAAGCGCGCGAGCACCTTCGACCCGTCGAGCGGTGGCAGCGGGATGATGTTGAACACCGCGAGGAGGACGTTCACGAACACGAAGATCAGGAGGAACCGCGGGACCGGGGGGCCGTCGAACAGGCCGAGCACGTCCTCCCGTCCCGTGACGCGCAGGAGCAGTGCGCCTCCCACCGCCAGGACGAGGTTCGTGAGCGGGCCGGCGAGGGCGATCCACATCGTCTGGCGGTCGGGGTCCTTGAGGTTCTGGGGATTGAACGGCATCGGCTTGGCGTAGGCGAACACCGGCGTGGTGGCCTGGCCGAACAGCGTGGGAAGCAGCAGCAGCCCGGGAAGGATGACCGTCCCGAAGGGATCGATGTGCCTGGCGGGGTTCAGCGTGAGGCGCCCGGAGAGCCGGGGCGTGGTGTCGCCCTGCCGGTCGGCCACGATCCCGTGGCTCAGCTCGTGCAGGACGAGCGCGGGGAGGAGGGACGCGGCGAAGAGCGCGACCGTGAGGATGTCGATGCCACCGATCATGGGCGGTGCCAACCGTACACGAGGGGGGGTGGCGTGACGCCGTCGTCGGTGAGCCGGATCGCCGCGAGCACCGCGCGGCCGGCCTCCGCGGCGGCCTCCTCGTCGCGCGCGTGCACCTCCCCGATCGGCGCGGCCGCGTCGAGCCGGTCACCGATCTTCGGGGTGAAGACCACGCCGACCGCGGGGTCCACCGGGTCGCCCTTGTGCGCCCGGCCCGCGCCCAGCCCGGCGGCGGCGCGGCCGATCGCCTCGGCGTCGACCTCCGCCAGCCACCCGCCGCGGTCGGCCTCGAGCGGCCGGACGACCGGCGCGCGAGGCAGGACGCCGTCGGGATCGTCGACCACCCGCGGGTCCCCGCCCTGCGCCGCCACCATCCGCCGGAACGGCTCGAGTCCCTTCCCCGTCGCGAGGGCCGCGCGCGCGTGTTCCCGCGCCGCGTCGAGCGCCATACCCTCCGACTCGGCCAGCGCGGCCGCGGCGAACTCGACGACCAGGTCCGCGAGCCGGCCCGGCTCCTCACCTCGAAGGACGCGAACCGCCTCGGCGACGTCGAGCGCGTTCCCGACGGCCGTCCCGAGTGGCTGCGACATGTCGGTGACCGCGGCCCTCGCCGCGCGGCCCCACGCGCCCGCGAGCGCCATGCACGCCCCGGCGAGCTCCGCGGCCGCGTCGGGCGTCTTCATGAACGCCCCGCTCCCCGCCTTCACGTCGAGCAGGATCAGGTCGGTCTCCACCGCGAGCTTCTTGCACATCACGCTCGCGGCGATGAGCGGTACGCTGTCGATCGTCGCGGTCGCGTCGCGCAGCGCGTAGAGCGCGCCGTCGGCGGGCACGATGTCCTTGGTCTGCGCGGCGACCGCGCACCCCACCTCCTCGACCTGCCGCTCGAGCTCGTCCGGCCCGAGGTCGGTGCGGAGCCCGGGGATCGCCTCGAGCTTGTCGAGCGTCCCGCCCGTATGGCCGAGCCCGCGGCCGGAGAGCTTCGCCACCGCGAGGCCGAGCGAGGCCAGGAGCGGCGCGAGCACGAGCGTCACGCCGTCGGCCACGCCCCCGGTCGAGTGCTTGTCGACGCTGAACCGCGAGACGCCCCTCATCGGCAGCCTGACCCCCGACTCGACCATCGCCCTCGTGTACGCGAGCGTCTCGCCGGCGTCCAGACCGCGAAGGTAGGCGGCCATCAGGAACGCCGCCGCGACCTCGTCGCGGATCTCGCCGCGCGCATACGACAGCACGAACCCCCGCAGCTCCTCATCGGACAGGCGGTGCCCGTCGCGCTTCCGGGCGACGACGTCGCGGGGGTCGCCGCTCAATGGAGTCCGAGCTCCCGGGCGAAGCTCGCGCCGGCCAGCCCGTCAACCGGTGCTGCGAACAGGCCGGCGATCGTCGCGCCCACGTCGCCGAACGTGTCCCTCGTGCCGAGGTCCACCGTCGGCCTCGAGTCGAGCGCCCCTCCCCCCACGAGCACCGGCACGTACTCGCGCGTGTGGTCGGTGGAGTCGTCGGTCGGGTCGCACCCATGGTCGCCCGTCAGGAACAGCAGGCCGTCGCCGACCGCCTGCAGCAGCTCGGGCAGCCTCCGATCGAACGCCTCGACGCAGCGCGCGTACCCGGGTGGATCGCTCCGATGCCCGTACTTCGTGTCGAAGTCGACGAGGTTGGTCACGACGAGAAGATCGCCGTCGCGCCGCAGGTACTCCATCGAGAGGTCGACGCCGTGCTCGTTGGACTCGGAGTGCCGCGACTCGATCAGCCCCCGGCCCGCGTAGATGTCCCCGATCTTGCCGACGCCGTACACCGGGACGCCGGCCGCCGCGACGCGCTCCAGGTAGGTCTCCTCCGGCGGCTCCACCGAGAAGTCGCGGCGCTCGTGCGTGCGCTCGAAGGCGCCCGGCTCCCCCACGAACGGGCGAGCGATCACGCGGCCGACGCGGTGGTCCCCCACCAGCACTCCGCGCGCGATCGCGCACCACTCGTAGAGCGTCTCGAGCGGGACCACGTCCTTGTGGGCCGCGATCTGGAACACGGAGTCGGCGCTCGTGTACACGATGGGCCGGCCGGTTCGGAGGTGCTCCTCCCCCAGCTCGGCGATGATGTCGGTCCCCGAGGCGGCCACGTTGCCGAGGACCTCGAGGCCGATCCGTTCCTCGAACGGCCGGATCACCTCGGCGGGGAAGCCGTCGGGGTAGGTCGGGAACGGGCGATCAAGCACGATGCCGGCGAGCTCCCAGTGCCCGGTCGTGGTGTCCTTGCCGGCCGAGCGCTCGCGGAGCCTGCCGTGCGCCGTGCCGACCGACGCCCCCGGCGGCACCCCCTCGACCGCGGTGACGTGGCCCAGGCCCAGCGCCCCGAGGTTCGGCGCGTCGAGGCCGCCCACCGCTCGCGAGGTGTTCCCGAGCGTGTCGACCTCCGCGTCCCCGTAGTCGCCCGCGTCGGGCGCCGCCCCCACCCCGAACGAATCGCACACGAGGAGCAGGGCCTTCATCAGGCTCCCCGCTTCTTCTGCGCCGGCCGCCGCGCCCGCGGGTGCGACGTGAAGTAGACCTCGCGCATGTGGTCCTTCGTGACCAGCGTGTAGATCTGGGTCGTCGCCACGCTCGCGTGCCCGAGCAGCTCCTGCACCACGCGGACGTCGGCACCCCCCTCGAGCAGGTGCGTCGCGAACGAGTGCCGGAGCATGTGCGGCGTCACGTTCCGGCGGATGCCCGCCCGCTTCGCCGCGCCGCGGACGATGACCGTGCAGCCCTGCCGCGTGAGCCGCCCCCCGCGCTGGTTGAGGAAGAGCGCACCTCGCGACGATCCCGACGCCATCGCGGGCCGGCTCCGGCGCAGGTAGGACTCGATCGATCCCACCGCGTACCGACCCAGCGGCACGATGCGCTCCTTCGACCCCTTGCCGGTGACCCGCACGCTGCCGCCGTCGAGGTCGACGTCGTCGACGTCGAGCGAGACGAGCTCGGAGATCCGCAGCCCCGCGCCGTACAGCGTCTCGAGCAGCGCGCGGTCCCGGATCGCCGGCGGCTCCTGGCCGAGCGGCGCGCGGAGCAGGCCCTCGACCTCCTCGACCGTGAGCGGCTTCGGGAGGTTCCGGGGGATCCGCGGGCGCATCACGCCGAGCGCCGCGTCCTCGCCGAGCGACCCCTCCCGCACCAGGAACTTATGGAGCGAGCGCACGGCGGCGAGCGCCCGCGCCACCGACGACGCCCGGTACCGCCTCTTCGGCGCGTACTCCGCCGCCGACAGGTACGCGACGAACGCGGCGATGTCCTCCTCGCGCGCGGCGACGAGGTCCCCGATGCCCCGCTCCTCGAGGAACGCGACGTAGCGCCGGAGGTCGCGCCGGTAGGCGTCGCGCGTGTTCCGCGACAGCCCTCGCTCGACCGCGAGGTGATCGAGGAACGCGTCAACATGGGCGGCGGCGTCGGCCATGGCCCCGCTACCCGGCGATGAGCGTCGAGAGCGCCGCCGCCCCGACCGGCCCCGCGGCCACGTGGCCCTCGTGGTCCTTGATCTCCTTCGGGATCCCGACGTTCACCCCGTGCCCTCCCGGTCCGGCGACGGCTCAGGATACCGCGGGAGGGTACGAGGCCCCGGGGCCGACGGAGGCGTCCGTGGCAGAATGGGCGACCCGAGCGAAGGAGGCACCATGGCCGAGTTCGACGCGCTCTTCCTGAACTGCACGCTGAAGCGCTCCCCCGACGTCTCCAACACCGAGGCGCTGTGCCGGAAGGTGATCGAGTGGTTCGACGGGATGGACGTCGCGTCCGAGATCGTGCGGGTGGTCGACTACCGCGTGCCGACGGGGGTCACCTCCGACGAGGGGGACGGCGACGAATGGCCGCTCATCCTCGAGAAGGTGAAGGCGGCGGACATCCTCGTGGTCGCCACGCCCATCTGGTTCGGGGTGCGCTCCTCCGTCTGCCAGCTGGTGATCGAGCGGCTCGATGGCACCTACCAGGAGCGGAACGCGGTGGGCCAGTACCCGCTCTACAACAAGGTGGCCGGGGTGGTCGTCACCGGCAACGAGGACGGCGCCCACTCCGCCGCGGAGACGACGCTCTTCAACCTCTGCCACCTCGGGTGCACGATCCCCCCGAACGCCGACACCTACTGGGTGGGCGACGCCGGGCCGGGGCCCTCCTACATCGAGGCGGGGGGCGAGAACCACCCCTACACCCAGCGGACCACCCGCTGGATGGCGCACAACCTCGTCCACATGGCTCGGATCCTCCGGGACAACCCGATCCCGGCCGAGGGGAACACGTTCGAGGAGGACGACGAGCACCGCACCCACATCGGCTGAGGGAGATCAGGTGGAGGCCGGGGCGCGCTCGGCCGCTCGCCGGGCCTTCACCGCGGCGCCGACGAACTCGCGGAACAGCGGGTGTGGGCGCGTGGGGCGGGACTTCAGCTCGGGATGGAACTGGCCGGCGATGAAGAACGGGTGGTCGGGAAGCTCGATGATCTCGACGAGGCGCTCGTCGGGGTTGAGCCCCGAGAACACCATCCCGTGCTCCAGCAGCACCTTGTGGTAGGCGGGGTTCACCTCGTAGCGGTGGCGGTGCCGCTCGTAGACCACCGCCTCGCCGTACGCCCGCTCGGCGAGCGTCCCCGGCGCGACGTGGCACGGCTGGGCCCCCAGCCGCATCGTGCCGCCCATGTCGGTCACGTCCTGCTGCTCGGGGAGCAGGTCGATCACCGGGTCGGGCGTGGCCGGGTCGAACTCGCTGGAGTTCGCGCTCTCGAGACCGCAGACGTTCCGCGCGAACTCGATCACCGCGCACTGGAGCCCCAGGCAGATACCGAGGAACGGGATCCCGCGCTCGCGCGCGTACCGGATCGCGTCGACCTTCCCCTCCACGCCGCGCACCCCGAACCCGCCGGGAACGAGCACGGCGTCGACGCCCTCGAGGGTCGCCTCCACGCCCGACATCGCGATGTCGTCGGACGCCACCCACTTGATGCGCACCCGCACGCCGTGATGGAAGCCGCCGTGGTTGAGCGCCTCGGTGACCGACAGGTACGCGTCGGGAAGGTTCACGTACTTGCCGACGACGGCGATCGAGACCTCCTCGGTCGCGCCGTCGATCCGGCCGACCAGCGCCTGCCACTCGGTGAGGTCCGGCTCGGTCTCGGGGAGCTGGAGGTGATCCGCGAGATAGCCGTCGAGCCCCTCGTCGTGCAGCACGAGCGGCACCTCGTAGATCGAGTCGGCGTCGACGGCCGAGACCACCGCGGCGATCTCGACGTCGCAGAGAAGCGAGATCTTCTCCTTGAGCCCGCGGCCGATGGGCCGGTCCGACCGGCACACGATCGCGTCGGGCTGGATACCGATCGAGCGCAGCTCGCGGACGGAGTGCTGGGTCGGCTTCGTCTTCAGCTCGCCGGTGGGGCCGATGTGCGGCAGCAGCGAAACGTGGACGAACGCGCAGTTCGGGCGGCCGACCTCGTGGCGGAGCTGCCGCACGGCCTCGAGGAACGGGAGGCTCTCGATGTCGCCGACCGTTCCCCCGATCTCGACGATCACGACCTCGGCGTGGGGGGGGGGGGG
>DASWKG010000171.1:0-2632 GCA_036396755.1 Actinomycetota bacterium
AGGCGAGGCCCCATCACGCCGAGCGGGAGGCCGTGCCCGAACAGGACCATCTCGGCGCCGGTCTCACGGATGAGCGACGCGACACGCCGCCTCGCGTCCGCCACCGGGGCGAGGAAGGTGCCGGCGTAGCGGCGCACGTCGTAGGGCTCGGCGCGGTCGAACGCGCGCCACCCCTCCCACCGCGGAGCGAGGACGGTGACCCGGTTGGGCGGGAGGTGACGGACGAGGTCGTGCACGTAGCGCTGGACGCCCCCGACGCGAGGGGGGAAGTCGTTCGTGACCACGAGCAGGCGTGGGATCGTCGGCACCCCGATATCCTGGCAGTGATGACCCCCATGGCAAGCGAGGTCGAGGCGCTCGGCGCCGGACGCGCCCGCGTCGACCTCGTCGGCTGGCGGATCACCGAGGTCCTCGGCGACGACGCCACGGGATGGCTGAACGACCTGGTCACGGCGAGGGTCGACGACCTCGCCGAAGGGTCGGCCCGCCGGTCGCTGGTCCTCACCCCCACCGGCCGGATCCGCGCGGACCTCACGGTGGCGAGGCTCGGCGACGGGTTCACGCTGGTGCAGGACCCGCGGCAGCCCGAAGCGGTCGCCACCATCCTCGCGCCGTACGTGCTGTCCTCCCGCGTCGAGCTCGCGGACCGCGGGGCCGAGTGGCGGATCGTCGCGATGCCGGGCCGGCCTCTCCCCGATCCGTCCCCCTCGCCGGCCTACGCGCCGTCGGCCATCGGGGGCGGCGGCCACGACCTCGTGCTTCGAGTGGGAGGGGGTGACCCCGGCGACGACGGCCTCGTTCGCGTGGGCCTCGACGCCGTCGAGGCGTGGCGCGTGCGGGAGGGCCGGCCGCGCTTCCCGGTCGACCTGTCGGTCGACTCCATCCCGCACGAGGCGGGCCTTGACCGCGAGATCCCGCAGAAGGGCTGCTACCTCGGGCAGGAGGCGGTGGCGAAGGTGCGGAACCTCGGCCACCCCCCACGGGTCCTGCTGGCCTTCCGGGCCGACGGCGCCGCTGTGGTCGGCGACGCCGTGCTGGCCGGCGACGACGAGGTCGGGACCGTGACGAGCGTGGCGCCGGCGAACGGCGGGCTCGCCGGGATCGCTCGCGTGCGGTGGGCGGCCCGCGGGTCGGCGCTCTCGACGTCGCGGGGGACGGCGCTCGCGGTCGCGCGAACCGAGGGCTAGCGCCCGCGGGTCGAGCGTCGCGAGCTCGTCTTCTTGGCGGCGGCCTTGGCGCCGGTCTTGGCGGCGGTCCTCTTCGCCGCCGTCGACGATCGCTTCGAGGTGGACCTCGCGGAGGACGTGGTCCGGGCCCGGGGTGCGGTTCGGCGGGCGCGGCCGTCGCCGTCGTCGTCGCCGCTCGCCGTGGATCCCTCCGCGGGATCGCCGCGGAACGAGAGGTCCGACGCGGCGGCGTTCAGCGTCTCGACCTCGCGGGTCTGTGGATCGAAGCTCCAGTCGGCGCGCCGGCGCTTGCCCCGGTGCTCGAACGAGAAGCGGATGCGCCACTCGCGCCCCGCGGGCCGGACCGCCGTCCAGCCGTCGTCGAGCACCTTCTCGGGGAACCGCATCCCCCGCTCGCGCAGGTTCTCGATGATCGCGACGCCGACGGTCTCGGCGGAGCGCCCCTTCCGCGGCCGGTAGACGCGGGCGCGGAGCAGCTGATTCACGATACCGAGGCGCTCGTCCTCGATCGGCTTCGCCAGCCGCTGCACCCACTCGAGCGGGGCGCGCGCCTCCTTCGCGACCGAGCGGACAGTGCGGCCCTCGCGAAGCAGCGACTGGATCTCCGCCGGGGAGAGCCGGGACGACGGCGCGAGCTGCACGGCCTTCCTCGCCACCCGTCCGTCGGTCGAGGGCCCCGGCGGCGCGACGGGCTCGGGCGCGGCGAGGGGCTCGGACGGGGCCGGCGTGATGCGCTCCGCCCCTGAAGGCGCCGGCGCGGCGGGACGGGCTCGCGGGCCGAGCGCCGGGGCCAGTTCCCCCTCGTCGGGCCCGGGCGGGCGAACCCGCTTCACGCGAACCGGGACGTCGGGAGGCACGCCGGCCCGGGCCGCGGCGGCGGGCTGCGGCGCCTGGCGCCGGGGTGGGACGGGCCGGCGCGCTTCGGGCGCGGGCGCTGGCGTGGAAGCCGGTGGCGTGGGGGCGGGAGTGCTCGAGCGCGCCCCGGCGCCCGCCCGCGTCGCCTCCGCCTCGTCGATCAGGCGAACGAGCTTGCGGCTGATGGGCAGCTCGAAGCTGCCCCGCTTCGCTCCCTTCGTTCTGGCGAAGTAGAGGCGCTTGTTGTCACGGCTCTTTCCGACGAGGTAGAGGCGCTTCACCGATCTTCCCCAATGCGGCTACCAGGGCATTCTCACCCACACCCGGGGACCGAGCAACGAACCTCACCGGAAGCTCACCCCGCCCGCCTGCGCGGCACGAGCCGGACCGGCGGGACGAGGCCCGCCTCGCTGAGCGCCCGGACCGCCCGCGCCCCGGCCGCATCGAGCACCGCGGCCCCGTCGGGCTGGGCCTCGCCGGCCTCGACGAGCACCGAGCCGTCCTCCAGCGAGAGGACGAACTCGACCAGGCAATCGGCACAGGGGGTGTCGCCGACCCGGTCCGGGCACCGCTCGCAATCGATCCTCATG
>DASWKG010000172.1:0-23953 GCA_036396755.1 Actinomycetota bacterium
AGCGCGAGAACTACCAGACGAGTTTTCATGGTTCCCTGATTCGTCGGACATGGTTCGGATTCCTATGTGCAGTTGCACAAAGTCCCCGCTCCGGCAACGCTCAGGAGTGCTCGGCTTGCCGCCGCCTCCAGCGCGGGGGTCGGACCGACTCCTCTCCCCGCTTCGGCCACCGCATCCAGCGGCGGAAGAGGAGCAGCTCGACGGCGGCGGGGAGAGCCAGCAGCCGGTCCGCGACGACCCGGGTGGGCGTCCAGCGCTTGGCGAGGCGGAGGACCCAGGGCCCGCGCCCCGGGATGTCCTTGTAGAGGACGTCGTGGGCGCTCGCCGCGTACAGGTGCTGGAGGTAGGTCTTGACCTGGACCTCGGCCATCAGGTTCAGGTCCTTCTTCGCGCCCACCCCGAGGAGGTCGACGTCGATGTGGACCGCCTTGTACCTCCCGGTCTTGTACTCGAGCCCCTCCTGCCGCCGGTCGAGGATGCGCTCGACGTGCTCCACCACCACGGGGAGCTGGAACGGCGAGGTCACGTAGCGGATCCCGATCGAGTCCCCCACGTCGACCTCGGAGTAGCCAGGACGATCGCGACCCTTGCTCTCGATCTTCTCGAGGAACGACCGCTCCTCCTTCAGCCGGTAGTAGCGGGTCGTCGGGAGGTCGTCCAGCAGGTCGGCGATCTCCTCGCTCGCGCGCCGGAGCTTGCGGATCTCGCTCCGGAACTCGCGGATCCGGCGCCAGCCGGGCTCGGTATCTCGCCGGGGCCGCTCCTCGCGGACGCGGACCAGGCTGAACATCGCGCCGGCCACGACCAGGGCGATCGGGTAGTGCCACCATCGGCCCGCGTCGGCGTCGAGCAACAGGAGCGCCCCGAGCCCGGCGGCCACCGCGATCGAATAGCCGGTGAGGGCGGAACGGACCCTGCCCCAGGCCACGACCACCTGGGAGAGCGCGAACGCCCCCGCGAGCACGAGGAGGATGATCTTGGCCGCGAAGGCCGGCCGATCCCGGGCCAGGCTCGCGAGCCCGACGACCTCGGTCACCACGAGGGCCATCAGCGAGGCGAACAGGCCGCTCACCTGGGTGACGCCCTGCCGCACCTCCTGGGCCTGACCGCGGTCCTGCGAGATGTTGAACCGGGCCTGCCCGGCGTCGAGGATCGCGCGGGTTCGCTCGAGCACGCCGGTGTGGTACGAGGTGTCGTAGCCGACCTGCTCGGCGCGATGCCGCATGTAGGTTCGCTCGCGCTCGAAGACCTCGTCCTCTCCGCCGGTCGCGAAGTCGTTCCACAGGTCCTCGTAGTTCCGGACGTTGATCTCGAGCGTGGTCTGCGCGTCCCGGATCCGCACCACCTCGGTCTCGAACGCCGCCAGGTTGGTGTGCGCACGAGCGCTCTTCTGTCGCAGCTCCTCCGATTCCGGAGAGCCGGCGATCCGGCTGGGCTCCTCGAAGTCGCGCTGCGCCTTGATCATCCAGTCCACCCGCTTGTCCAGGCTGGCGCGTGCCCTTCGGAGCGCGCGCCGGGCCTCCTCGTACCGCGCGATCTGCACGTGGAACTTCTGCCGCGACGCGAGCAGCAGCGGGAGCGGCGGCGGCGTCGGCCCGCCCACCTGGATGGACCGGTAGAGGTGGTCCGTCGCCGACCGTGGGGAGATCAGCACCCAGCTCGAGCGGAGCGGTCGCGGGATCGGCACCTCCATCCAGTCGCTGCCGGCGAGCCAGAGCCTGCCGACCGTGGTCTCGGCGAGCAGCGGGCGTCCGGGGGAGACCGACTCGAGCAACGAGCGCTCGGCTGCGACCGTTCGATAGTCCTCGTCGTCGACGAGCACCGAGAAGATGCAGTTGAGGCCCCAGAAGCCGCCGAGGGCCTCCTCCCAATGCTCGTTGCGGAGGATCGTCTTCGGGCCCTCCGAGAGCTCCTTCCAGGCCTCGTCGAAGTCGCGTTCGGCTTCGCCGAGGCTGTCGGCGACGTGTAGCACCAGCGCGTCCCCGAACGTGTAGAGCATGGCCTGCCGGAGCCCCGTCGCCTCCTCTCCCGCCGACCGGCGGACCCAGCGGGCCATCCCCTCCTCGGCCTGGTCGACCTCGTCGAGATCGAGGTCCTTCGCCTGGTCCGCGTGCCAGCGATCGCTCTGCGAGAGGCCGTAGGCGGTGTGGGCACCACCGAACAGCTCGACCGCGAGCGACCTGGGGTCGTAGGGAACGTGGCCGGGCAGATGGCGATCGAACGAGGCGTACAGGATGAGGGCGGGGTCGTGGACCTTCATCGGCTCCCTCCTCCCACCGCCCGGATCCGCATCAGGGCAGGCTCTGCCCCATCTCGTTCACGAGCTCGTTGAAGTACACGAAGGCGACGGTCGTGTGGGAGAGCTCGTCGCCCTCGTCGGGGGTGACGTCGGCCGGGAGCGCCCGGGCCCGCATGTACGCGCGCACGATCGGGTAGCCGTCGAGCAGCCCCTGCCACAGACGGGCATCCCGGATGGCGCTCAGCACGTCGCCGAGCTTCGCCTCGGCCGTCTCCGGATCGCGGGCCAGCTGCTCGACCTCGTCGGCCGCCGTCCCCAGCCGAGTCGCGGCGGTGCGGGCCGGTCCGCCGAGCTTCTCGAGCTCCGCCCCCGACCGCCGCAGCTTCGCGGCGAGGTCGGAGAGCTCCGTCTCGTCGGCCATGTCGCGCTCCTCTCTCCCTCTCGCCGCCCGCTGGACCCCCGCCCGCACCCGCATCGTAACAAGCGGGCGCGGGGGCCCGCGCTTCCTAGTACCAGGTCCGCTCGGTCTTGAGGGTGCGGGTGACGTCCTCGAGGGCGTCGCCGTCCCGGGGAACCTCGCGGACCGTTCCGTCGGGAAGCACCTCGACGTCGCGGTAGCCGTCCTCGAAGAGACGGACCACGTCCTCGGGCGTGAGCGTCGCGGTCCCGTTCTGCGCCTTCGTCTCGCTCATCTCCACCTCCTTCTCACTCCCTCAACGCGGCGCCGCCCCCGACATCAAACGGCGGCCGGCCGGAAGGGGCGGCACGCCAGGCAGCCCTCCTGCGGCGGGACGCGGAGCAGGGCGCTGGCGAACGGGCGAGAGAAGAGCCCGTCGACGCGCGCGGTGCCGACCAGCACGACGTCGGCGGGGAGGTCCTCGCCACCGGTTCCGGCGAGCAGGGTGAGCAGGCAGACCTTCGCGTGGACGAGGGCGACCAGCCGCACGTCGAGGCCGAGGCCGGGAGCCCCGTGGAGCGTTCCGTCGGCCGCGACCATGCCGTAGTCGAGGTCGTCGCCGGCGGGAACGGGGGCCGACTCCTTGAGGACCGACATCACGCACGCGTAGCAGGGGTCGGCGGGCCCGCCGGCGCATCGGATCACCTCGCCGCCGACCCCGCGCTCGTAGACGCCCGCGTAGACGGCGGGGACCCGGGCGGCGAGGCAGGCCCGGTCGAGCAGACTCTTCGGCGGCTCGACGTCGGTACACCCCGCGACGAGGTCCGCGTCGCCGACGACCTCCCCCAGCCGGCCGCCGAGGTCGAACACGTTCGCGGACACCGCTTCGACCGACGCCTCCGGGTTGCGGTGGCGGATCAGGTCGGCCACCGCCTCGGCCTTGTTCCACCCCAGGTACCGGTCGTCGCACTCGTGACGGATCACGTTCCGCTCCTCCATCCGGTCGGGGTCGACGAGCGTGAATCGCCCCACGCCGGCCCGGGCCAGCTCCAGGGCGACGGTCGACCCGCCGGACCCGAGCCCCACGACCAGCACGTGCCGATCCCGGAGGTGCCCGACGTCCACGAGCCCCTCCACTCGCTCCCAGCGGCCGGTGGTCATCGCTTCCCCTCCCCGACCAGGTCGACCAGGTCGACCAGGTACCGGTGGGGCGACCACGCGCCCGCCGGCGGCACGCGGCGGCCGCGGGCGTCGAGCCGCACCGGGGCCTGGCGCGGGTACCGGGGCCCGGTGATCACGGTGACGTCCGGCGCGCCCTCGCGGCGAAGCCGAAGGACGGCCCCGTGCCCGTCGTCCGAGGAGGCGGGTTGGAGCGCCGCGCGGTACCCGGCCGCGCGGAGCAGGCGGCACTCGGCGGCGAAGCGGGCCGGGTCGGCGACGTACCAGGGGAGCGCGGGGAGCGCGGGAAGCGCCGCTCCCTCCACGCGCGCCCGGACGGCGACGAGCCCCGCCCCGCCGGCCTCTCGGAAGAACCGGACCACCCCGGTGACGGCCGCGGCGTCGATGAATCGGACCTCCTCCCCCTTCTCCTCCGCCTGGTGGCGGCGACGGCGGCGGCCGGTGGCGACCGCCGTGAGCCAGACGGGCGCCGGGCTCTGGGCGCCGAGCCGCTTCGCGGTCGCGCGATCCCCGCCCGATGGCTCGGGCGATCCCCAGACGTGGCGGTGCCAGTCGCCGAGGTGGACGAGGTCCAGCCCCGAGGCCGAGCGCCACCAGCGGACGGCCGACGCGGCGCGCTCCCCCTCACCCCCGCGGCCGACCGACACCGACGCCACCCGGCCATCGCGCGCGCTTGGAGCGACCGTGGCCAGGACGCAGACGATCAGGCGCTCCCCCGCCGGCTCCCACGAGCGCTGGACGGTGCCGATCAGCGGCCCGCCGGTCTCGACGTCGCCCGCGGTGGCGACCGACGCGGCGAGGGAACGGAGCACCTCGGGCCGGACGAGCAGGGTCACCGGGGGGGTGGGAGCGGGAGGCAACGCGGGAGGCGCCGCCCGGCGCGGGTCCCGGGCGGCGCGGCGGCGGCCCCTCGGAGGGAGCATCCTCATTCCGCTCTCCCGGGCCACACGTGGGTCCGGCACCACACCTCGTACGCGGCGATCCACAGGGCCGTCCAGGCGACCAGGGTGGCCGCGGTCGTGCGGGCGGCGTCGTAGCCGGACCGCGGGCCCGCCGAGAGCCGGAAGAGGCACGGCCGGTTGCCCATCGTCATGTGCGGGGTGTCGCTCGGGATCTCTGGGTCCTCGATCGTCACCACCGGCGGCTCGTCGGGGAACGTCGAGAGGCACAGCACCTTCACGAGGTAGCGGGTCTTCGGATCGACGGCGCCCGGGAGGCGCCCCACCCATCCCATCCGGCCGTCCCGGAGGCGGCACCGGAACCCCGGGAAGCGCTGCCGCATCGCGTCGACCTCGACCGAGAAGCGCCACCGACCGTAGGGCGTCGCCCACCACGGCGTGCCGTCCCGTCCCAGCTCCGGCTGCGACCGGGGCCGCGCTCCCGCCGTGTACAGCGTCATCGTGCTCCTCCTCCGGTCCTCACATCCGGGACACGCCGGGGGCCGGGGATCATCAAAGGATCGGCGGAGGATTGCCATTACGCCCCTGACCAGGGCGGATGCGTTCATGTCGGTGGGGGTCCGTAGGATCACCCATCAGAGGAGGAGGTCGAAGATGGGAGAGAAGTGGATGGCCGCGGAGAGGCAGCGCGGTCTGCAAGCCTCCGATAGGGGCATGCCGTGGCCTGCCGCGAAACCATTCCTTGGGGTCGTCCGTTGGCTGGTGGTGGGCCTGGTGATCGCCATCGGGATCAGCTTCAAGGGCGAGTTCTGGGCCGGGTTCGCCCTCGGCTCGGTGCTCGGCCTGGCCCTCGGTCTGCCGATCTGGATCCGAGCATTCGGCAGCTGGTGGAGAGGGCGATGACAAGGCGGAGTGCCCACCTCAGGGAACGCGATAGGCCAAGCGCGTAGGCTCTACGGTGAACCAGATGAACCAGGTGTCGGTTGGAGTTGACGGGTGGAAGAAGCGGTGGGTCGCCGTGGCCTTACGCGACGGTCGCTTCGACACCATCAAGGTCTTCGAGCGGTTCGAAGAAGTGCTGGCGACTTTCTCCAAGGCTGCCGCCATCGGCGTCGACATACCCATCGGGATGCCGGAGGAGGGATCTCGAGAGGCGGACGTCGCCGCTCGGGAATTCCTCCGCGGTTCGGCCCGCTCCGTCTTCACCGTACCCCCACGTTCCGTGCTGGAAGCCCCGGACCACGCGTCCGCATCTCAGTTGCATCGGGCGTTATGTGGGAAGGGACTCAGCAAACAGAGTTATGCCCTCAAGAGGGGAATCTTCGAGGTCGACGAGCTCGTGCGAGCTGACGACGTGGTGATCGAGGTCCACCCCGAGGCTTCGTTCCGGGAGCTCAACGACGGGCCGGTTCCGTATTCGAAGAAGAGCTGGGCTGGAGCTCTCGCGCGCAAAGACCTGCTGGTCAAGGCAGGGATCTCTGTTCCTGACGACATCGGCACCGCTGGGGAAGTCCCCATGGACGACGTTCTCGATGCTGCCGTCGCCGCATGGAGCGCCCGTCGTTATGCGACTGGGAAAGCAGAGAGCCTCCCGAGCAACCCTCCTCCCGACGCCCGCGGCCGCCTCGTCGCGATCTGGTACTGATGAGCGGCCCGAGGACGAGTCCGAAGCTCCACGGCAGGCGCCGGGATCATCAAACGACGTCGTCGGTTTGGCCGAAGATCCGCCTGAGGAGGACCTCCTCCGGCGAGGAGGCGCGCGCGCGGTGCGTCGCCATCTCGGCCTCGGCGTTGAGCCGTCCGGCCGGCGTCAGCCACTCGGTCCAACGAGCTCGCTCACCCGTCGGGTCCTCGATCACCACGTCCCACCGCCAGCCCAGCACCTCCCCCGCGCCGGTCCCGCCGGGCGGCACGACCGCCGGCATGGGGAGGTCGGCGTCGAGCGCGGCGGGTGGAAGGTCGCGGGAGACCCGGAGACGCACCACGTCCCGGTCGTCGCGGACCTCGATCCGGATCAGCGCTCTCGGGGGGAGCGGGTCGCCGAGGAGCTGGACGCTGGGGCGAAGGGCGTCGGCGTCCTCATCGCCGTCGACCAGGAGCGACATCGACCAGAAGGGCTCGGACGGGAGCCGGGACCGCGGAGGCGGTTCGACGAGCGGATCCAGCTCCACCCGGGGAGCGAGCGGCGGCCGGGGTCCGCGCTGGGGACGGCGTCGGGCCCGGCGCTCGGCGCGCCTGGCGAGGACCCATCGACCGGCGCGCGAACGCGCCAGCCGCGGGGCGGCCCGGCGCGCGACGGCGGCGATAACCACGAGCGCCGTGTAGCCCGCCGCCCACACGCCCATGTAGATCAGGAATCGGATCACGCCGTCCATGGCCCTCGCCCGGGACACGCACGGGCCGCGCGGTCATCAACCGCTCAGGCCGGCGCGCGGGTGAGGAGATACATCTCTCGGAACAGCGCGGCCTTGTCGGCGGGCGGGTGCTTCACGAGCCGGAGCCGGATCGAGCCCCCCGCGACGGACTCGCTCGCGGGGACCAGCCCCGGCCTCTCGCCCGGCCACTCGGCGGGGGGCGCGGACTCCTCGAGGGCGGTGGGCACCGCCACCAGGGGGGTGGTGTCCTCCAGCTCGGACGGCAGCCCCTCGAGCGTGAGCCACAACCCGTCCTCCTCCTCCGCGATCGTGCCGTGGATCCCCCGGTGACCCGAGACCTCGAGCCGCTCTCCCGGCGCGCCCGAGGCCTCCAGCCGGGTGATGCCCTCCCGAGCCGGCTCCCCGGACAGCCGCTCGAGCACGCCCGCGATGAACACGGCGGCCTCCGCGGGCCACGCCGACCAGGCCTCGATCACCCGCTCCGGGATGGAGACCGCCTCGTCCAGCGCGTCGAGCGCGCGCAACGCCGCCGACCGAACCAGCGCCTCCGGGTCGCGCGCGGCCGCGACGGCCAGCGCCTCGAGGGCGGCGGGCCCGACGCGTTGGCTCACCGCCAGCTGCTCCGCCGCGCGCCGCCGGGCGATCGGGTCGGGGCCCGAGAGGGCGAGGGTCAGCCCCCGCTCGAACACCGCGGGGACATCGACCTCGCCGGGCTCGCCGGCTTGGGTCTCCCCGGCCAGCTCCGCCACGATCAACGTGCATCGCTCACACTCGGTGAGGTGCGCGGCCAGCTCGGGGTGCCGTCCCGCAGCGTCCTCTCCTCGCGCCAGCAGCGCCGCCGCATCGGGAAGGTCGTCCCCGAACCGCGTGCACGCCGGCGTGCCCCCGGCCTCCAGCTCGCGGAGGCATCGCTCGCAGGACGCGGCGTGGGCCAGGGCACCCTCCACCTCGTCCTCGGCCACGCTCGCGCCCGAGACGAACCGGAGGAGCACGGCCATGGCGGAGGCGTGATCGAGCTCAGCCATCGGATCCCCCCTCCGGGGTCGCGGGGGCGAGCGGCCGTGTGCTCCGGTGCGGCAGGAGAAGGTCGAGCAGCAGCTCCCAGCGCCGGTCGCGGCGCGCCAGCTTGCGCCGGGCCGCCGAGCGGTTGGCGGCGACGAGCTTGGCGTTCGTGCCGAGCGCCTCGGCGAGCTCGCGGTCCGAGGCGAACGACTCGCCCGTCGGGAACAGGTCCGGCGCCAGGTCGCGGAGGCGCTCCCGGACCTCCTCCTCGATCTCGGCGCGCTGGAGGCTTCCCACCAGGACCGAGCGCTGCACCCGGGGGAGGTGGCGGATCGCGTCGATCAGGCCGGGCAGCGCGTCCCTCGCCTCCCGCAGCCGGGCCCGGTCCACCGGGGGCTTTCCGGGCGCCGCCCGCGGGGGGCGGGGCCGGCGGGACCGAACCTCGCGCCGTTGCTCGTCGACGATGCGGTGGATGACGATCGATCGCGCCCAGAACGGGAAGGGCGAGGTGAAGACGTACTCGTTGCCGGGGCCCTCGAGGCCGGCCCGCAGCTCCGCGGGGGCGCGCGACGGCGGGGTCCCGGTGAGGAGGACCTCGGCGACCCGCCCCATGGCGTCGTCGGCGTGCTCGTCGGCGCGTTCGGGGACCCGGGACCGGGCGCTGCTCAGCAGGAGCCCGCGCAGCTCCGACCAGCGGTCCCGGTCGCCGGCCACCAGACGCTCAACGGTGTCGCCGTGGGCCTCGAGGTTCGTCACGATCCGCTCTGCGACGTCGCCGAGCCGGGTCGGGTCGAAGGACCCCACGTCCGGCTCGGGCAGCGCCGACTCCTTCTGGGACCACCGGGCGAGATAGAAGAGCGCGACCTCCGGCGGGTAGGAGGAGCCGGCGGCGAGCGCGGCCGCCTCGGCGTGGTGCCGGAGCGCGTGGAACCAGGGATCTCCCATCGGCACCATACTGCCCCCTCATGCCGCACCGCGTTACCCGAGAGGGGCGCCCGTCGCCAGCATCGTCATCAGCATCGCCATCTGCCCGGCAGCCTGCCGGACGAGGTCGGGCGTCAGCGTGGGGACCTCGTACAGGACGACGACCTCGCCCGCCCCGTCCAGCCCCACCTTCGCCACGTCGGCGATCCGGTTGAGCTCGAGCAGCCGGGCGAGCGACGCCTTCTCGTCCCCCGGGGGCAGGGGGCCGACGTGGCGCAGCACCGAGATGACCACCTCCGTCGGGCTCACCACCACGTCGGGGCCCGGCCCCCGCAACCCCAGCGCCCCGACGATCGTGCCGTCCGGCTGCTGCCCCACCCCGGCTCCCGCCTCGGCGAAGGAGGAGGCGATCGACCGAAGCGCCGCCTCGTCGACCCTGATGTGCGCCGACTGGTTGGCAAGGCAGAGGCTCACGCGCTGCTGCCATCGCTCCTCGGAGGGCAGGTCCGCCTGCTGCCCGTCGCCGAGGGCGGCCAGGCCCGCGAGCAGGCCCGCCGCCACCTCCGGGGTCAGCACGCTCATCGGCATCTCGGCGGCCAGGAACACCTGACCCGACTCCAGGAGCACGGCCTTCGCGTAGTTGGCCTCGTACGAGACGCGAAGGAGATGCCGGAGGACATCCTTCCTCCCCTTCCTCCGGGGCAGCTCGGGGAGCGGCACGCTGAAGAGCGCCAGGCCGCTCGGCAGCTCCCTGGCGTTCACCACGATCTCGTCGAGACGCTGGCCTTTCAGCGGCACGGCCAGAGCCCCGCCCCCGAAGTCGGCGAACGGGACCCCCACGCTCCCCACCACCTCGGCGAGGGAGCCCGGCACGGCGAGCGGCTCGGGAGCCGGCGGCTCCGGCGGCTCCGGCACCGGGGGCGGCTCGGAGGGCTCCGCGCGCCGGGGCCGCGACGTGGTCGCGGCGGCCGTGGTCCCGTGAGGGGCGAGGGGCCCGGGGTCGCCCTGGCAGATGAACGCTCCCCAGAACCAGGGGTGGGGGTAGGTGCGGGCCAGGTCGAGCTGAGCCTGCCGGAGCGCCTCGGCTCGGGGCTCCCCCGCCTTGAGGCGGGCGTAGAAGTCCTCCATCAGCTCCCGCGTCTGCACGTCGGGCACCTTCCACAGGCTCATCACCAACGTCCTGGCCCCGGCCAGCACGAAGGCCCGGCGGAGCCCGAACACTCCCTCCCCGACCCGAACCTCCCCCAGCCCGGTCTCGCAGGCCGAGAGCACCACCAGCTCGGTCCCCAAGAGGTCCAGCCCGGAGACATCCTCGGCGGTGAGGATCCCGTCCTCGGCGTCCGGAGGAAGGGTGCCGCTGGTGAGGAAGGTGTTGGCCCCGGCCAAGGCCAGCCCCGAGCGCAGGAGCGGGTTCTCGAGCCCGGGGCCCCGGAGCGGTCCCAGCGAGTCGGAGGCATCGCGAACCTCGAGCGGGGCCGCTTCCCGCTCCGGGTCGCGGGGCTGGTCGGCGAGGAAGAACCCGTGGGTGGCGAGGTGCAGGATGCGGGGCGAGACGGCGGCCTTGAGGCGGGCCTCGAGGACCTCGCCCGAGAGCCAGGGCGTGGCGCCCAGCAAGTCCGCCACGCCCTTCCCCTCTCCGGCGGTCCCCTGGAGGCGGTCGAAGTGGATCCTCGTGGGGTCGAGGTCCCGGGAGCGGCGGCCGGTGGGCGCCGCCGGAGCGGCCGAGCCGCCGAGGTCGAAGTCGGGGTCCGCCGCCACCACGGGCCCGGTCGTTTCGGCTTCCGATGCGACCCCGAACCGGACGAGGTCCCTCCCCGTGCTCAGGTAGGAGAGCTGGAAGTCCCCGATGAGCCGGCCTCCGCCCTCGGTGGGCAGGACCTCGAAGGGAAGTCGCGTCAGGTCGCCGTCCAGGGCCAGGAACAGCCGGCTGCTCCCCCCGAGGGCGGCCTGGAGGGGGTCGAAGACCGCCTTCCGAAGCGCTGCCCCCACCTCCAGCTCGGCGGACTTCCTCGGTTTCCTCCCATCCCCCATGCCTCGCGACTCGCCCTCCCCGGTGATGGCGCCTCGGAGCGCGGCGATGAGCTCGTCGATGGGCTCCGCCTCCCCGAGGTCGACAAGGGCCACCGCTTCCGGGTCACCGGCCGGGAGGACGAACGCCACGTATCGTGGCGGGCCCCACCGCGGCTCGTCGTTCTCGCGGACCGCATGGAAGTCGTGGACGATGAAGCGGACGAACTCGACCAGCACGCTCCCCTCGGGAAGGGCCCCGCCGACGGCCTGGCGATCCGCCACCTGCAGCTTCCGCTCCATGCTCATCTCGGGGATCGAGTGGGCGAGCAACCGCTCCAGCGTCTCTTTCTCCTCCGCCCATCGGTCGAGGAGACGCCGGTGCTCATCCGGGCCCTCCGGCCCAGGCCCGGCCAGGGTCTTCGTGGCGATCTGCATCCGCAGCATGGCCAGCTCGCGGAGCTTCGGGGCCAGGTCGGGGTGCCGGCCGCCAAGCACGGCGTCGCGCTGGGCCGCCAGCGCCTCGGCGCCGATCGCCTTCCGCCGCAGGACGACATCGGCGGCGAACCCGACGGCCTCGGGATCCTCGGGCATCTGGGTGAGAACCAGCGAGAGGAGCGCCTCCATGCCTCCCCGCACCAGGTCCGCGAACGCGGCGCGCTGGAGCTCCGAGCCGATGGAGAAGACCTGCGCCAGCAGGTGGTCGGTGACGGCGAGGGCCTCACGGTAGTAGGCGAGGGCCTCGCGCGGATCGCGCGTGGCGGCGGAAGCCCACGCCAGGTTGTTGAGGGCCGCCTCGACGTTCGGATGATGCTCTCCGAGCCCCCGCCGGAAGCCCTGCAGGGCATCTCGCAGCAGCGGCTTCGCGTCCTCGTGGCGGCCCCGGTCCTGGTGCACCCCGGCCAGGTTGTTGAGCCCCACGCCGACCAGCGGGTGGTCGTTCCCGAAGCTCTCCCGCAGGGTCTCCAGCGCCTCTGCGTAATGGCGCTCCGCATCGTCGTAGCTGCCCAGCGCCTGCTCCGCGCCACCGAGGTTGTTGAGGGTGAGGGCCGAATCCGGTGACCGGCGGCCGACCCGTCCCCGCTCGGCCTCGAGCACGTGGCGGAGCAGGTTCACTGCTCCTTCCGCGTTGCCCATCTGTCGGTGGAGGTTCCCCAGGCTGGCGAGGGTGCTGAGCGTCTCCGGTGCCTCCTCTCCCAGGACGGCCCTTCGGATCGACAGCGCCTGCATGAGCAGTCGCTCGGACGTCTCGAGATCGCCGATCGCGTGGTGGAGGTCGCCCAGCCCGCCCAGCGCGTACGCGACCATCGGGTGGCGCTCACCGAGACCGTTCGTCCAGATCCGAAGCGCGTCCCGGAAGAGCGGTTCGGCGCCCGCGTAGTTGCCCCGGTCGAACTCGAGCCAGCCGAGGGTGTAGAGGGTGGCCGCCACGTCGGGGTGGTCCTCGCCCAGGATCCGGCGGCGGATCGCCAGCGCCTCACGGAACTGCGGCTCCGACTCCCCGTAGTTGCCGAGCGACTTGTTCACGCCCGCGAGGTTGTGCAGGGCGAGCGCCACACCCGGATGCTCCCGGCCGTAGGCTCCCTCGAAGATCTCGATCGTCTCGGCGAGCAGGGGCTCCGCCGCCACGTAGTCGCCCTTCGTCGCGAACAGCCCCCCCAGGTTGTTGAGACTGTGGGCGATCTCGGGGTGCCCGTCGGGGAGCGCCGCGCGGCGGATCTCGAGCCCCTCGCGATACAGCCGCTCGGCGTTCGCGAGGTCACCGCGGTCGGACTCCAGCTCGGCCAGAGCGTCGAGACCGAACGCGACCAGCGGATGCCGGTCGCCGAGAACCCCGCGCCACACCTGAACGGCCTCCTCGTGCAGCGAGCGCGCACCCTGCGGGTCGCCGAGCGCCTTCTTCAGCATCCCGAAGTTGTGGAGGCTGATGGCCACGTCCTCGTGGCCGCCCGGGAAGCACGCCCGCCTGATCTCGAGCGACTGCCGGTAAAGGGGCTCCGCCTCCGCGTAGCTCCCGAGCGCCCGGTGCACCTCCGCCAGGTTGTTGAGGCTGGTGGCGAAGTCGGGGTGGCCCTCCCTCAGCGCCCGCCGCGATCGCTCAACGACCTGCGCGCCCAGCTCGAGCGCCTCGGCGTAGCTGCCCTGCCGGTAGAGGTCGGCCACCTGCCGGTTGAGGGCGGAGATCTCGTCGCGCGCGCCGCCGCGGGGCATGGTTACCGGCCCTTGGTGAACCGCAGGCGGCCCTTGGAGAGCGAGGCCTTCACTCGGTCGCCCTCCGCGATCTCGTCGCGCGCGGCCATCATCGAGAGGGGGTTGGCGATCAGGCGCTGGATCGCCCGGCGCACCGGCCGCGCGCCCATCGCGGGGTCGTAGCTCTCGTCCACGAGGAAGGCCAGCGCGTCGGGGGTCAGCTCGAGGTCGACGGGCACGGTCTCCTCGATCCGCTTGCGGACGATCCTGCGGATGGCGTCCTTGGTGAGCGCGTTGAAGATGACCACCTCGTCGACCCGGTTCAGGAACTCGGGGGGGAAGGTGGCGGCGAGGTCCTTCATCACGTCGGCCTCGACGTCGTCGAACGAGACCGTTCCCTCCGCCTCCTCGTCCACGCCGGCCGCGAAGCCGATCCTCGTACGCGCCTGGAACCGCCGGGCGCCCACGTTCGTGGTCATGATCATCACGGTGTTGCGGAAGTCGATGACCCGCCCCAGCGTGTCGGTGATGCGCCCGTTGTCGAAGATCGGCAGGAACAGGTTCCACACCGCCGGGTGGGCCTTCTCGAACTCGTCGAGGAGCACCACCGAGTAGGGCTTGGCCCGCACGGCGTTGGTGAGCTTCCCGCCCTCCTCCCATCCCGCGACCCCGGTCTTGGTGCCGACCAGCTCGGTCACCGAGAACGGATCGAGGTAGTGGGTCATGTCGAGGTTGACCAGCTCCCTCTTGTCGCCGAACAGGAAGGCCGCCACCTCCTCGGCCAGCTTCGTCTTCCCGACGCCGCTGGGCCCCAGGAACAGGAACACGCCGGAGGGGCGGTCGCGGCTCCCGAACCCGGTGCGCGAGCGGATGATGGCCCCGGCCACCGCTCGAGCGGCGTGGTCCTGGTCGACCACTCGCTCGCGCAGCACGTCGGCCATCCCCACCAGACGGGCCTTCTCCGACTCCGTCAGCCGGGCGATCGGGATCTCGAGCATGACCGAGACGACCTCGGCGACGTCCTCGGCCCCCACCGGCGGCGCCCGGCTCCCCCACCGGCCGGCCTCGAGCTTGCGGTCGGTGCAGGCGCGGTCGAGGAGGTCCAGCGCCTTGTCGGGCAGGTGGCGGTCGTGAAGGTGCCGCGAGGAGAGCTCGACCGCCGCCACCAGCGCCTCGTCGGCGATCTGCACCACGTGGAACTCCTCGTACCTCGGGCGGAGCCCGCGCAGGATCTCCAGGGCGTCCTCGGGGGTGGGCTCGCCCACCACGATGGTCTGGAAGCGCCGGAGCAGGGCCCGGTCGCCCTCGAGGTGCTTGCGGTACTCGTCGATCGTCGTGGCCCCGATCACCTTGAGCGACCCCTCCGACAGCACCGGCTTCAGCATGTTGGCCGCGTCGATGCTGCCGTCGAGGCCGGTCTCGCCCGCGCCGACCAGCATGTGCATCTCGTCGATGAAAAGGATGATGTCCTCGCGGTCCCGGACCCCGTCGATGAGGTCCTTCAGCCGCTGCTCGAACTGGCCCCGGTAGATCGTGCCGGCGACCAGGGAGCCGACCTCGATCGTCCGGATGCGCATCCCGAGGAGCTCGGGGATCTCCAGCCGGACGATCATCTGGGCCAGCCCCTCGACCACCGCGGTCTTCCCGACCCCCGGCTCGCCGATCAGGAGCGCGTTGTTCTTCCGCTTGCCCAGGAGGATCTTCACGAGCTCCTCCGTCTCGCGGTCCCGGCCGATGATCGGGCTGAGCTTGCCCGCCTCGGCGTCGGCGGTGAGGTCGCGGCCCAGCGAGTCGAGCAGGTCGGCGGTCCTCCCCAGGCCGGCCTGCTCCACGTTCCGGCGGGTCTTGTAGAAGTCGGATGGGGTGGCCTCCCCGGCCTGGAGCATCGCCATCACCGCGTCCCAGGCCGCCGGCGTCTCGACGCCGAGCTCGGTCAGCGCGGCCTCGAGCACCCCCTCGGCCAGCGAGAGGAGCGACAGCAGGATGTGCGGGGCCTCAACCTCTCGCTCCCTGAGCTGCACGGCCTGCTCGCCGGCGACCTCCAGCACGCGCCGGGCCTCGGAGGTGAGGGAGAGCTCACCGGGGGCCCTGGCCTCGGGCCCCGCATCGAGCCGGTCCCGGACCCGCAGCCGCGCCTCGTCGAGGTCGAGCCCGACCCGCAGGAGGGCCCGCCGGATCGCCAGGTCGCCCAGCTCGCCGAGCCCCATGAACAGGTGCTCGGGCTCGATGGCATCGTGGCCCAGGGTCGCGGCGATCCGCCGCGCGTACGCCACGACCAGCTTCCCCGACTCCCCCAGGTTGACGTTCACCTACACCCCCCGGATCCGCTCCAGCCGCTCCTCGTACGCCACCCGGCGGAAGAGCGCCCTGGCCACCAGGTGGCCCCCGACCGACGCGGCCGCCCCCAGGAGCACCGCCGCCCACCATCGCCCCCACGCGGAGTACGCGGCGGCCACCGTGCCGCAGCCGGCGAGTGGCCCGAGGCCGAAGAAGAACGCCCGACGCACCTTGTCTCCGTCCGTGACCACGTGCGCCACCCCCCGGGCCACCACGTAGACGGCCATGGGCAGTGTGAACACCCCCAGCTCCCAGGACGAGCTCAGCACGATGGCCACGATGGCCCCGGCGATCCCGGCGACGCCGCCCCAGGTCGCGAACGCCGCCCGGGTCCGCTTGACCCATTCCTCGCGCTGCCACTCCGCGACCTCGGAGGGAGAGACGACCCGCGGGTCTTCCTCGTCCGGCACCCGCTCGTCCGTCATGACTCGGTGAGGAGCGTTCCACCGAACCGGGCCCCGATCTCCGGCGCGAACTGCTCGGCGGCTCCGCTGACGCAGAGGATCGCCGCGTGCAGCTCGTTCGGGTTCAGGTACTCGCCCAGGAGCGAGTGCACGATGATGGTCGCCGAGCGGCGCTCGTCGAGCTGGAACCCGCCGAACGGGAGCCGCGCGTTCGTCTCGAGCAGGAACCGGGTGAGCTCGCCGTCGACGCGCACGCCGACGTTCGTGACGGAGAACACCCGGGCCAGGCTCCGGTGGCCCTCCCACGGGTCGGGCCGCACCCAGGTGACCGAGGACCCCGATCGGAGCGCGAAGTCGCCCTGGTCGTCGACCGAGACACCCGGGTGCGACTCCTTCAGGTACGCCTCCACCCTGGCCCGGAGCAGCTCGATCCCCTCGGCCTTCCCGGCCGGCGGCGGGGGGCGCTCCGGGCCCGCGGAGCGTGCCGGCCGCGCCTCGGGCCGCCGCCCCCCGAACCGGTCCTCGATGATCCGCCCGTAGCGCACGGTCGACAGGAGCACCTCGTCGACCGCCAGCTCGAGCTCCTCCCGGCTCAGGTGCTCGCCCATCAGCGTGTGGGAGAGGTGCACGCGGTCGGGCGAGGCGTACAGCTCGAAGTGGCCGAAGGTGAGGTTGGCGCCCTCCGTGGCGAGGTACCGGGTGAGCTCGTCGTCGACCCCGGGCTCCTCGACGGGGACCGACCAGATGAACACCGCCGTCTGACCCTCCACCATCTCCGTCGCCCGGATCCACGCGGCCACCCCGTCGCGGCGGACGACGAGGTCGCCCTCGGCGTCGGCGGACACGTCGTCGTGGGAGGCGCGGAGGAACCGTTCGACGGAGTCCCGGACGAAGGCCAGGGACGTCGTCACCACGACCCCACCAGCCCCAGGCCCCGCTCGGCGCACACCCCGAAGAACCGGCGGAGCTGACGAACGACCTCCGGCCCCCAGCCGTCGTAGGCGGGCGCGGTCTCGAGGTAGCTCCGGATCGCCGCCTCCGGGTCGCAGCGGTCAAGCGCGTCAGCCATCGCCCGCACCATCTCGGGTGGGATCCAGGGGGCGTGCAGCGACTGGCCCGTCAGGTGCTGGAGCAGCGAGCTGTACAGCTTTCCCCGGAAGTAGTTCCCGCCGAACAGGCATCCTCCGTCCTCTCGCTCGCACTCCTCCTCGGCGCGGCGGAACGCCTCCAGGTCCTCCGCCGTGCAGCCGAAGTCGTCGTCCTCGATCCGGGGGCCGGGGCCGAAGACGTCGACCGGCGTCCGGGCGGCAAAGGTGTCCAGCCCCATGGCGCGCCTCCTCGGTTGGCTTACTTCACGAGCGGAGGGAAGTCAATCAGTCGATGAAAGCGAGACTCCCCGCGGCGCGCGCCTCCTGCTCGGTGTTGGGAAGGACCAGGTGCCAGCCGCGCAGCACCACGGTGCGGTGGTCGGGATGGGTGACCCGCCCGCGGACGTGGACCTCGGGGTCGCGCCGGGCCACCTCCCAGCTCCAGCGGCGGGCCTCGGGGTGCCGGCGGAGGAAGGCGTCGTACTCGGTGGGGCCCAGAGGGCGGGGATGGCGGAAGCTGGTGTAGACGGTCTCCCCGCCGGAGCGGACGGCCTCCTCCGCGACGTGGGGGGTCCCGCGCCCTCGGGACAGCGGCTCACGCCGCAGGATCACCCAGTCCCGGGGCGCGAAGCCGGGGGCCGGAAGGAAGAACCACTCCCCCTGGCGAACGAACACGGGGTTCCGGCGGCGGTCGCGAAGCCGGGGAGCCAGGCGGCCCTGGCGGGCGCGGACCAGCGCGGGCTTGAGGGCGTCCCTGGCCTGGGCCACGGTGGTCACCGGGATGCGCTCGGGGACGGCGGCGGCGAACCAATGTCGCTCGTCGTGCCCGCAGAGGAAGCGGGACTTCTCCTCACCGCGGGCCATGAGCAGGAGGTGACGATCGCGTGGCTGCAGGTCCAGCACGTCGAGCCGAACGTCGTCGGGCACCCAGAGATCGAAGAGCTCCCCACGCCGGTCGGTGCGAACGTCGACCCGGAGGCCGGTCAGGCGCCGGGCCTCGAGGACCCTGGCCCGGGCCCCGATCTTCGTGAATCGCTCCTCGACGGATGTCATCTCGCCCGCTCCACGCCGAGGGGGCGCCGGATATCAAACGGGGTCGGCGGCGCCGGGCAGGTGCGGCGCCACCCGCTCGGTCAGGAGCCGCACGAGCACCGGGTCCATGAAGTCGTACTCGTCGGGGATGTAGAGGCACACGATCCGCTTCGTGCGGTACAGGTCCTCGAACCGCTCGCGGATCACGTTCCGATGCCGCTTCTCCATCACGAAGACGAGGTCCGCCCACTCGAGGAGCTCCCGGGTCACCGGCACGACGGCATCCTTCCCGATGCCGGCCGACCCGACCTCCAGCCGCGGGTCGTCCCGGTACACCGACTGGGCCGTCGGGCTCCGCAACCGGTTCTGGTCGCAGACGAAGAGGACCCTCACGCCACCGCCCAGTCCGGAACGCCCTCGGCTCGGTAGATCACCCGGAGCGTCGCGGGGACGCCTCGAAGGAACGGCGGCATCTGCGCCGGGATCGAGCGAGCCTCGCCGCGCTCGGTGTCAACGATCACGTACCGGGACGCGTGTCCCCAGTTCGCGCCCGGGTCCTGGTCGACGAAGGCGACGATCGACGGCGAGGACACCTCGATCTCCTCGCCGTCGATCGTCACGACCTCGGGGGGCTCGATGACCCGGTCGTCCAGGTACACGACCGCGCCGCGTCGCTCCTCGTCGGTCAGGCCGCGAAGGACGACCGCCTCGACGTCGGGAAGCTCCCCCAAGCTACCTCAGCAGCTCCGCGATCCGCTCCTCGACGGTGTGGCGGATGTCCTGGAACCGTTCCGCCGCATCCAGCGTGATCTTCTCGAGCTCGGGCAGCGCCTTCTGGATCCGGGCGAGTCCCTCGGGGATCGGCCCCTCCCAGTACCGCTCCAGCACGAGGTAGATGTCGGGGATGATCCACGGGAACTTGTAGCCGCCCAGGTTGCAGCTCCCGGCCTCCACCGACGACTCGGAGTAGTTCGGCGTGTCGTGCGGGTGGTGCACCGAGTCCGCGTAGGTGAAGGCCTCCAGGGCAGAGACGTGGCCGTCGTGATCGGTGTCGGCCGAGAACGGGCTGCCGTCGGGGTCGGCCCAGTGCATCGCCGCGATCCAGTCCCGGGCGAAGGGGTCGAACTCGGGGCCGCCGATCGAGGTGTTGGCCTCGATCGCCGCCGAGGCCACGTTCGTCTTGTGCGCCGGGCTGCCGGCGATGATCGGCGCGTTGAACCCGCCGGCGAAGCACTGCTCCATCATCACCATCAGACAGTCGAATGACGGCAGCTCCGCGATCTTGTCGGCGAAGTCCGAGACCCCGTAGTCCGGTCCGGATTCCGTCACGAGGAACGACTCGCCGTTGTGACCGCCGTGGTTGTTCGTGTGGATCAGCAGGCAGTCGCTCTCGGTCAGCCGCCCCTTCAGCTCGTCGATGACGTTCTCCAGCTCGGCCTTGGTCCCCGCGGCGTTGACGGTCATCTCGTACGGGGTGTCGTCTCCGGGCCACGTCGTGACCGGATGCGGGCCGCCCGAGTAGTCGATCGTACCGTCGTAGTTGAGGACGTAGATGCGATCGGCCGCCACGCCGTGGACGTGGCGAAGCGTCCGGTAGAGGAACTCCAGGTCGTTCGTGTGCCGGTTGTTCGAGGCGCCCGAGTAGAGCACGGCGAACCAGTTCGATGGGCGCGGCCTGATCAGCTCGGGGAGGTCGCGGATCGACCACTTGAGCTCGGGGCGCGCGAAGACCACCGGCTGGTGGAACGGCTGGAAGGTCTCGGGCTCCCTGACCAGGTAGGGCGGGAACTGCGCCTCGACCGTCCGGTAGAGCTGGCCTTCCTCGGCCCCGTACAGCAGGTACCGGCACGGGTGTCCCCAGTTGAGCTGGGGCGCGTCGTCGGAGAAGACCATGATGGTGTCCCGGTCGACCTCGATCGGTTGGAGCTTCACGTCGAGCCGCGTCCCCGGACTCAGGACCTCGCGCTGCACGTACAGGTTCGACGTCTGCTCGGGCTCGAGCAGCAGTCGCACACGAGCGTCCGTCTGCACCTGCTCGAAGACGTCGCGGCCACGTTCCCGGTCGCCCATCTCCCTCGCCCCCTTCCGCTCGTCGGGCTCCCGAGCGGGACGCCAAGGATGCCCGGTTTGCTCTCGTTCGCCCGGATTCTGTTCTCCGTCACGACCGAGCGTCAATCGGTCATTCGTCCTGCTACGCGGGTGGCTCCGCCGCGGAGAACGCGACGAGGAAGAACGCGAGGACGGGCGGTCCCTGGGGGTCCGAGGACACGCGCATGGGCCGACTCGGGTCGCCGACGTCGAGGCTCAGCGAGACGCCGTCGTCGCCCGGATGGTTCGGATCGTAGATGCGGATCAGGAGCCGGTCGCCGTCGAGCCGGTAGCCGTAGGCCAGCACCTGATGGTTCTGCTTGAGGTCGACGGGGCTCCAGGACTTGACGCGGACCAGGCCGAGCGGCGCCGGACGGCCCCGATCGATCTCCGCGCGCACCCGTGGCCACTCCTCTCGGATCGTGCGCCACGCGCGCCCGTGCGGAGCCAGCCCCAGCCGCGCGAGGAACGGGTCGCCGTCCGGAAGGGCCGGGCTCATGAGCCCGAGGTACCGGCCGGGGCCGAGCGGAAGACCGAAGCTGTCGAAGAGGCGCTCCACGAGGTAATCGAAGAGCGGGGTTCCCTCCGCGGGAGGGTCGGGGTCGGCGGGTGGCGGGCGTCCGGCCTCGAAGTAATCGCGGGCCGCGAACGCCATCCCCCCGCACAGCCCATCGGAGGCATCGCCGATCGGGATGTCGAGCACCCCCGGGACCCCGATCCTTCGCACCGGGACGTGGGGGAAGCGGTTCGCGAAGCGGAACCCCGACGTGCTCGGCAGGAAGCCGGGGACGCTCGCCATGCCGGGTCAGGCGATGCCGAAGCGGCGACGGAACTCCGCGGCGAGCGCGTCGCCGGCGGCGCCCATGAGCTTCGCGACCACGGGATGCTCGATGATGCCGGAGACCGCCTTCCCGACCTTCGGCAGCGTGTCGGCGAACCACCCTTTCACCCGGTCCATCACCGAGAGGTCGGGCTGCTCGGCGGTCACGGCGCCCTCGAGCTCGGCGACCTGCTGGAGGGCCTCCTCCTTCGCCTCCGGCGGGGCCTCGGCCGCGACCTGCTCCCGGAGCGCGGCGAACAGCCCCGCGAGCTCCTCCACCTCCTCCTTCGACAGGCGCGCCTCGACGATCGTCTGGCTCTGCACGTTCTGGTCCCCGATCGCCACCTGCCCGGAGACGTTCCCCGTGATGGTGGCCTCGATGCGCTTGCCTTCCTCGCCCATGTCTCCTCCTTCAGTCGACCGTGGCCCCCGAGCCGGCGAGCACCACGCGGGCCTCGCCGCCGGGAGCGTCGTGCTGGATCACGAGCTGGCTCGTTCGATCGCCGCCGTCCACCGGCGTGAACGTGACGGCGATGGAACAGCCTCCGCCCGCCGGCAGCTCGGTGCCCGTGCACCCGTCGGTGATCGCCCAGTCGTCCGGGAGCCCCTCCACGAACACCGCGGTCACGCGCGCGGGGGCCCCTCCGGTGTTGGTCACGCTCACCTGCTGCGTCGGGCCCGCCTGGCCGGGGAAGGTCGAGCCGAAATCGAGCTCGGCGGGCGAGACCTCGAGCTGCGCGACGAGCCCCGCCCCGCGAAGGGCCACCGACGCCTCCAACCCCTCGCCCCGGAGAACCAGCGACGCGAGCCGTTCCCCCGCCTCGGCCGGCGCGAAGACGAGGGCGACCTCGCACGCGGCGCCCGGCCCGAGGGTCTCCCCGCAGGTGGAGCCGGCCGGGACGAAGTCGCCGGCGTGGTCGCCCTCCACCACGAGCTCCTCGATCGTGAGGGTCCCATCGCCGCCGTTCGAGAAGCGGGCGATCAGCGGATCGCCGCGCCCTCCCACCGCCACGCCGCCGAAATCGAGCGCCTCGCTCTCGGCCGCAAGGGCGGGCGTCCCGCCACCCTCCGCGGGCGGCTCCGTCTCCTCCCCCTGTCCGCCGGTCTCGGCCGGCGGGATCTCCACGCGCTCCTCCCGGTCGAGCAGCCGCTGCGCCCCGACGCCCCCGCCGACCACGGCGGCCACCACCACGGCCCCGACGAGCAGCCGGCGCCCCCACCCCGGCGGCGGGTCCGGGTGGGGCTCCGGCTCCTCCGGCGGCGGGGGGCCCGACGGTCCGAGCTGTTCGAGGTTGTGCCGGGTGACGATCACGCCGGCGCCGTCGCCCGCCTCCCGGCGGACCTCGAGGGCCTGCTGCAGGAGACCGCGCGCCTCCTCGCGCTCCCCGAGGCAGAGCGCGCGGGATCCGAGCTGATGGAGGGCCCACCCCTGCTCCCGGCCGTTCCGGGACCGCGCGGCCGCCTCGTGCGCCTCGTTCAGCACGAGCCGCCACACGCCCCAGCGCCGCTCCAGCGTGAGCGGCCCGTCGACCGCGCGGGCCAGGCGCGTCGCGGTCTCGTCCCGGCCCGCGGCTCTCGCGTGACGGACGAGCGCGAGGAGAGCCGCCGGCGCCCCCGCGAGCGCCTTCGCCTTCTCGGGGTCGGCCTCGACGGCGGCCGTCAGCCGCTCGGCGGCGGCGGCGTCGGGCTCGTCCACCGGAGCGGCGGCCGGCCGGTACCTGCCCGCCTCCTCGACCAGGAGCCCGGTCGACGCGAGTCGTTCCAGCGCGGGCCTCGGGTCCTCGAGGCCGGCCGCCGCGCCGAGCACCTCCGCGGGGAGCGCGGCGCCGCCGAGGCCGCCGAAGGCCCGAAGCACACCGCGCTCCTCGTCGTCGCCCGGCATCGCCGCGGCCGTCCCCGGTGCGAAGGCGGCCGCGGCCTCCTCGACCGAGCGATCCTCCGAGCGGATCGCCGCCGCCGCCTGGAGGATCCCGAGGGGGTGGCCACCCAGCGCCTCACAGATGGTCCGCGCGCCGGCCCGTCCGTCATCGGTGAGCGACCGGCCGAGCTCCCGCTCGAAGAGCTCGACCCCCGCGTCGACGGGCAGACCGCCGAGCGCGAGCGCCACGCCCTCCCCCCAGATCCGACGCTCCTCGGACGCGAGCGCGAACGTCGAGGACGGCACGAAGCCGGCGAGCGCCTCCACCTCCTCTCGCGCGAGCCCCACATCGTCGAGGATGAAGAGCATCCGGAGCCCTCCGAGCAGGTGGCGGAGGTCGCCCTGGCCGGGCTTGAACGGGACGTCGGTCTCGTAGGCGAGCTCGAAGAGCGCCTGCAGGACGTCCTCGAGCGGCAGCCCGGCGACCGGCGCGTACGCGACGCCCTCGGCTGCCGACGGGGGGAGGTGGGAGAGGTGGCGGAGGAAGGCGGTCTTGCCGATCCCGGCGGGGCCGTGCAGGTCGAGGGGGCCGCCGTCGAGCAGGCCTTCACCGGCCCGGGCGAGCTCGGCCGCCCGGCCGAGGAGCCCGGGGAAGGGCCGCGGCAGCGCGCGGACCGGACGGGCCCGCGGCCGCGGGACGGGCCGCTCACCCGGGCCCAGGACCGTGACCACCGCGCCGGGTCCCGCGGTGACCTGGACGTTGTTGTCCCCCACCGCCACCTGGCCCGTGACGGACCCGGCGATGTGGACCTCGATGTCCCGACCGAGCTTCTGCGGCATCGCTCCTCCCCTTCAACCCGGATTGGAGCATCTCTGGTCGGACCGTGTAAATAGGGCCTTTCGGGAGGGTTCAGGGGGAGCCGACGCGCGGAGCGGTCAGCGGACGCGGACGACGGACCCGGAGATGGTCCGCACGAGCTTGGCGCGGACGCGGCGGCGGCGCTCGGTGATGCGCCCGCCGTCGGCAGGGGGCTCGCCGGCGAAGATCTCCGCCCAGTAGGCCGCCGCCACTCCGTTCTTCGCCGTTGCCGTTGCCATAGAAGAGGTATCGGAC
>DASWKG010000173.1:0-8273 GCA_036396755.1 Actinomycetota bacterium
GTTGAGCGGGTCCCCGGCCAGCCGTCCCGCGTACCGGATCGAGGGGAACGTGCTCGCGCTCGACACGCTGTAGCCGAGCGCGAGGTTGCCGTCGCGGTCCATCGCGAGGCTCGCGTTCCACCGGTGGTCGGTGTCGGGAGCGTGGTCGCCCTGCTGGGCGATCACCCAGACCCCCGCGATCCGGGCCAGCTCGTACCACCGGATCCCGCCGTGGTTCGTGTTGTCCACGTCCACCAGGTTCTGGGCGAGCAGCCGCTCGACGCCGCCGACCACCCGGTAGGTCGCGCGGTGCAGGAAGCGGTCGGCGATGGTCTCGATCAGCTCGTCGTCGGTGGGCTGCGGCGCGCCTCCGGCGGAGCTGTCGAAGGCGGTCCCGATGCTCTGGGCCAGGCCGAACGTCGAGGCTCCCGGGTTGCCGAAGTCGGCGTGGAACTCCCAGATCTCGATGTCGTCGTTCGCGTCGTCCGGCCGCATGAAGAGGCCGGGATCCCCGGCGCCCGGCGAGGTGAAGCCCTCCATGTCGACCGGGAGGAGGCGCTCGTCGTTGTACGGCCCCGCGTGGGTATCGAAGTAGATGGCGTTGGCCGGGCCGCCGGCCAGCATCGAGACGCGGTCGAGGGCGTAGTTCCCGCCGCCCTGCCCGCCCGTCTGCACGGTGGTCAGGTAGTAGGCGTCGGGCCAGATGCCGAGCTTGGGATAGTCGGGGAAGTAGAGGTCGGGGCTCTGGATCGCGTAGCGGAACCACCCGTCCGTGACGGGGTTCGGGCCCTGCGAGATCGCGACGCACTCGAACCAGGGCGGCACACTTTCCAGGGCGGGGTCCGCGTCGATGTTCATCCGGTCGAACGCGAACTGGCTGAGGAGCCAGCGGTCGGCGAGCTGGTCGTACAGCACGATGGGGTCGCCCCGGTTCGTGTCCTCGCACTGGCCTGTGAACCCGTCCCAGATCTGGTTGATGTTCATCGGGTCGGGGTTGCCGATCCCGTCGAGGAGCAGCGCGTTCCCGTCCTTGTCGTAGATCTGGAAGGTGCTGTTCACCATCTGGATGTAGTGGTTCGGGCCGATGTCGCCGTTCGGATCCGTGGGGAAGCCGCCCGTCTGGCCCTCCCAGCTCCGCTCCGGCGTGGTGAAGGCCTGCGTGGCCATCATGCGGGTCGGCCGGCCCGTCGGGATCGCCACGCGGTCGGGGTGGTGCCTTCTCGTCCGCAGCCCGGCGAACGCGGGGGGCTCGCCCACCGGGACGTAGCCGCCGCGCCGCGGGCCGATGCGACCCTCGGACGGCAGGTCGCGGAGGTCCACGTCGAGGGGCGACGGCCCGATGGCGCGGATCACCCGGGGCGTCCCCGAGACGATCGGGGGGTCGACCTTGGTCGTGGCGCCGACCGCGAGCGGCGGCAGCAGCACGGCGACGACGAGCGCGAGGGCGCTCGCCGCGCGGGCGGCGGGATGCGGGTGACGCATGGGCGCTTCCTCCTTCTCGGGCCCCCGAACGAGGGCGTTTCGGGCATGATGCGGCCGGGTCTTACAGCAGGCTTAGAGCTTGATTCGGGAAGCAGAACGACCGATCGGCGAAGTCTGATGCCCCAGACGCCCTACGTCAACGCTTGATTTGGTGCGGATGCACAGCGTTTCGACCGGGTTGTCGGGCGACCTTGTGCAGTTGCCCACAGGGAACCCGGCCGGGAGGCGCGAAGCTCTCCCCGACGCCCCTCGACTGGAGGATCCCTGATGACACGCCGCCTGCTCGCCCTCGCCCTCTCGCTCACGGCCATCAGCCCGCTCACCGGTCTCGTGCCCTACGCGCAGGCCGGCCCCGTGAAGTGCGCCGAGAGCGAGCCCACCGTCGACGGCCGGGTCTTCTCCGAGCCGCGCGCCTCGGTCACGTTCCTGCGCTTCGACGAGTTCCGCTGCGGCGTCGAGCTGCTCCAGTGGCTCCACCGCGACCTCATCGACATCGAGGTCGTGGGGATGTCGCGCGGCTACCTCCCCGTCCTCGACGTGCGGCTGACCGACGAGACGGTCGGAGGCGAGAAGGAGGACCTCCTGGTCGTCTCCTCGATCCACGGCGACGAGCAAGGAGGCCGCGAGGGCGCGGCCAGGGTGATCGAGGACATGGTCGACCCCGACCTCCTCGGGAACCAGGCCTGGGTGAAGCAGGTGCTCGACGAGTTCGTGATCCACTTCCTGTTCCCCAACCCCGACGGCTGGGTGAACGGCGACCTCGTCGGGAGCCCCGGGGCGGGCACGGGGTCGACGCGCGGGAACGACAGCGGCCGCGACCTCAACCGGCAGTTCCCGGTGACGGGCTACATCTACACGCCGAACGCCACCGCGCAGGAGCCGGAGACGCCGGCGATCCAGAGCCTGCTCGCCTCCGAGGAGGACTGGTACCTCGGCACCGACAACCACGGGCAGGGCGCCGACACCTACGCGGCCGCCGGCCTGCAGATCGTCGGGCAGTTCGACTACCAGAAGTCCGAGACGCTGGCCCGGTTCGCCGACGGCATCGACGACGAGATGGCGACCTACGGGGTGCTGCAGCAGCTCCAGCAGCTGAAGGACGCGACGGGCCAGGACCTCGGGCCCTACCACTGGGGAACGCTCTACGACATGCTCGGGTACTCGGCGTCGGGGTCGCTGATCGACTACTACAACACCGTCCGGCCCCCGAACGGGACGAGCGCCGACGGGACGGCGGGCTGGGGCTTCGCGACGGAGCTGACCGTCGGGAGCGAGGAGAACGCGGCCGCCTACCCGGCGCTCCTCAACCAGGTGTGGGTCGACTCGATCCGCGCCATCAACTACACGATGTTCAAGCAGGCGATCGACCGCAAGGACTACACCTACCAGGTCGGCGGCAAGGCGGCGTACGTCTTCGACCCCGACGTGATCACCGATGCCGACGCGAACGGGGCCGGCTACGTGCGGAAGACCGGTGAGGACCTCCCGCAGGCGCCGTACGCGGTCACGCGCATGAAGTTCTTCGAGGACCTCAACCGCTACGCGGACCGGCCGCTCGACGCGGTCCGGGTGGGCGACCTGCTGCGCGACCCCTCGGACGAGCGGTTCGTCGACCTGTACGCGTACGACTCGCTGGTGCTCGCGAACGACGCGGCGCCCGAGGCCGTCGACGAGGGGGCCTACTTCGGTCTGCTGCGCCGGTGGGTCGAGGACGGCGGCAACCTCGTCGTCACCGACGCGGCCGCCGCGGAGGCGCTGCCGGCGCTCGGCATCGTCGGGCCCACGGACGTGTCGATGATCAAGCGGTATGTGGGCTACGTCGACTTCGGCGACCGGGGGCATCCGCTCAACGCGAACCTGCGGGGGGTGGCGCGGCAGACGTACGACTCGGTTCCGATCGGCTACGCGTTCCCGCCGGCGGGCAACAACTGCCCGAACTGGCGGGTGAGCGCGGCCGCGTGGGAGGCCGCGGGCGGGTACACGGCCGGGACGAACGACGCGAGCTACACGGCCTACGGTCAGCTCCCCGTACAGGACGGGATGGTGCGGTTCATCGGCTCGCTGCTCCCCGACCCGACCGAGGACTTCTACCACCCGTTCGGCCTGCAGAACTACGCGGTGACCTACACCGGGTACACGCTGCTGCAGAACAGCCTCAACTGGGACAACCCTGCGCGCGCCTAGACTCTGAGGGCGCGCTCGCGGAGCCGAACCGCCAGCGGCTCGGCGGCGAGCACGATGAGGTGGTTCCTCGCGCGCGAGCCGCCCGCGTAGACGAAGCGGTCGACGTCCTCCTCGTGCTTGTCGCCGAGCTCGGCCAGGATCACGACCGGCCGCTCGAGGCCCTTGAACGAGTGGATGCTGGTCGCGAGGATCTCGCCCTCGGCCGGCTCCGCCGACAGGCGGAAGCCGTTCAGCTCGCCGCGCTGCCGCAGGCGTGACTTGGCGATTCCCGAGGGCGTGAGCACGACGATGTCCTTCGGGGGGACGTGCTCCTCCTCGACGAGGTTCGTCAGCACGGTGCGAAGCGTTCGCGCGAGCGCCTCGTCGTCGGCGTAGCCGAGGATCTCGACGGGCCGGCCGTCGGGGCCCTTCGTCACCGGGGGGTTCGACCCCTTGTAGAACACCGAGACGAAGTCGCCGATCTCGCGGCAGTTGCGCAGGTTCGCCGGCAGCGGGAAGCGCGCGTCCTCGGGGACGAGGTCGGGCAGGCCGCCGCCGTAGAGGTCCTGCCCGTCGTCGGCGAACAGGTACAGGCGTCCCTCCTCGGGGTCGGCGTGCAGGGAGAGCAGCGCCGGCCACCAGTGGTCGCGGAAGTCCTGTGCCTCGTCGACGACCATCACGTCGTAGCGTGTCGAGACCCGGTCGGCCGCCTCCATGAGCAGCTCGGGGAGCCGCTCGTTGAAGAACGTCGACTCGGGGCCGGTGTCGACCTCCGACGGTAGCTCGAGCCCCGCCTCGGTCACCAGGCGGTGGGCGAGCGCGTGGAAGTTGGCCACCTCCAGCTTCGGGATCCCCCCCGTGACCTCCCGCAGGTGCGCGGCGATCGCCTTGTTGAAGCAGGTCAGGAGCGTGCGGTTGCCGCCCTCGGCCATCCGCCGGGCGATCTCGGTCGCGAGCACGGTCTTGCCGCTGCCGGCGGGCCCGACGACCGCCGCGCGCTTCAGCTTCACCACCCACGCTCGCACCCACGCCTGGTCGTCGGTCAGCTCGACGATCTTCCGGTCCTCCTCGGCGAACCGCAGGCCGAGCGGGGTGCGGATCTCCACGCGGAACCCGAGCGCCTCCGCGATCTCGTCCATCCCGTCGGCGCCGAAGCGGCGGCCGGGCCGCCGGTGGAAGGCCATGACCTCGGCCACCCGGCGCTCGAGCGACGAGAGGTGTCGCCGGTCGATCACGATCTCGGGCGGGGCTCCCGGGTGGGCCGCGGCCGCGTACTCGCCGTCGGGGAACGCCACCGCGTGCCCGAAGGACGGCTTCCAACGCTCCCAGCCCTCCCGCGCCTCGAGGATCTGGATGAGCGAGCGCAGCTCCCCCTCCGCCTGCCGGAACGGGTCCTGGCCGAGGTGGGAGCCCCCGCGCCCGGTTTGCGTCCATCGCCGGGTCGCGGGGTCGTAGGCGAGCCGCCCACCCTTCACCTCGAGGACCAGCAGGCCGTGCTGGGGGTGCGCGATCACGAAGTCGGCCTCGCCCTCGACCGGGCCCCGCGGCCCGGCGAGCACCCAGTCGACCGAGTGGTAGCAGACGTAGGCGTCGTCGAGCTGCTCGAGGAACCCCTCGTAGAGGCGGCGCTCGGCCGCGCTCTTGGTCGGAAGCATCGGGAACGGCACCATCCGGGCCACGGCCCGATGCTCTCACGCGAAGGGGCCGGCGGTTCCCCCCGCCGACCCCCTCCGCGTGGAGCGCTCGGTTACGGCCCGAGCAGGTACTCCATGGACTTCGCCATCACGGCGTTGCGCTGGGCCTCCTCGCGGATGCCCTCGAACCCGAAGCCGAGGAAGATCGTGTCCTCGGTCGTGATCGCGGCGCCCTCGGGGAACCCGGCAGCCGTCGTGATGATGAAGTTGTTCGGGTTCGGTCCGCTGCCGTCCGGCGGCCCGGTCACCGTCCAGCCGCCGGTGTCGGCTCCCTCGAACGAGGTCGTGCCTTCTCCGGTCGACACCTCGATCTCGTCGACGAACATGCCGAGGCCCTGGACGGACCAGTCGCTGGCGTAGGCGATCGAGACCTCGACCGAGCTGTCGGCGAACGGCATGAGGTCAACCTCCCACTGCTCCCAGCCGTCCGAGACGCCGCTGGCCGCGTTCCAGGCGCCGCTGCTCCCCATCGGCGCGCAAGTGGTGTCGGGATTCAGCGTCTGGTAGTGGTCGAGGTGCGGGTGCAGCTCACGCCAGCCCGTCGGGCAGCTGTCACCCGTATCCATGGACGTGTGCCCGTTCAGATCCGGGAGTGTCGTCCAATCGTCGTCCCCCGCCGTCCTGGCCTCGACGAAGACGTGGTCCCACGCCTCCTCGGTGTTGTACGAGGTCCAGAACGAGAGCGTCGCTCCCGTGAGGGGCACGTCGATCGTGCGGGTCAGCCGCTTGTACGCAACGTCACCGACCTGTGAGTACGCGTACTGCATCCCCTCGTGCGGGTCGAACGGGCCGCCCGGCCGGTCGTACTTCGCCGAGGCGACGCTCTCGAACTGCGGATAGCCCGCCGCCGGAAGCAGCCCGCTCGTCGCGATGAACGAGTTCGCGTCGAACTGGTTGTCGGCGGACGTGCCGCCGTTCAGCTCCCAGGTGTGGCCGGTGTAGGGCGTGTCGGTCCCGAGCACGCCGAAGGGATCTCCAACATCGTCGAGACCCGCGTCCACGTTGTAGTAGTACGCGCCGAGGTAGTACTGCAGGAAGTCGTCGGACAAGGGTTGACAGCGCACGTCGACGGCGTCGTCGCCGGTGAAGCAGGCAGCTCCCTCCTCAGGATCGTACACGTAGCCGAACGCATACTGGAGGCCGGCGAGCTGGCCGTTGTAGAAGAGCTTGCCCCCCTCGTTGAGGTACGAGCGGATGTCGAGCAGCTCGTCGCTCGCCAGTCTCGAGGCCGTCCCTCCGACCATCCCCGGGTCCCGGGTGATGATGTCGTCGCCCGTGTACCAGATGACCGCGTCGTAGTGGGAGAGGACCCCCAGCGCGTCTGGTGAGGTCCGGCCGTTCGCGTCGACGTCGTACACGTCATAGGAGACGCCGGCCGCATCGAGCGCATCCGTGAAGAAGCCGAGGTGATGCGGTCCCGGCCCCTGCGCCGGCGACACCCCCGAGTAGTCCTCGGCCGCCATCACCAGCACATCGGCCCCGGTCTCGGAGACCGCCGTGTAGGTGAAGTGCTCGGATTCCTCCTTCTCGCCCTTGAACCACACCTCGACCTCGTCGCCGGGCGAGGTGCCGGTCACCATGCCGCGCATGTAGCGGTAGTAGACGTCGCCGACGTCGCCGAAGCGTTCGCCGCCGTCCCACTCCTCGGTCTTGCCCTTCCGCTCTTTGCCGCCGTTGATGCGGTAGCGCAGCTCGACCTTCTTGATCGAGCGGCTGGCCAGCACCTGCACGGGCTGGGGGTCGCCGTAGGAGACGTCGAAGGTCAGGTCCGAGAGGGGGTTGCCCGACTTCTCTGGGTCGACCTGGGTCATGTCGAGGTAGAACGGCTCGACCGTGTTGCCGAGGTGCGACACGGGCTCCGTCGGCGTGCGCGCCGACATCGCGATGTCGTTCGAGAAGGGGAAGATGTTCTCGAACTCGGCCTGGATGAGGTCCTCGTCGTCGGGGAAGAGGAACCCGTTCCCGGGGATGCCCTCACCCAGCTCCGGCGTCCACGATATCGTTCCGCGCTCGCCGTAGGTCCAGTCGTTCGTGTCGCCGTTGGTGATGTAGAGGTCGGCGCTGACGCCCGGGTCGAACCCCGGGATGGCCGAGTTGCTGTCGGTCCCCGAGAGCGCCACGAAGATCGGGTCGTCGGCGGACGGCGTCTGCACCTGCCATCCCTGCCCGTACAGCGTCAGGTCCGCGGCCGAGTGGTAGTTGACGTGGAAGACGAACGGGACCCGGTCGTAGAGCGACATGATCGCCTGGGTCTCCGGTTCGGAGGCGGGCGACGGTCCTCGGTACGTCTCGCTCGAGGGCAGCGGCGACGAGCCCTCGTTGTCGTAGTTCCAGTGCTCGGGGAAGTTGCGGTTGGGGTCGACGCCGTCCCCGACCGTGATCATGCCGTCGCCGTTGTTGTCGCGGAGGTTCTTCCGCCACAGCCGCTCGTGCTCGAACGTGTACTGATAGCCGTCGGGGTTCACGACCAGGACGAACCACAGCTCCGTGTGGTGGAGCAGGTCCTTCACGCCCTTGTCCTTCGCGTTGTACGCGTCGATGTAGTAATGGAGGAGGCGGCGGTTCACCTCGGTCGAGATCCACTCGCGCGCGTGCTGCGTCGACAGGTACAGGACCGCCGGGTGCTTCCCGTCCTTGTCCTTGGCGTTGTGAGACAGGCGGAGCGCGATGATCTCGCGGCCCTGGTGCGTGGTCCCCAGTACGACCAGCTTGAGGATCTTCGGGTTGGCGGCCGCGAGCGCATAGATCTCGTCGCGGATGCCGCCCGGCTCGTCGAAGGAGCGGAACACGTCGAAGCCGAACGCCGACTGCTGCGCCGCGAGCCGGGTGGCGGTGAGGCCCCGCGCGTTGCGCCACAGCTCGAGGTCGAAGCCCTGGCTCAGGAGCCGCGCGTGGTCGGCCGGCGAGAGCACCAGGTCCACCTCGGTCCCGTCCGCCACCGGGCGGCCGCCACCG
>DASWKG010000174.1:0-3217 GCA_036396755.1 Actinomycetota bacterium
TCGGTGTCGATGCGTACCGCATGGACCCGAACCGGACACCCCGATCTCTCGCTGCGCGCGTGCGCGAGGACGAAGACGGTTTTTCCCTCGTCGAGCTGATGGTCGTGGTGCTCGTGATCGCGATCCTCATGGGCATCGCGATCCCCGTCTACCTCGGCCTGCGCGCCCGGGCGGCGGATCGCGTGGCTCAGACGGCCGTGGTCGGGGTCCTCAAGGCCGAGGTCGGCTACTTCAGCGGCGAGAGCCAGGAGTTCACCGATTCGGTCGCCATCCTCGAGTCCATCGAGCCCGCCCTGAACTACGACGGTCAGGGCGCCGATTCATGCCTCGGCACCCCGAACCCCTACTGCGTGAAGGTCGAGCTGCTGAGCCCCGAGGAGGTCATGCTGACCGTGCTCTCCGAGAGCGGCGCCTACTGGTCGATCCGCGACAAGCGGAGCGCCCCGGACCAGGGAACCTACTTCAACGCCGGCGGCGACGGGGTTGCTCCCCAGCCCGGCGACGTCGTCGACGACGCCTGGTAGCGCCCTCGGCCCGAGCTTCACACGACCCGCACGATCCGCATCCCGAGATAGCCCCCGTCACTCGCCTCCCGCCACCGTAGAATCGAGGCCGGAGGCCAGATGACCGAACCCTTCAAGTACCAGCTCGCCGACATCGACCCGCGGGAGACCGCGGAGTGGCTCGAGGCGCTCAACGAGCTCATCCGCGAGTCGCCGGCGCGCGCCCGCTTCCTCATCTACCAGCTCACCCGCGAGGCGCAGGCCCGGCAGATCGGCGTGCCCTCGATGGTCTCGACCCCGTACATCAACACGATCCCCCCCGAGCAGGAGCCCGAGTTCCCCGGCGACGAGGCGATGGAGCGGCGCATCCGCCGGCTGATCCGCTGGAACGCGGCGGTCATGGTCTCGCGGGCGAACAAGCACCACGAGGGCATCGGCGGCCACATCTCGACCTACGCCTCGGCGGCCGCGCTGTTCGAGGTGGGCTTCAACCACTTCTTCCGCGGCAAGGACGACGAGGGCGGCGGCGACCACATCTACTTCCAGGGCCACGGCGCGCCGGGCATCTACGCGCGTGCGTTCCTCGAGGGGCGCCTCACCGAGCAGCACCTCGAGGCGTTCCGTCGCGAGGCCTTCGGCGTCGGGCTCTCGTCGTACCCGCACCCGCGGCTGATGCCCGACTTCTGGGAGTACCCGACCGTGTCGATGGGCCTCAGCCCGCTCTCGGCGATCTATCAGGCCCGGTTCAACCGGTACCTGCAGCACCGGGGCATCAAGGACACCTCGCGGCAGCGGGTGTGGGCGTTCCTGGGCGACGGCGAGATGGACGAGCCCGAGTCGATGGGCGCGCTCTCCCTCGCCGCGCGCGAGGGGCTCGACAACCTCATCTTCGTCGTCAACTGCAACCTCCAGCGCCTCGACGGCCCGGTCCGTGGAAACGGGAAGGTCATCCAGGAGCTCGAGTCGATCTTCCGCGGAGCGGGCTGGCACGTGATCAAGGTCGTCTGGGGGCGCGAGTGGGACGAGCTGCTCGCGAAGGACCACGACGGCGTCCTCGTCGCGAAGATGAACTCGACGCTCGACGGCGAGTTCCAGAAGTACGCGGTGGAGTCGGGCGCCTACATCCGTGAGCACTTCTTCGGACCCGACCCGCGTCTGCAGGAGATGGTCGCCCACCTCTCGGACTCGGACCTGCAGCGCCTGCGCCGCGGCGGCCACGACTACTCGAAGCTCTACGCCGCGTACAAGCGCGCGACCGAGCTCACCGGCGCGCCGGTCGTGATCCTCGCCAAGACCGTGAAGGGCTGGACCATCCAGGGGCTCGAGGCCCGCAACGTGACCCACCAGCAGAAGAAGCTCGCGGCCGAGGAGCTGAAGGTGTTCCGCGACCGGCTGGAGCTGCCGATCAAGGACGAGGACATCACCGAGGGCGCTGCGCCGTACGTGACCGCCGAGCAGTTCCCCGAGGAGTCGGCCTACATGCAGGAGCGCCGGGCCGCGCAGGGCGGCTCGGTGCCCGAGCGCCGCGTGATGGCACGGGGCATCGAGCTCCCTGGCGGCGACCTCTACGCGGAGTTCGACAAGGGCTCCGAGCAGCCGGTCGCGACCACCATGGCGTTCGTCCGGCTGCTCCGGAAGCTGCTGCGCGACGAGAAGGTCGGCGAGCGCGTCGTGCCCATCATCCCCGACGAGGCGCGCACCTTCGGCATGGAGTCGCTGTTCCCCGAGTTCAAGATCTACTCATCCACCGGGCAGCTCTACGAGCCGGTCGACGCGGCGCACCTGCTGGCGTACGTGGAGGCGAAGGACGGCCAGCTGCTCGAGGAGGGGATCACCGAGGCCGGCTCGATGGCGTCGTTCATCGCGGCGGGCACCTCGTACGCCGCGCACCGCGAGCCCATGATCCCGTTCTTCATCTTCTACTCGATGTTCGGCTTCCAGCGGATCGGCGACCTCGTGTGGGCGGCCGCCGACCAGCGGGCGCGCGGGTTCCTCCTGGGCGCGACCGCGGGGCGGACGACCCTCGCCGGCGAGGGGTTGCAGCATCAGGACGGCCACTCGCTCCTGCTCGCCTCCACGAACCCGTCGGTGCTCGCCTACGAGCCCGCGTTCGCCTACGAGATCGCCACGATCGTGCGCGACGGGCTTCACCGCATGTGGGAGGGCGGCGAGGACCTCATCTACTACCTGACCCTGCAGAACGAGCCGTACCCCCAGCCGAAGCGCCCCGAGGGCGTCGACGAGGGGATCCTCCGCGGCCTCTACCCCTTCCGACAGGCGGCCGAGGAGCGCACGCACCGCGCGCAGATCCTCGGGTCGGGCTCGATCATCAACGAGGCGCTCCGCGCGCAGGCCCTGCTGGCCGAGCACCACGACGTCGCCGCCGACGTGTGGAGCGCCACGTCCTACCAGGCGCTCCGGCACGAGGCGCTCGAGGCAGAGCGCTGGAACCGCCTGCACCCCGGGGAGCCGCGCCGCCAGCCGTTCGTGACCGAGCTGCTCGAGCCCCACCCCGGGCCCGTCGTCGCGGTGTCGGACTGGATGCGCGCGGTGCCGGACCAGATCGCGCGGTGGGTGCCCCAGCCCTATCTCTCGCTCGGCACCGACGGGTTCGGCCGGTCCGACCACCGCCCGGCGCTCCGTCGCTTCTTCGAGATCGACGCCGAGCACGTCGTGGTCGCGACGCTCGCCGCCCTGGCCGAGATGGACGAGGT
>DASWKG010000175.1:0-9818 GCA_036396755.1 Actinomycetota bacterium
ACCGCGCTGCCGGTGCCGGCGGGAGCCATCCAGCAGCCGGCGCCGCACGAGGCGCCCCTGCCCGACATCGACACGCGGCTCGAGCGCCGGCTGCCCACCGCGGACCAGCTCGCGATCGTCCGCGACCTGGGCGCGCACGTCGATTGGAACACGTTCGGCACCCCCGCCTCCCTCATCCGCTACGGCGGGTACCTGGCGACCGGCCTCTCGCGGGATGCGGTGCGGGCGGCCCGGGCCTTCGTCTCCGAGCACCGCGCCCTGTTCGGGCTCTCCTCGCTCAGGGGCCTGCGCCTGCTGGCCGACGCGCGGATGACGGACAGCGACGGGCACGCCGTGATCTTCACCGAGACCTGGGGCGGGCTCCCGGCCGGGTGGGACGGGCTGATCACCGTGGGGGTCGCGAACGGCAAGGTGGCCTACGTCTCCTCCTCGGCGCTGGGCGATGCCGCCGCCCCGGCCCCGGCGACGATGGGGCCGCGCGCCGCGTGGCTGCTTGCCGCGCAGAGCATCGGGATCCACCGCACGCTCGACGACCTGACGGCGACGCGATCCGAGGACGGCGACGTCCTCACGTTCGACGCCGACGGGCTCCGGATGCCCCAGCGAGCGCGGCTCGTCGCCTTCCCCGCGCTCGAGGGCGTCCGCACCGCGTGGGAGGTCGACGTCCGCGACTTCGGGCCCGGCGTCAACATCCTCTACACGCTGATGGTCGACGCGCGGGGCGGCGACATCCTGTTCCGGCACAACCGCGTGAGCTTCGAGGACGACCCCGCCTCTCCGCGGTGGGACTACTTCACCGCGTACCCGCCGCTGAACTTCGCCTCCACCGACACTCGGATCACCGGCTGCTGGACCCAGCCCGGGGCGCTCCAGTGCGACGCGCTGCTGTCGAATCCCGCCTCCCCGTTCGCCTGGGACATGACCGTGGCCTCCAACACCTCCTCGAACACCGTGACCGGGAACAACGCCGAGGAGCAGCAGGGCTGGGTGGCCGGCGCGGCCGAGACGGCCTTCCGGCCGATCAGCACCGCGCGCGAATACCTCTACCCGTGGACGAACCAGTGGCAGACGATGAAGTGCTCCCCGGCGGCGTTCGTCACGCCCCAGCGCGTCGACTCCGACGCGGCCCAGACCAACCTGTTCGTCGCGCACAACCGGATGCACGACTGGTCCTACCGCCTCGGCTTCACCGAGGCGAACTGGAACATGCAGGAGGACAACTTCGGCAAGGGCGGCACGGGCGGGGACCCTGAGGTGGGCAACGCCCAGTCCGGCGCGCTCACCGGCTCGCGCAACAACGCGAACCAGGGGACCGGCGCCGACGGCTCGCCCGGCTCCACCAACATGTACGTGTGGCAGCCGAGCCCCGCGGGCTCCTACGCGCCCTGCGTGGACGGCGACTACGACATGCAGGTCGTGGCGCACGAGTACACCCACGCGATCTCCAACCGGATGATCGCCGGGCCGTCGCAGGGGATCGGCGGCTCACAGGGCGGGGCGATGGGCGAGTCCTGGAGCGACCAGGTGGGCTCGGAGATCAACCTCGAGTACGGGTACACCCCGATCGGGGACGAGAACCCGTTCGCGCTGGGCCCGTACGTCACCGGGAACCGCGTCACCGGCATCCGCAACTACGCGATCGGCAACAGCCCCCTCACCTACGGCGAGCTGGAGTACGACGCCGGCGCGACCACGAGCGTCCACGCCAACGGGGAGATCTGGGGCGCGACGGGGTTCTCGCTCCGCGAGCTCTACCTCCAGCGCTACGACGAGGCGTTCCCGTCGAGCGATATGGCACTCCAGCGCGACTGCGCGGACGGCGTGGTGCCGGTGGACCAGTGCCCCGGCAACCGCCGGTGGATCCAGAACGTGTTCGACGCGTTCCTCTTGATGCAGTCGTCGATCTCGATGCTGAACGCGCGCGACGCGTACCTCGCCGCGGACATGCTGCGCACGGGCGGCGCCAACCAGGATCTTCTGTGGACCGCGTTCGCGCGCCGGGGCATGGGGGAGAGCGCCGTGAGCAACGGCAGCGGCGACCTGAACGCCGTTCCCGCCTTCGACTCGCCGCAGGAGCCCGACGAGGCCGTGCTCACGTTCCGGCCGGTCTCGGCGGAGACCGGTGAGCCGGTGGCCGCCAAGCTCTTCGTGGGCACCTACGAGGCGCGCGCGGTCCCGATCGCCGACGCCCTGGACGGCACGACGCTCGACGACACCGCCCCCTTCGTCCCGGGCACTTACCGGTTCCTCGCAACGGCCCCGGGCCACGGCTTCAAGCGGTTCACGCTGGAGGTCCCGGCGGTGACCGAGGAGGAGCCCGACAACGACGGGACGCTCCTCGTGCGCATGCCCGCCAACTGGGCCTCGGGGGCGCAGGGTGGCGCGGCCGGCGGCGAGGGCACGGCGCTCGCCTCATTGATCGACGACACCGAGTCCACCGCGTGGTCGGTCACGAACCGGGTGCCGGACGCGCGCGGCGCGACGGTGACCGTGGACCTCGGCGGCGAGGCACACGACGTGACCCGCGTTCAGGTGAGCGCGTTGACCGCCACGCGCTACTCGGCGGTCCGGCAGTTCGAGATCTGGACGTGCGACGCGACCGCCGGCGCCGACTGCGCGGGCGGCACGGGGTTCGAGAAGCGGTACACGAGCCCGCCCGACGCCTTCCCCGGCGACGCGTACCGGCCGTTCAACCCGCAGCTCCAGCTCCGCACGTTCGACGTGCCGGCTGGCCCGGCGACCCACGTGCGGCTGGTGGTCCTGCACAACCAGTGCACCGGCGGGCCGCTCTACCAGGGCGAGCAGGACGACGACCCCCGGACGACGACCGGCTGCATCGAGGGATCCACGGCCGACTCGAACGTCTACGCGGCCGAGCTCCAGGTCTTCGGCGGCGACGGCTCGGCGGAGATCGTGCCCTAAGGGTCGTCGTTGCCGGCCGCGGGGCCCTCTGCTCCAATGGAGGCCCGGTGGACGCCTCCGGGGGGGAAGGAGCGATCCGTGCCCCTGCGCATCATCGGCCGCGAGCCCGAGCTCAGCTTCCTCGAGCGGTTCATCGAGGGTGAGACGGCCGGTGCCCTCCTCCTCTCCGGGGACCCGGGCATGGGCAAGACGACGCTCTGGGAGGCCGGGGTCGCCCGGGCCGAGGAACGGGCGCTCCGTGTCCTGTCGGCGCGCCCCAGCGATGTCGAGATGCAGCTCTCGTTCTCCGCGCTCATCGACCTGTTCGAGGACGTCGATGCGGCAGAGCTGACGGGGATCCCGGTGCCGCAGCTCCGGGCGCTGGAGGTCGCCCTGCTCCGACGGGACCCTTCGGGCAACTCGCCGGAGCTGCAGGCCATCGCCACGGGGTTCCTGGGGGGCCTCCGCGCGCTGACGGCGGACGGCCCGGTCCTCGTGGCGGTCGACGACATCCAGTGGCTCGACGGGCCCTCCGCCGAGGTGATCACCTTCGCCGCGCGCCGCCTCGAGGCCGAGGCGGTGAAGCTGCTGCTCGCGCGCCGCTCCGGTGGTGATCCCACCGCCCTGGAGCGGGTCCTCCACCGGCGCGGCCGGCTCGAGCGGGTGCCGATCGGCCCCCTGAGCCTCGGGGCCACGCGCCGGATCATCTTCGAGCGCCTCGGCCTGAGCCTGCCGCGGCGAACGATCCGCAGGATCTTCGAATCGTCCCTCGGCAACCCGCTCTTCGCGCTGGAGCTCGGTCGCGCCATCGGGGAAGGGGGCGTCTCCGACGCCGACGAGGAGATCGCGCTTCCGAACGAGGTCGCGGATCTGCTCGGCGCACGGGTCGATGCCCTCCCCGCTGCCACCCGGAGGGTCCTGCTCGCCGTCGCGCTCGCGACGGACCTCCGTCACGCTCAGCTCGCCGCGATCGTGGATCAGGCGGACATCGACGACGCCGTCGACTCGGGGGTCGTCGTCCTCGACGGGGACCGGGTTCGTGCGTCGCACCCGCTCCTGGCCGCAGCCGCCCTGGGGCATTCCCTCGCCGGCGAGCGGCGGAAGCTGCACCTCGACCTCTCGGTCGCCGTCACCGGCGACGGGTTGCGCGCCCGCCACCTGGCCCTCGCGACGGTCCGGCCGGACGCGGAGCTCGCGGCGACGCTCACCACGGCCGCGGAGACGGCGTCCGCGCGAGGCGCGGCCCGGGAGGCGGTCGAGCTGGCCGAGCACGCGCTCCGGCTGACCGCTCCCGGCACCCCCGAACGGGGTGGCCGTCTGCTGACGCTCGCCGGGTACCTCGAGGTCGCGGGCGAACAGCAACGCGTGACGGACCTTCTCGCCCCCGAGCTGGAGTCGTTTCCACCGGGCGTCGCCCGCGCTCGGGCCGAGCTCCTCCTGTCCGAGGGCGGGGGGGTCACCCACGCGGATCAGCACCTGGGGCACCTCGAGCGCGCGCTCGAGCAGGCGGGGCCGGACGCGGAGCTGAAGGCGGCCGCGCTGGCGAGGAAGGCGATCAGCGGGACCATCATCCGGGTCGAGCGGATCGAGGAGGCGGATCGGTGGGGCGAGGAGGCCCTCGCGCTCAGCGCCGCCGCCGGCCCGGACGTGGAGCGGCTGGCGCTCCAGGGCCTCGGATGGGCGCGCGCGCTGGGCGGCCGGCCGATCGACGACCTGCGGGACCGCTCGCGGGACGTCTCGGAGTCGGCGATCCACATCATCGCGTCGCTCGAGCGTCTGGCGGCGGTCCGGTTGACCTGGCGCGGCGAGGTGGATGCGGCGCGGTCGATCCTCACCGAGCTGCTCGAGCTGACCGACGCTCGTGGCGAGTCGTGGGCCTACATCGTCATCAGCCTCCACCTGTGCGAGCTCGCGCTGCGGGCGGGTGACCTGGATGCGGCCACGCGGTTCGTCGAGGAGTGGAGGCAGTCGGCCGAGCGGGACCTGTTCGTCGGCCCCACCTTCGAGCGGTGTCACGCCCTCCTGGCCGCCTGCCGCGGGCAGCCCGAGGAGGCGCAGCGATGGGGTTCCAAGGCGCTGGCCGGAGCGGAGGCCACCGGGGCCACCTGGCAGCTCCTCGAGACCCAGCGCGCCCTCGGGCTCGCCGCCCTCTTCGCGCTCCAGCACGCGGATGCGGTCGCGCACCTTCTGCCCGTCTGGGACCACGCGGAGCGCGAGGGCATCGGCGATCCCGGGGCCTTCCCCGTCGCCCCCGATCTCGTGGAGGCCCTCGTCACCCTCGATGAGCTGGACCGTGCGAGCGAGATCACCGAACGGCTCGGGCAGCTTGCCGAGGATCAGGAGCACCCCTGGGGACTGGCGACGGCCGCGCGCTGCGCCGCCCTCATCGCGCTCACGGCGGAGGCGTTCGACGAGGAGGCAGCGGGAGCGCTGGAGGCGGCGGCCGAGCGCTACGGGACCCTGGGCCTCCGTTTCGACCGGGCGAGGTCACTCCTCAGCCTCGGGCGGGCCCAGCGTCGCCGCCGGAAGTGGGGCGGGGCCCGCCGCTCGCTGGAGGGAGCGGCGGAAGGCTTCGACGCGATCGGCGCCGGTGGCTGGGCCGAGCAGGCGCGCGCGGAGCTGGCGCGGGTGGGCGGTCGCCGCGGGCAGTCGGCGGGGGTGCTGACGGAGGCCGAGCGACGCGCGGCCGAGCTGGCCGCGGAGGGGCTCTCCAACAAGGAGATCGCCCGGGCCCTCTTCGTCACGGTCCGGACGGTCGAGGTCCACCTGTCCCGCGCCTACGCGAAGCTCGGGATCCAGTCCCGCGTCCAGCTCGCCAGGGCTCTCGAGGCCGCCGCCGGAAAACATTGAGGGTTTCCGATATTTATCCGCCGCCCGGCGTTCCCTAGGGTTCTAGGGGCCGGACCGTGATGCAGGGTCTGGAGGCCACGAGACCCGGTGAGTCGTCCGTTTCGCCCAGTTGAGCGCCCCGAACCGGGCGCCCGAGCCCAAGGAGGCCCGTCATGAGATGGATCACCCGAACCAGCGTCGTCGCGCTCGCGGTCGCGACGCTCTCGGCACAGGCGCCCGTCCAGCAGGTGGTCGCCGCCCCCGGCGACAACCCGGTCGTCCACTGGAACGAGATCGCGCTCGACACGATCATGGCCGACGGCAGCAGGTCCACCCCGTCTGCGGCCAGCCTGTACGTCGCGATCACCCAGGCCGCCGTCTACGACGCCGTGATGGCGATCGAGGGGACGAACGAGCCCTACGCCTTCACCGGCTACGCGGCCCCCGGCGCCTCGGTCGATGCGGCGGTCGCCGCGGCCGCCCACGACGTGCTCTCGCACTACTTCCCCACCCAGAAGGCCTCGAGGCTCGACCCCGCCTACGACGCGGCCCTCGCCGACGTCCCCGACGGGGCCTCGGAGACCGACGGCGTGAGCGTGGGCCAGCGCTCGGCACTCGAGATCATCGCCCGCAGGGCCCACGACGGCCGCGACGCCCTCGCCCCGGCCCCCGACGCCTTCGACGGAACGGGCCCCGGCGAGTGGCGCCGGACCAACCCCTCGGGAGCCCCGGTCACCCCCTACGTCGCAAACGTCACCCCGTTCCTCGCCGAGTCCCCCGACCAGTTCCGCCCCAAGGGACCCCACAAGCTCACCTCCAAGCGCTACGCGGAGGAGTTCGAGCGCACGCGCATCTACGGGGGAAAGGCCGACACGGCGCTCACCGACGTCCAGCGCGACCCCGCCCAGGACGAGGTCGCGACCTTCTGGACCGAGAACACCGTCCGCCAGTACAACCGGGCCCTCCGCGGCCTGGCGAACGAGCGGGGGCTCTCGACCGCGGACTCGGCGCTCCTGTTCGCGATGACGACGATCCCCGCCGCCGACGCGATGATCACGTGCTGGAACACCAAGTACCACTACCTCGCGTGGCGGCCCATCACCGCGATCCGGCTCGCCGACACCGACGGCAACCCCCTGACCACCGCCGACCCCGCCTGGGAGCCGCTGTCGCTCACCGCGAACCACCCCGAGTACGTGAGCGGCCACGCCTGCCTGACGGGAGCGATCAGCCGCGGCCTCGAGGAGTTCCTCGGGACCAAGCAGATCGACCTATCGATCACGTTCGTGAGCTCAGGCGTCACCGTCTACACCCACGACTTCGCGAGGGTCGACGACCTGCGGTCGGAGGTCGAGGACGCCCGCGTCTACGGAGGCGACCACTGGACCACCGGCGGGACCGACGGCACCGGCCTCGGCGACGACCTCGCCAAGTGGGCGCTGAAGCGCTACTTCGAGGAGATCTGAGCCCATCCGCCCGAACCCATACGACTGAGGAGGAACCATGCGCAGCTTCAAGATGGGTCGCTTCGCGGCCCGAGGCTCGACGATCGCAGGAACCGCGGTGGTCCTGGCGCTGGTCGCCGGTGCGGCCTTCGCCGCCATCCCCGATAGCGCCGGGGTCATCAACGGCTGCTTCCGGTCCGACGGCAATCCTCACGGCGGAGGCTACGGCAAGCTCCGCGTGGTCGAGGACCAGGACGACTGCAAGAACGACGAGACCGGGCTCTCTTGGAACCGGCAGGGCCCGCCCGGGCCTGCGGGGCCCGAGGGGGCTCAGGGGATCCCGGGTCCGCAGGGGCCCCAGGGCGACCCGGGACCGACTGGGCCGCAAGGATCCCAGGGTCCCGCGGGACCGCAGGGCCCGGCAGGGCCGCAGGGACCGGGCGGAGCGGCCTTCGGCGGGTCGACGAACCACCCTCGTTGCGACCCCGAGAGCGCGGCGCCGGTGACGTGCGCGACGCTCGAGCTCACGCTCCCGACCAGGTCTCCGGTCCTGCTCGTCGGCCAGCTGCGAGCGCTGGTAGAGGAGGACGCGGACAAGGGTTTCGGCAACTGCGTCCTCGGGACGAGCGAGACCGCGAACCTCGACGATTCGAGGATCGGGTTCGGGGTCTTCGGCAACAACTGGGACCTGATGCCGCTGTCGATCGTCACCCCCCCGGTCGGCCCCGGGCTGGTCCTGTTCGGGATCGACTGCACCCAGTTCGAGGGCGCCGGCGCGATCGAGTACGACCAGATCAAGCTCAGCGCGGTGGTGCTGGGCTCGGCCTGAGCGCCGGGCTCAGCCCTCCGGGTTGATGTTCTGGTTCAGGCGGAAGGCGTTCTGGGGGTCGTACTTGCGTTTGAGGGCCACGAGCCGCTCGTACTTCGCCTCCCCGTAGGCGGCGACGACCCGGTCGTGGCCCTCGTCGCCGAGGAAGTTCACGTAGACGGCCCCGGGGCCGTGGCGCTCGAGATCGGCGTGGAAGTCCCGAGCCCAGGCGATGTGCGCCTCGGCGTCGCGGTCGTCCGGGGTCCAGACGCTGTTGACGTTCACGTTGTGGCCGAGGCCGCGGTGACTGCAGGCGGTCGCGTCCTCCTCCACCCTGCTCATCGCGCCGCCCAGCTGGAAGATGATCGTGTACGACAGCGGCGAGGTGATCCGCCTCGTGTGCTCGAGGAGCACCTCGACCACGCCGTCGGTCAGCTCGGCCAGCTCCTGCGACTTCCAGTAGTAGTGCCACCCGTGGGGGACCGTGGGGTTGAACATCGACTGGTGCATGACGTACGGCTTGGGCTCGAGAAGGTCCACGAGCGGCGTCGCGACCCGCCGGAGCGGGCGCACGAGCTCCTCCCCCGCCTCGATCGAGCCCGCGAAGAACGAGACCACGGTGATGACGGGCTCGCCGTGGAGCTCCTCGGGGATGAACGGTACTGCCGGGGCTCGCCGAAGGTTGAGGACCGACATGTACTCGTCGGGGACCGAGGCGATGAAGTCCCGGTAGAAGCGGATCACCTTCGGTGCATCGTCGAGGGAGAAGAAGATTGGGCCCGCGAGCACCGTCGGTCCGACCGGGTGCAGGCGGTACTCGAACGACGTCACGATCCCGAAGTTGCCGCCCCCGCCGCGGAGCCCCCAGAACAGATCCGGGTTCTCGTCCTCGCTCGCCATGAGGAGCCGGCCGTCGGCGGTGACGACGTCCGCAGACAGCAGGTTGTCGACGGTGAGGCCGTGCTTTCGGTGGAGCCACCCGATGCCGCCCCCGAGGGTGAGCCCCGAGATCCCGGTGTGGGTGACGACCCCTCCGGTGGTGGCCAGACCGAAGGCCTGGGTCTCGTGGTCCAGCTCGCCCCAGAGCACCCCCGGCTGGGCCCAGGCCCGCCCGGCGGCCGGGTCCACCCGGATGCCCTTCATCGCCGAGAGGTCGATCACGAGACCGCCGTCGCAGACGGCCGTCCCGGCGACGTTGTGGCCCCCCCCGCGTACGGCCACGAGAAGGTTGCGCTCACGGGCGAACCGCACCGCGGCGATGACGTCGGCGGTGCCCGAGCACCGGGCGATCAAGCCGGGGCGCCGGTCGATCGCCCCGTTCCAGATCGCGCGGGCGGCGTCGTAGCCCGCGTCCTCCGGGCGCAGCAGCTCCCCGGCGAAGCGCTCGCGCAGGCCCGCGTCGTCGATGGCGGGCCTGGCCCCCGTGTTCACTTGGGCTCCTCCCGTGCGTCGGCTGATCGGACCGAGGATGAGGGAGCGGGAGCCTTCAAGGCAAGTACAGAAACTGGACTACCGAGCGGGGGCCGCCCGTGCGAGACTCCACGCGTGAGCGGCGACAGTCCGGGGCGTTCCGAGACGTGAACGTCGGCATCCTTCTTGCCCTGACGGCCATCGTGGGCAGCACCGGCTTCGCGAGCGCCCGGGCCGCGGCTCAGTGGCAGCCGAGCGCCGGCGACACCTTCCAGATCCAGCTGCAGGGCGAGGTCGACGTCTCCTACGACGCGGACGTCTACGACATCGACCTGTTCGACTCGCCGAAGTCGCTCGTCGCCGAGCTGCACGACCTTGACCGCCGCGTCGTGTGCTACATGTCCGCGGGAACCTACGAGCGCTGG